>OMIY01000145.1 GCA_900299215.1 bacterium | reverse complement strand
GTAAGTCAAACACCTAAGGGTCGTGAGCATGGACTCACCACCTTAAAGGCTCTACAGTCTCTGTATTCACGTATCGATACGTCCACTCAAAGGGTCGCCAAGTTAACCGCCTCAATTAAACGCGAGGAGCTCCGGACCCAAGAGATGCGCGCTTGGCTCGACAAAGAGCGGCAAGAGCGTACCCGGATTTGGCCAACCATGGATCCACCCACGCCCCTTGGCCTGTCACAAGCTATAGCTGACTACGGCGTCGACCCAGCCAGCTGGCGCATAGAGAGTCGCCGACGCCTAGCATTGATGGAGCAATTTCATGAAACGGAGGCAACTCCAATAAATGGTGGAGCTGCGGTGGATTCCGCGACTAACGCAGCTCAAATTTTGGTGGAGGTGAGAAAATGAACCTCACCGGCTGGGATCAGCAGTTCGACAGACTAGCTGACGAGTGCGATCAGATACTAGATCATCAAAGCCGAGCCCGCGTTGGCCACGACCAAGCATTTACACTTCGTAAGCTCCAAATTATGCAGGAGCAGGACCTACTCGACGAACAACTAGATCGACTGCGCCAATTGGCTGGTCGTGATGCATTTCTATTGCCACGGGAAAAAGCCTTAGTGCACGGTGCAAGAATCTTTGCTGATCGTGTTGCTGAGTATGCTCGCCTTCGCTCTGATTTACTGGCTCAAGGCTTATGGTTTAACCTTTTAAAAACGCGCCTACTCGGGAAGGCCGTCACCCGGCCTCAGGACTTTGACAACCAAGCGAGCTCTGACATTGTTGCCCTCTCGGTGCGTCAACGCAGCCTGACAGCAACTGAAAATTATCTTGAGGCGCGACTGGTACAGCTAGACCAGAGGCGCAGAGACCTAACAAACACTTATCAACAACTGGACATTGAGGATGCTAATCGCTGTGCAGCTCAGACCTATGCCACCAGGCTTGGACCAGATCCGGCCTCAGCGGCTCTGAGCCCCCTTATGACACAGCTAAAGCTCTATCTTGCAGCCGCCAAATCAGCCTCGCGAAGCAGCACAGGGCTACATCAACGCCTTCGCCAACAACGTGAGCGGCTTGAACAGCGGACCAGCAACATCCTTTCGCTATGCCGCGCCTTTATTCTCAGATGTCTCAAAATAGAGGCTCCAGCCGCTGACAGCCGCCCCCTTGACCGTGAAATCACGAGTATCGGACGCCAACTTAGTCGCGTCGATAGGCTAACTAGCAAAACTGCCGAGGAACTAGAGTCGGCTTTATCCCTACCGGCAGATGCCCCAAAGGTGCCAATCCGCGTGCAAAAAACTCTAAAAGCGGCTAAAAAGAAGAAATAATCAAGTCAGTCGCTTAAACTCTGACTTAGTGCAAAACCACTGCGGTGATGCACGCCCTCAACATTACGGAGTCATCATTCCATGAGCATAGCGCCTCTTACTACGCTGACGAGCGACGAAGAACTCTTTGTTAACGAAGTCGACAAATTCGCCAACTCCCAGATCAAACCGCTTGTTCACAGCATGGACGAGTCCGAGACTGCCGATAAAAAGCTCTTGGGCCAACTTTTTGAAATGGGCCTTATGGGTATCGAAGTGCCGACTGAATACGGTGGTGCTGGTGGTACCTTCATGATGGCAATCCTTGCCGTTGAGGCGTTGGCAAAGGTTGATCCGTCTATTTCTGTCGTCTGTGACGTACAAAATACCCTTGTGAACAATATTTTCCTCCGTTGGGGCAATCAGGAGCAAAAAAAGAAATATTTGCCACGATTGACCAGTCAAGACATTGGATCCTATTGCCTTACTGAGGCCAATAGTGGTTCCGATGCCTTTGCCATGCAGGCACGCGCGATTGATGAAGGCTCACACTTTCGCCTCACCGGCAAAAAGGTGTTTATCACCAACGCCAAAGAAGCCAACGTCTTTGTTGTGTTTGCTAATGCCAAACCGGAGCTTGGTTACAAGGGCATTACCGGCTTTATCGTGGACAAGGATATGCCTGGCTTCGCTCTCGGCAAAAAAGAGGTAAAGCTTGGCATTCGTGCTTCTAGTACCTGCGAAGTCCTACTGAATGACGTCAAAGTCCCCAAAAGCCATGTTCTTGGTGAAGTTGGAGTTGGCTACAAAATTGCCATCGAAACCTTGAATGAGGGCCGCATTGGTATCGCTGCTCAGATGCTGGGATTGGCTGAGGGAGCCTTAGCTGGAGCCCTTTCATACGCCAACCAACGTGAGCAGTTCGGCAAGAAGATTAAGGAGTTCCAAGGCGTCCAAATGCAGTTGGCTGAGCTAGCCACCAAGGTCGAAGCAGCAAAACTGCTAGTGTACAACGCGGCCAGACTGAAAGACGCCAAAAGGCCATTTATCAAAGAGGCCGCTATGGCCAAATATATGGTGTCAGAAATTGCCGAAGAGGTGGCGTCACGCGCTCTTGAGGTTTACGGCGGATATGGCTTTATCAAGGAGTTCCCCGCTGAGAAATTCTACCGAGATGTCAAAATTGGCAAGCTTTATGAAGGTACATCCAACATGCAGCTGACGACCATTTTTAAACTCATCGATGCGGCTAAGTAACTACTTGGCTCTACGGACGAGAGCGCTGATGTTCGCAATGCTGGCTGGCAACGCTTTGCCAGCTTTTGCGAATGATCCGCGCTTTCGCTCTGATTTGGTCACCCCCTTGGGTCAACATCTTTGCTCTGGGTCCACTGACGCAAAGCCGCTCAAGTTATGGGCTGCTGGAATTTTCGATGCACAGATCGAAAGTCAGATACTAACCGGAAAAAATGGAGAGGCACCCAAGGAGAAATCCCTTGGCGCTAGAGCCAAGGCACTCGCTGTATTGCGAAATGCCGGGGGTTATTCTTTCGGCCTGTGCACTGATCGGATTCGTGGTTGGATCGCAGCACTACGCGCACCGGTGGCGGTTGATCTTGGTGGTCTAGGTAAATCGCTGAGATTGGCGCGCTCTGAGCTAAGTTCTCAGTGTGAATCGTTTCAGATCGATTTCGCAGATGCGAGTGCTGCCAAGATTGAATCGTTGCCGCAGTCTGAGCGCGAACTAAATTTGGCGCCTTTGGGGACTGGAGTTGTCAGTTTAAGCTGCCAACCCAAAACCCCTAAATGGCGAGGACCTGTAATTTGGTATCTAATTCCCATCGGTATGGACCATGTTACTGACGCCCCATTCGTCGATAGCGTTCCGCTGGGCAGTCGTCCTAACGATTCAGAGGACGGGACTTACCTGGTTTCATGGATCAATCGCATACGAGAGCATGAGCACCTAGCAAGACTACAGCCAAGCAACGAACTCAATGAGGCGGCGAGTCGACTTAGCGTCGACCGTTCGGTGGACCACAACCGCACGTCTTTGCAGGGAAGTTCATCTCTCTTACATAAGCAGGGGATCAACTTGCTGGGCGAGGATCGGGTGCGCGCTGAGGGCGTGTCGACCATGATTTGGCTATTGTGGTTTTCTCCACGCCACCGTGCATCTCTGCTACGGGCAGATGCTACATCGATCGGTTCAAGCATCACTAAAGATCGGGGTCAGTACCTTGGCATACTTTTACTTGGAAACCGTGCACCGCCTCTTACTGGCCTTCTTAAAGCACCTGGCAGTCTATAAACACATTGTTTGGTTTAAACGGAAGAAATATGACGACTCCAGTTCTGTGTTCTGCCTGGGTAGCAGCCCCTGTAGAGTCGTGTCTGACGAAAATATCTTGTCCTTTCTCAAACACGGCAAACCGCCCGCTATCCTGATGGTACATAAGTGCGCGCACTAAATATGGCTTACGACCGGCAAAATCCGCTGCTTTGCCCGTGATTTGGTTTACCTCGGCCTCAGCCAACTCAACGACTGGTACCTGCTCCAGTCTCTTTACGACACCTGCGGCGGCGTTCGATTGCACTTGCAAGACATACTTTGATTCAAGTTCCTGACTATCTGCCCAGCCATCACCAGCAAAATTAAACCAAGGCTCGCGGCGTTTAGCCTCCTCGGCAAACTCCTTGTAAAGGCCCTCGTTCTGATCCAAACATCGCTTGAGATCGTTTCCTTGACGGCCAGTTGGATTGCAAAACTCTGGACCGTTATAGCGACTCGGGTCAGGGTCGACTACGCCCAGCTCTGCCGCTGACGCCATCCTGCCGTTTTCATCTGACTGATGATGCGTGCAACCGAAAACCAGCCGTACAAAGCACATACCAATCAATCCCTGACGCCACATGACTATCTCCTGCAGACCAATCTAATAAGACTCTGGGCAATTTGTCCCTTAATTATGCCCCTAATCCTAATATCGCGCCAGAGTAGGGTCATAGCTGTCTATCCAAGCCAGTATACCGCCTCTCAGGCTCACGGCGTTGGTGTGCCCGTGCTGCCTGAGAAAAGCCACAGCCTGAGCACTTCTAGCCCCCGATTTACAATGGACCACGAGCAGGGCGTCTTCGGCAAATTCAGTCTTTCTCCTGGCAAGCTCACTAAGGGGGATGAGCTGACTCCCGCTGACAGCACAGATTTCAGCCTCCGATGGCGTACGCACATCAATCAAGAAGTGTGGCCTTTGCGCAAGTCGCATGGCTTGGAGATCATCCACTGAGATTTCCCAGCTCTCACAGAAGTCAAAAGTTTTGCACGAAATCGGCCCCGAGTTATGAACTGCTTTAATCGTTGGGTAATCACCACATAGTGGACAGGCAGGATCCCTTGGCAACTTGATCTCTCCCCACCTCATAGCTAGGGCGTCATACGTGAGCAGGCGACCAAGTAATGGCTCGCCAATACCAGCCAGCAACTTGATAGCTTCGGTTGCCTGAACTGAGCCTACCACCCCCGGCAGCACCCCCAGGACC
>OMIY01000144.1 GCA_900299215.1 bacterium | reverse complement strand
TATTCAGGATAAGTCCTCTACACTCGGTAAGCTGATTCTGCAGCGCTATGTGGCTAATGGTAATAATCCGACTTCAGAACCGTTTCTTAAAAGTCTTGATGAGATCCGCTTTATTCTGAACCGTGGCGGTGATCTCATTTCGCTTAAGGTGTACCACCGTGACGGCAAAAAAATCACGCTTGTGGCAAACCTAGTCAATCAGGAGTTGTTAAAAGCTAACAACCTGAAACCTAGTTTCCTCGACACTCTGGACAAGCTGATTAAACCACCACTAGCTACAGCTTTAGCCGGCGAAATCACTACAAAGAATCGTAGTGTGGTTGGGAAGGCGGGTATTCTGACCGTCGGCATACCGTTAGCAAAAAACAATACGGGTCAAGTAACTCATGCTGTTCTTGCTGACGTTAGCTTGGCACCAATACAACAGCTCTTTCGTAATACTGGCGAGCGTACGATTTACTTGGTCGATAAATCCGGGGTCGTCCTCGCACACCCGCAGGAAAAATTGGCACTTAAACACGCAAACTTTTCGAAAATACCCGTAGTCAAACAGGCTCTCAGCTCCCCCATGGCACAAGGCCGACTCAGATATCAAATTAAAGACTCCGACCAATTTAATATCTCCGCATTCTCGAGAACTTCCTACGGTTTGGCCGTGATATCCGAAGCATCGGAATCAGTTATTTTAGAGCCAGCAAAATTGATGCAAATAGAAGCAGGTGGCATTACGGGAGTGGTTATATCGGTAGCATTCTTCTTTATCTTTTTCTTCTCTCTTACCTTGACTCGGCCAATCGAAAAACTGGTACAGCTGACTAAAGCGGTTGCTACCGGTAACTTCAACGTCGATCCTGGCAATATTGCCAAAGCTCGCGACGAAGTGGGTACCTTGGCCACCGCCTTTGGAGCCATGCTTCAAGGGTTAAGAGAACGCGAGAAGGTGAAGGCACTCTTCAATAAATTCCACGGATCCAGCGTCACGGAAAGTCTACTTGCCAACGATCAAGTGTCTATCGGCGGAACCAAGCGCGCTGTGGTGGTTCTGTTTAGTGATATTCGGTCGTTTACCAGCTACAGCGAGAGTCGCAAGCCAGAAGAAGTCGTGAGTATGCTCAACGAATACTTTGGCTACATGGTAAATGTGATCCATAAAAATCACGGCGTCGTTGATAAATTTATCGGCGATGCCATCATGGCCGTTTGGGGGGCGCCGCAGAGCAGCGGTGACGACCCCTATCATGCTGTGCGCGCCGCTATTGATATGCGTCTCGCCCTTGCTGAACTAAACAAAGTAAGGATTGGACGTGGTGAAGATCCAATCATGATCGGTGTGGGTCTGCACTGTGGCGAGGCAATCTCAGGTACAATTGGCTCCGAAAACCGTATGGAATATACAGTGATCGGAAACACTGTAAACACGACCTCAAGGATCGAGGCATCGACCAAGGCCTTCGGGGCAGACCTGCTGATCAGCGAGGATTTGGCAAATAAGGTCAAAGACCGTTTTGTCATCGACCTTGCCGGGAAGACCGAAGTTAAGGGGCGCTCAGAAGTCCTATCGCTCTTTAAGGTCAAGGGCACCATAGCAGCAGACGGTAAGCAGGAACTGATAAGCACGCCATACTCTGACTATGAGGCTGAAGCGGCAGATAAAGTGAAGCTCGTCAGCTAAGCTAGAAGGTCGCAGATCAAAAACGTCGCGGCCTGCTCGCGGTCCCAGTCTTGCTGGTTCCACCTAAGGCCATTGGGCCACCGGCTAGGAGACGGTCACCTGCAGCCTTGAGCGAACGGCTGGTGAGAAATAGCGCATAGAGGTCACCGACGATCTCCTGCATCGAATCATGTGTGACCACATAGCCAAACTTTGAGGCCTGGGCGTGAGACTGAATGATTTCCTCGATCGCTGCCCTTGTGGCAACTTCAAACGCACTGCTCATGATGACCTCCGCTGCTCTTGCTCTGATTATCTCATAGGTTCCAGAGCGACCTGCAGCGGTGGGTAAAGATTACCGCCCGGCAGCCGATACCCATTGGGGTAATGCAACTGACGGGCGGTAATTCATGATCAATCAGCTATTTATCTGGGCGATCGATTTAACGATCGCCATGATTGCCTACTTTTGGCTTCACTCTCCAACACTTGGCTAGTTAGCTTAGTGGTGGGAGTCTGCCAAAGCCTCGGCTAGGAGAGGATCGGCGATAGCCACCATCGGGTAACGACGCCCAAATCTAAACACACTAGCCAGGAATAGTCCCAGGAAGCCGAGGAACGCTCCAACTTCAATCCACGGCAAGGTCCAGCGTGACGGCTCGGTGGTAGTTGGAATGACAATCATCAGCGAGACTAGCCATTGCGCCAGCAAGATCGAGCTACAGATCGGAATCGCCAACCCTGCGGTCCACTTCGCAAACTTTGGTAGCAACGAGAACAACGGCAACACAAAGACCGTGAAGAAGATAATGATCAGTAGCGGCTTCCAAGGGCCTTGTAGACGCGCGATAAAGAACTGCGTCTCTTCAGGCATGTTGCCGTACCAAATCGTCAGAATGTGGGCATAGGTCAGGTAAGCGAAAAAGATGGTAAAACCATGCATCAACTTACCGACATCGTGAAACTGCTGACGCTTGACCAGCTGACCAATAGCCGTGCCTTTGGTCAGATACATAAAGAGCAGTAATGAAGCCATCAGCGACTGCATCATGGCTGCAAACGACCAGCCGCCCCAGAGTGTAGAGTACCAGGTGGGACTCAGTGACATCGTCACGTCGAAAGCTAGTAGCGAGAAGGTCAGGGCGTAAACCACTAGTACCGGTGCCGACCAATGACGCAAACTCTTTTGCGCTTTATTTCCGAGTTGCTCGCCTTCCGCCTGATTGCCCCCTATCATCGCCATGTCCCCGCGCAGTTTGACGCGCAGTTGCCAGGACGAGAGCAGTACGATCAGCGCCAAAGCGAAAAGATCACGGCCAACCATTAGCCCAGGCTTAAGCCAATCCCTTTTGCCAGGAAATTCTTCGATGATGTTAGGATCTTTGATCCAGGAGTACAGATCGTTAGCGTGGCCGAACTTAGTCAGCATACAGGCAAACAGCACTGCAAACATGACGAAGGCTACCGGCAAGAAGCTAGAGAACGACTCGTGTAGACGCATCACTGGACGTCCCCACTTGGCGCTAATGACGTCCTGCATGCAGGCAAACGCTGATCCACCAAGAGCGATCGCGAAAAAGAAGAACAGGTTAAAGAGATAGCTACCCCAGGTGCGTGCGACCTCGCCGGTATAAAGACCGCCAATGAAGGTCACGATTCCAGCTAGGATGCAGAACATCAAGCCACCGCGCGCCGTCGCACTTGGAGGAAAAAAGAACTGCTGACGATGTTCGTATAACGAATGCGAGCTCATCACGCCCCCTTCTGCAACAAGCGCAAGTGCCGGATGATGTACCAACGCTCTGCAGCGGTGGTCGCGTAACCGTAACCTGGCATCACATTGGCACCAAAGGTAATCCGGTAGAAGAAGAACCCATCCTTACGCCCCTGGTAAGACTCGTGCGTCAAATCAGGAGGCACAATGCCTGGCAGCTTGCCACCTTTGGCGTTAGCACCATGACAAGGCTGACAGAAGGTTTCAAAGAGATGTTTGCCCTTTTCCATCCCGCGAGGATCGTTGGCGATCATCTCAGGCATACCGTAAAGCTGCTCGGCTTCTTCCGGCGTCTTCACGTATAAAATGGAGTTCATGGCAACCGATCCCTCTGGAGGATCTAAGTAGGTGCGCTGAGCCTTGTTAGCAGGTGAATCCGCCATATCAGGCGCCCACTGCATTTTGGTCCCGGTACCATCGTAACGGCATCCAGCGAGCAGCCCAGTCGCTAGGACTGCTGCTGACATACAGAGTCTTGTCGCCAATTTGGTCATGTGTTCCTCACCTCTTCCGCACCGCAGTCACGCAAGAACTGGGCCTGGGGACTCGAGAGCTGCGCTCCCGGCAAAAAGATTGCAAAGCGATCATCAGTCGTACGCGTATCGAGTACCCGACGCTTCGGATTAGGGATCCGACCCATGACCAGCATCCCGATCACAGTGGAGATTGCACCCAACAGAATGGTGAATTCAAATCCTAGTACTACGTATGCGGGCAACGAAGCGATCCCTGCTGTCTTACCGCCCACGACGATTGGCCAGTTCCAGTCACAGGCAAGAGCTAGTCCGAACCCCGTACACGTACCAGTGAGCGCGCCACAAAGTGTAAACGCTCGCACGGGGCTAGCGCCAAATCCGCTAGCATGCTCGATTTCATGATAGGAGGTCGGGCTAAACACTTCGTGCCCGGCAAAGTCAGGTCGATCCCGAACTTTCTCAATAGCCGCACAAACGGTGTCTAAGTGCCTAAAGATTCCAATGATGCCACTATCGGGATTGTGGGTGTTAGCCATGGTGGTGAGCCCCTCCATGCGCTTTCGAACTGAGCGGTTTAGGCATAATCAGCTTGATCTCCGAGAGCGAAACAATTGGGAAGAACTTCACGAACACCAAGTAGAACGTGGTGAACAAACCAAAGCTGCCAAGGGTGATGACGATTTCCCATAGACCCGGTTGCACGTGACCCCAGCGTGCTGGGACGAAGTCTTCAACCAGCGAGGACACGATGATGTTGTAACGCTCGAACCACATGCCGACGTTGATCAAGACGCAGATCACGAAGGCCACTGGGATGTTGTTGCGGACTTTGCGAGACCACAGAGCCAGAGGGAAAATACAGTTACAGAACATCATCACCCAGAAGTAGAAGCTGTACGGACCAACCGCACGCTTCTCGAAAAGCGCCCACTCGTATGGGTTACCGCTGTACCAAGCGACGAAGAACTCAAGGCTGTATGCGTAGAACACGATCGTTGAGGTCAAAAGCGTCAAGCGCAAGCAGGCTTCAAGATGCTCTGGAAGGATAAACTTCTCCAAGCGGAACATGTAACGCACCGGCAAGAGCAAGTTGTACACCATCGCACAACCGGAAAGGATAGCACCGGCAACGAAGTAAGGTGGGAAGATCGTCGTGTGCCAGCCTGGCTGAATCGACATCGCGAAGTCCCAGGATACTACCGAGTGTACGGAGAGTACGAGCGGGGTCGCCAAAGCAGCTAAGAATCCGTAACCAGTCTCGTAGTGCCACCATTGTTTAGCCGTACCGCGCCAGCCGAACGACATGATGCCGTAGAGCAAGCGTTTGAAACCTTTGCAACGGTCACGGATACTTGCCAAGTCAGGCACAAGACCCATGTACCAGAACAACAACGAGGTCGTGAAGTAGGTCGAGATCGCCATAACGTCCCAGAAGAGCGGCGACCGGAAGTTAACCCAGAGGTTGTTGGTGTTCGGAAGTGGAACCGCCCAGATGGCACCGTGCCAAGGACGCCCCATGTGAATCAGCGGGAACACCAGAGCACAAATCACGGCAAAGATCGTCATGGCCTCGGCACTGCGGTTCACAGTGTTCCGCCACTTAGCCCGGAACAGGAACAAGATAGCTGAGATCAACGTCCCTGCGTGACCGATACCAACCCAAAATACGAAGTTGGTAATGTCGACTTCCCAGTAGACCGGCGGGCGGAAAGTCCACAGCCCTAGACCGTAGGTGAAGTGCAGCGCGACAAAGACGATACCTGCAAGCAATGCAGATACCGACAGCGCCAGCGCCACGTAATACGCGGGATGCGGGTTTTCCAGGTTAACCAGGATCTCCGAATTTACATCCGAGACGGTCTTCGACCACAACTTTGAATCATCACTCATCAGCCTCGCCTCACTCCCTCAGAGTTAACCTGCGCCCCTGATTATCCCTTTTTCTTAGTCTTCTGTACCGGACGTGCCCCGTGCTGCTCACCGTGACCGGCTTCGCCGTGCTCGCCGTGTTCGCCACCGTGTGCACTGTGATGAGCTGGCTTCGCAGTGAACGACACCTTAGCCATGTAGCTGACGCTAGGCATGGTCTTCAGGCCGTATTCCTTGAGCGAAGGCTCACCGTTGAGTGCTTGGTAAGAGCGCAAGTCCTTACGCTGCTGACTAACCGGAGCTGCCGGGTCAAGCAGGTTGCCGAAAGCGATAGCATCGGCTGGACAGGTCTGTTGGCATGCGGTTTTAACCACGTTACCAGGTTGACCCACGGGTATACCGTTAAGTTTCTCTCTGTGACGCGCGTCACGTACACGCTGGTAGCAGAAGGAGCACTTCTCCATGACACCGCGTGTCCGCACCGTAACGTCAGGGTTGAAGGCGCGTGGGTTGCGGTCTGTGAGACGGGCACCCATGGTGTTCCAACGATGCGTCCACCAGTTAAAGCGACGGATCTTGTAAGGACAAGCGTTCGCGCAGTAACGAGTACCGATACAGCGGTTGTAGGTCATCTGGTTGATGCCTTCAGGATCATGCGAAGTCGCGAACACTGGGCAAACACCTTCGCAAGGCGCTTGAGCACAGTGCTGACAGAGCATAGGTTGGAAGGTCACCTCAGGAGCGTCTTCGGATCCTGCAAAGTAGCGGTCGATCTGCATCCAGTGCATCTGACGGCCGAGCAGAACCTGCTCGCGACCAACTTGAGGCACGTTGTTCTCAATCGTACATGCGACCACGCAAGCACTACATCCAGTACACTTGGTCAGATCGATCGACATACCCCAACGGTGTTGCTGTTTAGGCATCGGTGGGTAAAGGTTGGGCACGTCGTCCAAATCTTGGGTCTTACCCATGTTGGCCACGGCTGTCGCGATCGGTACTTCTTTGATGATATCTTTGCGGTTAGCGATATCGTTGTGCTTCTGAGTCTGAGCGAGCTCGAATACGCGACCAGTAGCAGTGATCTTAACTTGCTGGCCGTAGGTAACAGGAGCTCCGGTCAGAGGATCTTGTGCTCTGCCTATCGCCACGAGCGGGTTGATGCCGTTACCGCCTTGGATGGTACCGTTCGCTTTACTGTGGCCGTTGCCACGAGGAACTACCACGGTATCAGGGTGTAGACCCGGCAGTGGGTAAACAGAAGCTTCAAAACTACCGGCCGGCCCTTCGACTTTAACAACATCAAACTTGCGCAGGCCCAGCTTTACCGTGGTCAGCGGGTTCAAGGCAACCCAGGTGTCCCAGGTGATCGTAGTCAGCGAGTCTGGTGTTTCCTGCAGCGCAGGCTTCCAGGCATGACGGCCATCACGCAGACGGTAGTCAAGAGGAGCTACTAAGCGTAGACCACCAGTGCCTATGTCCGTGTAACGGAAGTTGCTAGCGAGATTGCCACCAAGCTCCGGCACCACTTGGGTTGAGTTGCGGCCATCGTAACCATGCTGCAGAACGAGATCAAAATAGTTCTCTGCTGGCACATCGTTGCGACCAACTAGGGTACGGATGTCGTCCCATTTCTTCTTCAAGTATGCGCGATAGTTTTCGTAGCCTAGCGGTTTCTTAGCGTAAGCGGCGATCCACATCAGGATGTCTTCAGTCTGACGGCTGTCTACGGTAGGACGAACTACCGGCTGACGCACGCTCCAAAGTCCTGCGATCGATTGCTCGTCACCCCAAGACTCGAGCCAGTGGTGCGTATTTAGCACATACTTGGCATACTTGGATGACTCGTTGGGGAAGTCACAAAGAACAGCAACATTTGGTATCTTCTCGAGGATCTCCGACACACCCCACGACGGTGGCAGAGTAAAGACGGGATCAACATCGATGAGGAACAACACGTCAAGGTTCTTTGCTTCGGTCATGAAGCGTTGCAAATCACCTGTGTTTACCGGTGCAGTCAACCAATCCTTTTGCAGGAACAGTACGGTCTCGTAGGCGCCGACAAGTTCATTGGCGATAATTGCCGCCAACTGAAGTGTCGTTGCATTTTCATCAAAAGCCGAGCCACCTGCTAGGACCACTGATTGGGTCGCCAGCATCTCTTCGGCAAGCTTATCGAAGTTAGCTTCACTGAATCCGACGCGGTCGTACGCGCCACTCAGCAAACCAGCATTGGCACTCAGGACCGCCTGAGCTTGAGACCGTGCAGCTGCCGAGCCCTTCACTGCGGGATTTTTCAGCAGCGAGTTTACGAGTAGTAGCGTGACTACCGTTTCACTGCCCGGAGCGATTGGGTAGCGATAGTCAGAACGAGCACCAGTCAGCGTGAAAAATGACTCGAACTGAACGTGCTTGGACTTGTCAGCACCGCGGAACGAATGGCCCTCGGTGTAAGTCTTGGTGTTGTAAAGTAACGAAGTACCGACATCGAGGAAGTCGGCGCCAACGCCAACGATCAGCTTAGCTTTGGACAGATCGGCGCGCGGAATCGCATGGAGTCCGTAGGCAATCTTGTGGGCCTCGGCGGTCGCCTCAGCGAGCGAGTTACTGTCGTAGGTGTAAAGTTTGTCGGCGCTAGAGCCTACCTTCTCCAAAAACTCTTTGAAGAAGCCGTGACGATGACCGGTCGAGCCGTTGGTGAGGATACCAATATTGGCCGAGGTCAGCTTAGCAGCAAAGTTTTCAAAGACGTCATTCCACTCGGAAGGTTCGATTTTGGTACCGAACCGAATGGT
>OMIY01000143.1 GCA_900299215.1 bacterium | reverse complement strand
TGGTCAGGACGCGCAGCGCGGTACCTTCACCAGTCGCCATGCTGTGTTCACCGACTTCCAAACCAATCAGCGCTACGAAGCCCTCAACCATCTGGGTGCCAAGCAGGCTACGGTACACGTAATCAACAGCCCACTGTCGGAGCAGGGCTGCCTTGGTTTTGAATTCGGCTACTCGGTCGCTGAGCCCGAGGCTCTCGTGATTTGGGAGGCTCAATTCGGCGACTTTGCCAACGGCGCCCAAATCGTGATCGATCAGTTTCTTTCAGCATCGGAAGCAAAATGGAAGCAAACCAGTAGCCTGGTTATGCTGCTGCCGCACGGCCACGAAGGTCAGGGCCCTGAGCACTCCAGCGCCAGACCGGAAAGGTTCTTGCAGCTATGCGGCAACCTCAACATGCAGGTCTGCATCCCAACCACACCGGCACAACATTTCCACGCATTGAGGCGTCAGCTTCATCGCGACTTCCGTAAGCCTCTGATCGTCATGACACCTAAGAGTCTCTTGCGCGAGCCACTTTGTGTATCGCCTTTGGCAGACTTCGAAGGCGGGCGCTTTAAAGAGATTCTTGACGACACTGCTGTCAACCATGCTGATGTCGAGCGAGTGATCTTCTGCTCCGGCAAAGTTTATTACGACCTGATTAAAGCTCGCAACGAACAGAGCCAGTTTAGCAACGTGCCCGTGATCCGTCTTGAGCAGCTCTACCCCTTCCCCTACGGCCAAATGGAAGCCTTGCTCGCTAGCTATCCACGCCTCCAGGAGATCGTCTGGACTCAGGAAGAACCGCAAAACATGGGCGGCTGGAACTTCGTGCGCGGGCGCTTGCTAGAAGTGCTGAAACCTAACCAAAAGTTAAACTATGTGGGCCGCAAAAACAGCGGCACACCAGCTGAGGGTTCAGGTAAGGCCCACGAAGCCGAGCAAAAACGGATTATCAGCGATGCGCTGAGCCGTGCTGCTGGCATCGTCAACAAACAAGCCGCAGCTACTGGGAAATAAATCATTGGTCCTGCGCTATTAGACGCCTAGGACCAGACTTGGAAAAAACCCTAAAGCTTTCATAAAATGCTGCCGATATCCGCCCTTAGCTACAGGTACGTCCTGGGCTAAGGAGGTGCGGCTTGAACAAGATCCAGCCAAAGCCCATTGAAAAGGCTGAGCCCGAGCCGGAGATTGAGGTTTATCACTCGCTCTCAGCTACTGAGATGGCTGCCAACAAAAACTATCTTGGGCGCGAGCCCTACAGCATTGTGCTGCCATGGGAGATTAAGTGGCAGTCGGTGCCAGACATGCCCACTTATCCACCGGCGCTTATTGAGGACGCAAGGCTCACCCACAACACGAAGATGAAGCTAAAGATGATTATTACCGACCCCAACTACTTTAAGCGCATTTGGGCACAGGACAGCCGGGCTCAGTACGTCGAGAACTACATCGAGCAGCTTCAAACTCAAAACAAAATCTACGAGAGAATGCAGCTGGACCATATCGACCTGGAAATGGACCGCCTTGCCTTGGCACGACTGCAGCAACATCAGCAAATTCTCGAGGGCCGAGCACTGATTGACAAGATTCGTTTAAGTAAACGCCACCAGCGCTGACTCCGTGCTGTCGTGGCGGCTCGACTAAATGGCTGTTACCCTCTAAAATATCTCAAAGATTTTACAAGCCAATCTACCAATGGAGCAGGACTCATGCGGATGCAATTCATTCGTGTTCTGGCCATAATCTCATTCAGCTTCAGCATTCAGGGATGCCGATCGACCTCAAGCAAACCGATGGCTTTCGAGGCTGCAGTTAGTGCAAACCTAGGCGACCACTTGCGTTGGCTTGGCTTTGCGAAAACGGCGAATGGCCACAGCAAAATCCCAGTGACACTAGATTTGGCACGGACTCAAAGCAACGGCAACGTTAGCAAGTATCGTGGCATCATCCGGCTCAGCCTTGGCGCCTTCACTGGCCATGAATACGACACGCTTTATTTCAGCGAAATCGCTCACGATGCCTTAAAGGGCACTCTGAATTTTACCGGTGGGCCGGAAGACATTGAGATTGTCAATGCTACTGCAAATGAACAGCTACTCAGTGGTGTGATCAAGATTCATGAAAAGAAGGCAGAGCTAGCAGTGGAGCTCAAACCTGAGCAGCAGATGCTTGGTCCGGACGCCATAAACTCGATATTCAGCGACCTTCCAATGACTCCACCAATCACTGGGTCTTATCAAGCAAACTGCCCAGGTCAGTTTAGCGCCATCCAGATTGAGGCAAGCAAGTGGCGTAAGAAAATCGGCGACAAACTTTTTGCCGATATGCGTCTGTCTGGGCGCAGCGGCAAGCCTGAACCTCAGGTATGTGCATCCGATCTCGCTTGCGTGAAGGAGAGCTTTGCTACCGGATCGTTGGATCCTATTAACGGAGTGGTATCCCTCGGCAATTCCACTCTTAGTCGCCACTGCGCCTTAAACAATAATCAGATTATATGCGATGGCTGCGTTGCCACGTACGATCCGATTTCACACTACTCCTTGCTCATTGGGACTGATAGTTACCGTCGTCATTCACGACTAGCTCACGTACTTCCCAAAGGGGACAACGACTACGACTCGGATTTTCCAATGGTGGGTGAATACTTCGGATTCTTACATCACGAGAGCACAAACACCTACCAACTCGTAGCGCTAGATCTACGACTGGCCTCGACGCTGCATGCCGCTGCAACTCAATCTATCGGTAGCGGGCAGAAGCTCAGTGCCGTCGGGACGCTTTATTTCGGTGAAGGCGACTCTAACGAGTTTATTAGCTACCACTTCAAACCCAACGCCTGGGAGGGCCGCGCACCGCTAGTCCTAGACAGTCATGGCGAAGCGTTCCTGGTCATCGATTCTTGGAAAGACGGCGTGCTCAGCGGCTACTGGTATGCCAAGACCTTTGGCCGCGTAGGCAGCGTCGAACTTCAGCTTGGTTCAGTGCCCTCACTGTCGCGCGGTAGCAACCTTATGAATAGGGTTTCCGGTCGCTACAAAGATAAAGACAGCGAGTTTGAAGTGATGACCACAGCCAACATCTCCGAGGAGCCTAACGACTTTTATCCGTTAAAAGTCACAGGCTGGGCCCGAGATCCGGACGAAAAGTCCAGACGTCGCAACATTGTCGACGGTAGCTTCGACTTCTATTCAGACGCTTTTGCCCTCAAATTGGACGACGGTAGAACCATCATCGGCCGAAGCTCTAATGGCGTGATGACTATTCACTGGCCGCCGAGAAGTCGCTACGGCGTACCCATGGTCGGCCAGCTGCAGCAATTCAAATTAGTGCAGTAAAAAAACGCACCGAACAGGTGCGAGCGCTAATCTTCAACCTCATCCGACCTTAGAGCGTAGCTTCCTCAAGTAGCTTTCGTCTTCGGTGCGGGGGGGAACTGAGCGACTAACGTCCACACCAGCGGTGCGACTCGTGCTTAATCAAAAACTAAGCACGACTTATATAGCGTAACTGAGCTTTAAGTGAGCGTCTACCACCAGATACCGACTGGACTCACGCTGAGCGTGAAACCTTGGCCTTTGATTTGGTCTTAGCCGCCACTTTGGCAGGGGCTGCAGATGCTTTGGTTTTCGTAGGCTGACCGGCTTTATGGGATGGCGCCATGTGAGCGCAGCACTGAATATCCCAGCCCTTGGCGGTCGCAGCCTTGTAGCTCGAGGGTGCGTTGTGTGCCCACTCTTCACGCGTGGTGAATCTGCTCGCAGCGCGTTGGCATGTCTGCAGCGTCCAGCGGCTCTTCTTCTTCTCGCGACGCATATGCTCCGCGGGAGTGGTGCTTACAGTCTCGTCAGCGGTGGTCTCTGCCGGCTTTTGTTCTTTGTTCTTCTTATCAGCCATGATCTCTGCCTCCTTATTACCCGCCAATCGTGGGCGAGCTAAGGCAGCTATCGACGAGAGGAGCTTAGACTTGAGGAAAACAGCGACACAAAACGGCAAGCCTTTAAATTAATTGATTATATTTTTTTATATTAGTGATTTACTAAAGCGAGGCTGATACTCAAGAAGCACTCAATATAATAATAATTTGTTTATTTCTTTATTGCTGCGGCAAGTGGCGTTCGTCGATGCCATGGCGTTTAGCGCACGCCGTCAACGCGCCATCGCGCAGCATGGACTGCAAGATAGCATCGACTTCAGCACAAAGCTGCATACGAACTTTAGGCATATAAATGGCGATGTCATGCCATTCGAGCTCAGCCCATAGATGGAGATGTCCCCGACGCAAAATAGAATTCGCCTCCAGACTGTCCGTCATGATGCAGTCAGCCCCGTGAGCCGTCATTGATGAAAGCTGCGAATTATTTTGAGTGGTGAGGATTTTTAGGTTTGGAAAATTGCGTCTAGCCAAGCTCTCAAGGAAGCCACCTTCATTCACACCCAGGGTCAGATTAACGGCGTTGAGATCTGCTGGCACGAGCTGTGATTTCGGTCCGAGGACAACCGCCCGATTGCGAAGATAGGGCGTCGAGAACAGACCATCCTTGCTGCGCTGCGCCGTGATGGTGATGCCAGAAGCAATCATATCGATCGGTGGATCAGGAAGCGAGCATACCTGCTGCAGCGCCTGGAACTCCGTCCAGGAGAATCCACGGAACTCGATACCCTTGCCTAATTTGGCCGCTATCAGCTGCGCCAAGTCGATGTCGAATCCGTGGTAACCACTGGTCGAGGTCGTAGTGAAAGGCGGGTAGTCGCCGCTAGTAGCTACACGAAGCATATTTGGGCTAGCCTGAGTCATCTCGAGTACTCCGACCATAGGGTCAGTTTCAATGACTCGAGTCTAAAGTAAGAAGGCCCTAGGTGCGATAGCAACTAGGGCCTTCTTTATTTTGGTAGCGGGGGCACGATTTGAACGTGCGATCTTCGGGTTATGAGCCCGACGAGATACCAGGCTTCTCCACCCCGCGGTATTGTCTCGACTGGAGACCCGTTATAAGCTTCTCAGACCTTGCCGTCAACTAAATTTACTCTTGCACAAATGCCCTCGGTCGATTAACCACTTAGTTCTCATGGAGAGATGGCCGAGTGGCTGAAGGCGCACGCTTGGAAAGCGTGTTTACTCTAACAGGTAACGTGGGTTCGAATCCCACTCTCTCCGCCATCCTTACTTATATACCCGTTATAATTGCAAAATATGTTGTTACGCGGCTGGCGTTGATGTAGTGCTGACGAGTTTGGGTACTGTTTCAAGGCAAGCACACTCATGAACACTCTCAACACTAGCGTCGCTCCCATGGAAGGCTTCACCACCTTCCCGATGCGCTTGTGGTTGGCGATGACGTCTCGCCCGAAGACCATGACCACACCGTTCTTGCGCGTTACTAATAGTCATCCCAATGGCCATTTACCTCCACTATTTGCACCTGAACTCTTCGAACTTCGTGGAGTGCTGCCTTACGACCTGACGCCACAGTTGATCA
>OMIY01000142.1 GCA_900299215.1 bacterium | reverse complement strand
AGGGAATCTGCTCAGCAGCAATGAGGCCATAATACCGAAAGCCGGCCAGTCCGCCAGTCATCGCAGCTACTGCCGCCCACCTGAGCCTGAACAACCAGCGGGCCTTCGTACGGTCCTCGACAGTGCTGGCACCAGTCAGAGAAAGTGCTGAGTTAATTAGCTTTTCGCGAATTGCCATAAGTGGATTCTAAGGTGCAACAATTTGCTGCATAGCGCTGCAGCCACTCAAATCCTAGACTTGTGAAGGTGGACTATGCAAGCCCGGACTTCTAGCTACACCCCCAAATAGCTCAATCATTGATCTTAAGGACCATCTGATGAAAATTAAAGGCCTGATATTAGTAGCATTTATGGGACTCACCGCCGCTCACTGCGGCGATCAGGGTAACAACGTCACAGCCAGTAACGGCAGTGGATCCTCGGCCCTAAATCACTACACAGCGAAACTAGACTGGCAGTCTCCGCTTGCCGCTAGGACTCCAGTCAGCGCCAAGCTCACTTTTCTCGCCAGCAACGGCTTGCCAGCGCAGTCCGTCAGTAACATCAAGTTCAACCCTTGGATGCCCTCGATGGGCCACGGGACGTCGACCGCTGACCAGCGCATCACCGCGGTGTCGGGCACCAGCAACGAGTTCTTGGTCACGGGGATTTTCTTCAGCATGGGCGGTGATTGGGAGATCCAGTTAACGGCAACCGTAGACGGGACAACGGATCAAGCTGCCATCGCAGTGAGCGTACCCTGATGCTAAAACTCGCTGCCAAGACCGTAGCTGCTTCCCTAATTTTGGGATGTACCCTTTTACCAAAGGCTTTTGGCTGCGCCTCTTGCGGCAGTGGTGGCGACGATCCACTGATCCTTTACCCGAACGAGCGTGATAAGACCTTCTTGGCTCTGGGCAGAACCTCAGGTTTCCGTAACGTCAATGCTAGTGGCGGCCTTGCCACTGCAGGTGGACCAAACGAACGAGAAAACCTCACCCTCGCCTACGGTCACAGCTTCTCGCTCCGTTCATTCGCAACGATTACGGTGCCGACCTTTCGCAATGTTGGGGCCGAGGATGCGGTATCTGGCGTCGGCGATCCCCTAATCGCCACCCGCTACACCATTCTCATGCCTGATATCACGGAGCCTTTAATCCCCCAGGTGCAACTAATCGCCAGCTTCAAGCCCTCGCAAGCGAGGTCTGTCCATAACTCTAAGGACTCCAAAGAACTTCTCGACATCTTTGGCACGGGATTTTCTGACGCTAGGGCCGGTATCGACATTTGGTTTGGTCAAACGGCACAGAAATTCGGACTGGCACAAACGATCACCCAACCTTTAACTCGCACGTATGACGGAGTTCAGTACCGGCCAGGCCTCACCGCTCGCTCAACTGCGACGACAGGCTACCAGTGGACTTCTGCGGTCAAAACCTTGATCGGTGTCAACCGTGAGCAGAATCTTGGACTTACTGTCGATGGGGTTCATATCGGGAGTTCAGAGCAGCTGAACCACTCCATCTTCGTTACCCAAGATTATTATCCCAGCGTGTCGCAACTCATTCGCTTCACTATCTCTAAACAGGCAGCTTTTGGCGCAAATAAGAACACTGCTCAAAGCAGCACCTTCACCCTCGCCTTTCAACGCACGATAAGAAGCTAATTCAGCATCAATTTCAATCAGCAGGAGATTTGCATGCGACGCCGGGTTTATGCAGCAAAAATGGTAACATTTGTCTTCGCCACGTTCACTTTTGTGACTGGTTGTGGCAAAAAGGACGCCGCATCTTCAAACTCTACTACCGACCAAATCACCGTCAATTTCAAGGCCACAGTCGGAGAGTTAGGCCTGACCTGTGGCAAGACTTACTCGGGTGTTGGAACAACAGGTTCGGCGATCGAAGTGCGTGATTTTCGGTTCTTTGTTTACAATCCAACTTTAATTAAGGCCGATGGCACCAAAGTCCCCCTGACCCTCACTAACGACGGTAAATGGCAAAGGGACAATGTAGCTCTCCTCGACTTTACTGACGGCACTGGACTCTGCGACAGCACTGGCACCTCAACCAACAGAGCTTTGGTTGGAACAGCTCCATCCGACTCCTATAAAGGGTTTAGCTTTCAGTTTGGCCTGCCACCAAAGCTAAACCACCTTGACGCTGCAACCGAAAGACCCCCATTCAACGAGACTGGTATGTGGTGGACCTGGAAGGGCGGTTATAAATTTGCACGGCTTGATTTCAAAACGACGGGCCAAGAGAACTTCTACTTCCACATGGGAGCTACCGACTGCACCGGTACCACCGAGACTGGCTTTACCTGCGCTTATGACTATGAGGCCGTCATGAGCTTTGATGCCTTTGACGCCAAGACTCAAGCCATCAATCTCGATGTTAAGACGCTATTTGCCGGAAGCGACCTCGATGCAGCGGCAAATGCGCAAGCCGGTGATTTCGTCAAAGGATGCATGGCGTTTCCCGGCGATCCAGAATGTAAGACGATTTTTGAAAAACTTGGCTTAGTTTTCTCGTCTAAAGATGCGGGTACAGCGCAGACTACGTTCACCGTCGTAACTTTATAATAAGGACCTTGCCGATGAAAATTGACTACGTTTGCTCGGTTACTTTACTCACAGTCGGTATCTTAATGGCCTGCGGTAAAGATACGGAAAAGGATAAGACCTCAAGCGTCGCCTCTTGCAACATCGGTGACGATTGCTACGTGCGGGACACTGCCACCTTGAACGTGACAAATATAAGCGCAACTGGCAGCAGCAAAAGTCACAACTTTGGCCAGAACTGTCAGGGCTGCCACCAAGATAAAGGCCCAGGCAAAGGGCTCTTTCAGATAGCCGGAAGCCTCTATAAGAACACCACAACTCCCTGGGTTGATGGTGCAACTATAAAATTATTCAGCGACAAAGCCAGAACCCAACTCGTAGCCAGTGTAAATGCTGACTCACTCGGCAACTTTTATTCAACCGATAAGCTTACGGTGCCTGCGGCTGGATTATTTGTGTCCATCTTCGACTCGAGTGACCAGAAGCTGCAAGATATGGGATCTCCAAAGATCTCGTTTGCTTGCAATGTGTGTCACGCTGGCAACGCGCGTCTAGTCGTTAAGCCCAAGAGTTAAGATACAACAGTCAAAAGATTGGATCATGATCGCAAACTTTCTAAACCTTGGTTTGATACTTATTTTTCTTGTGTCGTGTGGACAAAAGTCGACAGAAAACCAGGAGCAGTCATCATCCGTTAATCGTCCGAAACTGCGCGAACTTGGGCGTCAGCTTTTCTCGGAGCGAGCTCTGTCCCTAGACGGGACCATGTCTTGCCGAACTTGCCATGAACCTCGCTACGCCTTCACTGATCGCAAGAACGTGCCGGCGGGTGTCACCGGACTAAAGCTACCACGCAACAGCCCTCAGGTACTCTATGCAGGCATGTTCACAAAGTTCACTTGGGCGAATCCAGTACTGGAATCCCTTGAAGAGCAGGTTCTTGTCCCCCTCTTTGGCGAGTCCCCTCCAGAACAACACATCGGACCTAGGGAGGGTGCTGCCTACCGCGAGGTATTTGCCAGCGAGTCCCGCCAAAAACTAAGACTCGAAGCCGCCGCCGAGTTAACTGCAACCGTTAGCGACAGAACCCTTGTGGTTTCAGCACTTGCTGCTTATGTCAGAAGTTTAAGTCCATTTTCTAGCCCCTACGACCGCTATTTAGCCGGTGATGGTTCCGCACTTAGCGAAAGGCAAAAAACCGGTCTCCAACTATTCAACGGAAAGGCTAGCTGTGCGGCCTGCCATAGTGGCCCGCTATTTAACGGCCAATCATGGAACGAGTCGAGGCAAGCGTGGTCACCAAATATTTTCGACCGCAATGGCCTCAGCGAGCAAAAGCGTTCTATCAACGAGCCTCTGGGGCTAGCTGAGTTCACGCAAAATCCGGGCGACTGGAATAAGTTTCGCGTTCCCTCACTACGGAATGTTGCACAAACTGCTCCTTATCTGCATGATGGATCACGTCCGGAGTTATCCAGGCTACTCGATGAGTATAATCAAGCGAGAAACCTAAATTTGAATGACGACGAGATCGAAGCGATTAAAGTCTTCCTTGAATCGCTATCTGATCCCATCGCCACCCTAATGGAGTTGTGAATACATGTTTAGATCACGCATCCTCGGGACATTTATAGCGCTCACTACTAGTTCATTTTTTCCGCTTATTTGTTTGGCAAGCCCACAGTCAGAAACCTTTTTAAAACAAGCTGACTGTCGAAATTTTGTCCGCAACAATGATGCCAACATCATTCTCGGAAGTAAGCTCGGCATCATCACGATCGACAATCAGGGACGACAAACTCTATATAAACTCGAACATAACGCTCGTGACGCCTTGTTAGCCAATCATCAGATATTCGTACTCGCAGACAGTGAGATCATCAGAATTGACTCAGCGAGCGGCAACGAAACTGGTCGTGCCCCGACCCAAAACATCAAACCATCCGACCAATTATTAGCGCACGAAAAACCCCGTGCGATTGGACTT
>OMIY01000141.1 GCA_900299215.1 bacterium | reverse complement strand
CGCTCTGGTTTGACAGGCGACTGGGTTGGTTCTGAGTTATTGGTGCTAAGTTCCAAAAATTCAGTGGCCTGCGCCAGAACATGCTTTGGCACTCCAGCCAATCGAGCTACCTCGAGTCCGTACGAGTTATCCACGGACCCATCTTTAAGCCGGTGCGTGAAAAGTATGGTTTCATTTTGTTCCACCACCTCTATTTGCATCGGACGTACAGTTTCGAGCTCAAGAGCGACTCGCACTAATTCGTGATAATGGGTTGCAAAGAGCGCATAGCATTGAACTCGCCTAGCAAGGTCCTGGAGTATTGCTGCAGCCAATGCAAGACCGTCACGAGTAGATGTACCTCGACCAACCTCATCCAAGATGACCAAACTAGTCGGTGTGGCATGACGAAGGATATGAGCTGACTCCGACATCTCCACCATAAATGTCGACTGTCCGCGTGCCAGATCATCACTTGCACCGACCCTCGTGAAGATTCGGTCAAAAATGGGCAGCGTTGCTTCCAAAGCTGGCACAAAACTGCCAATTTGGTTCAAAATAGCTGTGATTGCGATCTGTCTCATGACCGTTGATTTACCCGCCATGTTGGGGCCAGTAATCAAAATCTGCTTTTGAGCGGAAGATATCTCTATGTCGTTCGGTGTGTAAGCGTGCCTACCGACATAGCGTTCGACAACAGGGTGCCTGCAGCCTTTTAGATTTAGATCTCCATCAGTGGCGATTGTCGGTCGAGTATAATTTTGACGCAAAGCTAGCCAGGCGAATGACTGAAGTAAATCAAGTGTAGCTAGAGCTTGCGCAGTTGAGCGAAGTTCAGTCTTAAACGTGGCAAGGCGGAGCAAAAGTTCTTGGTAAAGCTGCGCTTCTCTTTGAACTGCGCGGTCGCTAGCAGAGAGTAAAGTCTCACCCAGCTCTTGCAACTCAACTGTAACGAAACGGTCACAGTTGACCATGGTTTGTCGTCTAATAAAGCTGTCAGGGACTTTGGCGGAGTGAGTGCGAGTGACCTCAATCAGGAGTCCATATGATTTATGATTCTTGATCTTTAAGCTACCGATCCCTGTCGCTTCGCGCAATTTTTCCTGATAGGCGTCAACCCGTGCCTCACCAGACCTAGCTAATTCATTTAGTTTATCTAGCTCAGCATCAAATCCCGCTTGGAAAACGCTATTGCCGTAACCGAGTCCCTTGGGCTCTCCTGTCAAGCTTGCAGCAAGAACATCTAACGCGCCTCGGCTCATGTTTAGAGCGGTAGAAAGCGTCTGAAAAATTATCCCACCCAGACCATTGGGTTCTCTTCTAATCAGAGATTCCGCTAACCAAAGTGCTGCAGTTAAAGTCTGACTTACTCGGAGTAGATCGAGTGGACTTGCATTGCCACCCAAAATTCTAGTGGTCAAACGCTCAAGATCGGCAAGTGCCTTCATTTGGTTACGGGCTTCGACAAGTCGCTGTTCACCGAGCTCAGCTAGGCTTTTGACAGCCTCATGACGACCACTAATTTGTTTGGCATCGAGCAAAGGATTTGCAAGAAAATATCTCAATAATCTAGCTCCCATGGGAGAGAGCGTATGATTGATTTCTCGAAAAAGACTGCCATCACTATCGCGGCGACGTGCGGTCTCGAATAACTCTAGATCTCGGATGACCGTCTCATCGAGAGCCATTGTATGGGATTCAGCCAGAGGTCTGACACTTAGAAATTGAGTGATTCCTGTCTGTAAAGATTTAAAGTGGCAAAGCAGTGCAGCAAGTAGAGCTTCCCCACCCAAAACTTTGCCGCATGGTTGCGAAGAAAGTTCAGGAGCTCCAAATACATCTGTGATGACGACTTTCTGCTCGGCCTGGTCACGTAAAGTCGACTCAGATAATGGCTCGATTAGTAGTGAATAATTCTCGCGATAGCCTCGCAAGAGTTGTTCAAACTCAGCATGAAAAAAACGCCTCGCAAGTAATTCCCGTGGCCGAAATTTTTCGACTGCATTTCGAACTGCATTCAGATCCTTAAGATTTCCGAGCCGCAATTCACCAGTAGACAGATCGGCTATGATGAAGGTCCAGCATCCAGCCCCAGGATCCTCATGGACGGCCGCGACATAGTTTGGAGCATCTCGATCCAGAGCTTCCGGATCGTCTATGCAGCCGGGAGTCAGAGTCTTGATGATGTCGCGCTTAACTAAACCCTTTGCGGTTGCGGGATCTTCGACTTGGTCAGCTAACGCAATTTTAAAACCACGTTTAAGCAGGCGGAGCCAGTAATTCTTGGCGCTGTGATGCGGTACACCGCAAAAGGGGATCTTCTGTTCGTCGCCTCGTTCTCGACTTGTAAGGACTAACTCCAATAGAGGGGCAACAAGTTCAGCATCACCGCCAAATATCTCGTAAAAATCACCCATTCTAAAGAATAGGATGGCGTCACCACAGCGTGCTTTAAGCTCCCAATACTGGCGCATCATTGGGGTCATCGAGGCAATCTCGGCGGCGGTGGGTAGGGCCATATCTTTCTCGCTCTATTCGTGGTCCTTAAATGACAAACGACGCACTCTAACAGAGCCTTCGTCTTCATCCCAGATGTAGCCAGATTATCCAGTAATAATAAGATTCTAGATTTAAGTATAAGACCTGGCGATAGTTAGGCAACGAACCACTCCCGCGCCTCGATCCTTCAAAGCGCGTGCCGTCTTACTCAAGGTGGCACCAGAAGTGACAACATCATCGATTAATAGGACGCGGTTAGGAAAAGATGGAACGCTGCCATTATTTGACCCAAACCACTTCAAGAAACTTCGTCTCAATTTGAGGATGGACATTTCAATTAAGTCTTCGTCAACCCGGCTTTCGCGACCCCGACGAGCCTGTTTGCGCCATCTCCAATACAAATCAGATGGGGCAGTAGAAATGGTTTTACCGGTTTTTTTGCTTAGCTGATGAGCGACTTGAGATGCAATATCAAGACTTCCATGAACCCGTCCCCATAGACTGCTCGGCGCGGGAATAATGACATCCGACCAGTTAACTAAGGATTGGACCTCATCACATGATTCCACCAGTGAAACTAGGTGCCTTAGGGCGGCGCAGTCGCGCTTGACCTTGGCTCGGAGTATCAGCTCACGAATGACTCCGCGATATCGCCAGAGGCTTTGAATTTCACTGTTAGGTGCTGCGACGAAAGTCAATTTGCAGTTTGAGTTATATAGGCGTAACTCCGCCAGCTCATTGCTGCAGCTAACACAAAATGGAAGCTGATTCCGAGTCAGTATTGGCGAAGTAAAACAGATACGACAAATATTTAGCAACTCGTCACTTCATCTAACTATTTGTTTCGGATCGATCGATCCCGCACTTGTTCAATCACTTCTATGATCTTGTCGACGTCCCCGAATTCAGCATGACTTGTGAAGCTAATTCTTACCGAATTGAGGCTGACCCAATCGGAATATCCCATTGCTTTCAAAACATGACTTGGTCTTGCCACACTCGACGAGCACGCACTACCGCTCGAAGCGTAAATATTTGCAAGGTCGAGATTGAGCAGAATGTCGTCGCCTGGGACTTCATCAAGGTGGAAATTCACTGTATTTGGTAGTCGAGGGCTTTCTAATCCGTGAATTTGGGCTCCTGGAATGGAGCTTAGCCGAGCAATTAATGTGTCTCTAGCCGCTCTCATTTTCTCTATCGAAGTTTCCAGCTCTGCTGGGAGTTCTCTCGCCCGTATCCCA
The DNA here is from genome assembly GCA_900299215.1 of bacterium. GTDB lineage: Bacteria > Bdellovibrionota_B > Oligoflexia > Oligoflexales > CAIYRB01 > CAIYRB01. The sequence continues at coordinate 11,901 of OMIY01000141.1, read as the reverse complement.
AAAGAGATAACACCAGGCATATTTTCAGTTCCTGCACGTCGTCCTCTTTCCTGCCCGCCACCAGCAATAAACGGCTGAAGACGCCTGCCACGACGTAGATATAAGGCTCCGGTTCCTTTGTAAGCACCGGCTTTGTGCCCAGAAAATGCTGCCGAATCGATTTCGCTTGCGGCTAACCACGACAATTCGGTTTTGCCTAGTAGTTGGACTGCGTCGACGTGAATGTGAACGTTGCTTTTTAGGCTGCGAATATGCGCTGCGACCTTTGCGGTCTCTTGCATAACTCCTGTTTCGTTATTGGCGGCAAGAAATGAGACTAGCGCAGTGTTAGTCGTAAGCATTTGATCTAAGGTGGCAAGATCGATCTGGCCTGAAGCAAAAACTGGAACGATACTAAGTTCACATAGTCCGCGATCTCGCAGTGACTTGGCAGTCTCTAGTACGGCAGCATGCTCTGCCGCTGTTATAATTACGTGAGGCATAGTGTCGGCGCTCTTGATGGTGCTTAATACCCCATTCAGAGCAAAGTTGTTGGCTTCAGTGGCGCCTGAAGTGAAGATAATCTCGTTCGCGGTAGCTCCAAGCAAGCGGGCAACAGCTGCTCGTGCATCCTCAAGTGCAATTTTAGCGTTGCGTCCTGGTGCATGGATGGAGGAAGGGTTTCCGTCCATGGCTTTGAGAGATGACGCTACTGCATCAAAGTGGGATGGCGAAGCGGGATAGGTGCCATTGGCGTCAACGTAAATAGTTTTCATTTGTGGTGCTGTAATTCAAAGTAAGTTTGTCTGGTTCATTAGGGACCTAGAAGATCACTGGGCAGCATTAACATGTAGTTAGCCTTATGGCCAGAGCCTTGCAGTTTAAGTCCGTTTCAGGGTTCAACCTAGAGCCGATTTGGCAGTTTCAAGTACTGGGCTTAGTACCCTTTTACGAGCTGCCCTAACCTGCGATGACTTGTAGCGATCATGGTTAGCATCTCCCGACTGGGCTTGCTGATGAGCGGCCAGATCAAGAATTTGGACTTCATAGGGAAAGAAGGCGGAGTCATATTTATGGTCTTTTGCGGTTGGCAAATGCTTGACCAGATCCTTTACGGTAGCGATTAAGCTGGTCAATTTAGGTTCTCCCGATGGTTGGCCCTGAGCCAACTTAAACAGCCACTCAAGCCGTGCGGAGGGTATCTTAATTAGTTGCCGTCCGGTCATCTGGATTGCGCGATAGGCAGTTGATGAATGCGGGTTACTAGTAGTGGGGACAACGTCTGGAGCCTCAATTGTGAGTTGGACCAGCGCCATTCTGAAGGCCTCAGCGGATAGAGTGCCTGCCAGCAGCCTTTGTCGAAGGCCCTCCAACTCGGTTTGGAAACGCTGGGTGTCGATCAAGTTATTGCGCGCCCGTGATGGATAAGCATTTGGATACACGATAATATTGTGCTCGTGCAGCAGCTTAACCACCAGCATGGCATCGCTTAAGTTTTTAGTAATGAAACGGATACCCACATAGTCGTATATCGTTTCGGCTACATTGTCCCGTTTGTGTAATAGTTTGAGGATGATTGAATTACGACTTTTGACTTCCTTCCACTCGACGGCTGCCAGCTCACATCTAGCTTTGGGACTTCCAAACCACATCCGGCCTTCGTCGTCTCGCTTCAAGTACTCTTGAAAACGTGCAAATATCTGTGCCCTTGCTGCCTGCATATCAATAGTGCGATGCACTCCTTCGAGGTGGGCAATCGTATGCATGACTCGCAAAATTGCACAAGCCCAGTGGCTTCGCCACCGATCATTCGGATCGCAGTTGGAGGCCCACAACAGTAGGAGGCAAGGGTCTTCGCAGTTAATGATTTCATCTGGTGGCTTTATGCCACGTTGCCATTCCTTAGGTGTCAGCAAGAGTTGTTGGATGAAGGCAATGGCTTCTTCTTTGGCCGTAACGATCTGCTTCAGGTCAATTGGGTTTGTGGAGTCGTAGCCATAAGCTCTCAAAAAGGCTTCGGCCTCGTCATGACTTTTGATGCTTAGCTCAGTTAAGTCTATAGACGACTTGCCACCAATCAGGACCTCCATGATTGGCCAGGGAAATTGCCAAAGGTTTGCGAGCTCGTCTTTAGTCAAGGCTTACTCCCGCATGTCTGAATAATCATGATAGCATATCGTTAAGAAGTATATTCTTAACGAGAGACCCTCATGATGCAGTTTTACCGAGTGACCATGGTTGTCCTTCTGTCGCTGATTTGGCAAACCAGCCTCTATGCCAACTCAGGTGGGGGAGAAAAACACGGCGCTGAAGCTGCGGCGGCACCCAAGCCGGATCGCTACAAGCATAAATTTTGGGAGTCTTGGGTACCGATGCTCGGTTTCACTGCGACCAAGATTCCGGGATTAGTGGATCAGCAAAAGGTGGCTCCTGAGGAAGGACGGATGCTTGTTGTGGTCTTCCTTGCCTCCTGGTGCGAGCCATGCCAGCAGCTGATGCCAGATTTTGTAAATTTGCAACGACGTTATAGTCGACTCAATGTCGATTTCGCATATGTCTTCATGCATGACACTCGAGAGGATGCAGAGGGTTTCATGAAAGAATTTGGCATCGACAGCGGCTACTTAGCAAACGCCGATGTACATAAAGTCTTTCATAACCCAGAACTACCAACGATTTATGTCGGAGATCGTCATAAGTGGTTGGCGGCTAGATATGAAAAACCAAAGCGCGCTGACCTAGCCCAGCTAGATGAGTTGATGAAACTAATTACAGCGATTTGAGTCGCGATTACTTGCCGCTATCAAGCGCCGAAGCTGACTGCACCATCTCTGGGTGCCAACGCAGTCTGATCTTCACAAAGTCGTAGTTTTTGTCAGCTTTGTTTTGGTTGATCAAAGTTCCCAGAGGTGTCTTTCTCTCACCACCGATGTCGGCCGCCTCGAAGTCGATTTTGCTCTGGTCTTTAGTTCTAATCGTCGCTTCGCCGGTGATGTTCTTGGCGCGTGCACCTTTGGGAGCGTTATTGGTAGTGCCTTTGGCGTTTTTTCCGCCGGCAGCCAGCGAAGGTGTGGCTGACATTCCAGTCAGTATCAGTGTGACTAACCATTGTTTTAATTTCATTTAGGCCTCCGCCGCCGTATCTCCGCGTCTTTTCGGAAAAAACACCAAAAACTTTAGTCTTTTTTTAGATGGAGCCAAGATCATTACTTATTTTCGGCGTATAATAGGCTTATAGCACCAAACCAACCTCTCACCTTCACATCATAACATAGCCAGAATCAAACCACTTACGGTTTGAGGGAGCAATCTTATGAGATGGCTAAAAATCCGAAAAATAAGTCTGAATTTGCTCACGACATTGTTTGTCGGCTTCGCCCCTGGGCCGCTTTTGGGTGTAGTTGCTGCTGTTGGCAAGCCGTGGGTGCGGGTTCCTGGGTACTTTAATCACATGCGCATGGATCCAAAAGGTAGATTTGTAGCGTATCAAGACGAAGACGGGCTTGGGCTTTCAGTTTTGGATCTCAAGACCAGCCAAGTCTACTTGGTCAGTGAAGGACAGGTCGGTGCGAGCTTTGCGTGGTCACCCGATGGTTATCGACTTTTTTATCGTGAGCAATCGATCATGCCCGATGGTGGCGTTAAGAGTATCATCAGTGCCTTTGATTGCTCGCTTTTTAAAAACGTAGTGATTGATGAGATGTCTACAGCATCCGGTTTTCTCACCCTGGATCCCAGAGATCTGCGTATTCAAATTCTCGGTCCCAAGGGCGTTCGTACCAAGAAGATATATTTTCCCTCTGAGAGACTGGCTAAGTGGCAGGTAGCCCAGCGCATCGAGCATGGGAAGTGGTTAGCAACTCAGCAATCTATGCTTTGGCTTACACATGGAGGTATATCCATGCGTAGGTTGGAGGACGATGGCTCCGGGGTGGAGTCCTTCGACATTTCGCCCCATGGTGATCGCGTGGTTTGGGCGACGCAAAACGGACGCGTTTATTTGAGTCACAATGGTGAAGACTCGAAGTTTATCGCTTATGGACGAGATCCTAGATGGCATCCCAATCGACCATTGCTTATTTTTTCAGGTGCACGGACTGTAGGTAACAAAATAGTAAGCTATGACCTACGCATCGCTGACCAGCATGGTAACCCAGGCCAATTTTTGACCGCGACTCAGTTTTCAAGTGAGAGATGGCCGCAGTGGCGGGCGGATTCAGATCGAGTGGTGTACGCAGTCGAGCAATCTGACGAACTTTACACACTGGACTTAAAGCCATGAGTCTACTTGCTGGGTCACTTCTCGCATCTGCCCTGTTTCCGGCGGACCTTCCAGAGAAAGAGCGTGTAAAGAGGCTTACACCGTTTTTTGATCCCCCACCTGGTGCCACATTATCCCTGGCTAATCACGACTTAACTAATTTTGGGCGCAAGGTTGCGGCAGAGCATCTTAGAGGGTCAATTTTGGTAAAGCCGCCGCTAGGCACTTGCTTGATCGTTACCAGACAATCTGATGCTCCAGACGAACACGTTTGTAAGCCACGACAACTTAGCTTTGTGTTAGGTGACCTTGATCGTTACGGCAAATTGAGTTGGAATGTGCAGACTGGGGAAGGTGACTTTGGTACGCCGATAACCTGGAATTCCCCTTATCGAGTGGTCATCGCCAAAGAACTAGGTGAACCATCCGAGGGGGCAAAGATTAAGCCATTCAAATTTATTAGTTCCTGTGAGAGTAAGTCGGACCAGTTGGGTAGGCGCATCAATGTAAGCTTAGTAACTGGTGAGCGGTGGTCAATTTATTTTCCCGAAAAAGACACTCTCCTCGATGCGGATGATGCGACGCCTCCAGCCCCACCGCCTCCACCTGGCAAAGGGGATCCCGCTAAGGAGCATAAGGCAGAAGGTCACGGAGACCATAAAGAAGATGCTCACGGGGAACATAAAGAGGAAGCTCCTCCGCCGGTGTCTACCCCAAAGGCAGTGAGTCGCTACGATGACCGCCAAATCTGGGCGATTCCTAGAACTGGATCGTTCACGATGTCATCCTCGGGTTTCCAAAGTGCCGGTGCTGTGACGCCTGGTATCGTTGGGGGTGAGTGTCGCTACACTTACGCTGGAAGTGCGGAGGACCCGACGATTGGCCGGATAGAGTGCCATCAAGTTGCAGGGTTTGCTTCGCTATATTTGCCCCTGACCTGCTTAAAAGACCTACAAAAAGGCGGGCGCGAATCAGGCCATAAGTAGTCTTAATCATTGTATAAAATTGGCTATTTGTAAAAATACCTAAATTCTTATCCTCCTCTGCCGATGACGCAAGTGGGGGGGATATGATGAGGCCCTTTGAATGGATCATCCTCAAACGCCTTGCGATCGGAGCGACCGCAGTAGTTGGATTTGTAGTCGCCTGGGAAGATCAGTCGACGGCTGCTGATGCGACTTCTTTGACCCCGGTGGAGAGCGTTATTGACGAGGACCCACTGCCCTCAGTGCGGGCCCAAGGCATGGGTTATGCATTGACCACCGTTGCTGACGATGTCGATGCGGCAATGCACAATCCCGCTGGGATAGGTGGTCTCGGCGCTGTGCGAGAAAGTTCACCCTGGGTCAGGAAACTGTATTTTCCTTTAATTTCGGCCGGAGCCAATACTAGTGCCAAAAGCCTACTGGGTGACTTGCGGAGCAGCGGAGCCTCGAGCGACTCTGTCATCGGCAAGGCTGCGGTCAATAGTAGGGCCGATTCTAGACAATACGCTCGCGTGACCGCAGCAACTGGGTTGGTGCTAAAGAGATTGCTCATCTTGCCGTTTCAGGACAATCAGATTGCTGCTGTGCCGCGAGTGAACGGCGAGTCGACGCTACTCGATGTCAGATACCGAAGCATGACTGGTGTTGGGTACGGATTCAGTGGCCAGGATGCCAAGGGCCGAATCAGCATCGGCTACTTCGGCTACTATGCATCGAGGCAAGAGGTAACTGGTCCACTAAGCTATGATGACCTTATGGACACCGGCAGAAGAAATTCTGCCATTCGTGCTGCTTCCAACAACTACACCGGTCGTTCTGACAGCGTTGGTCTCACCTGGCGTTTGTCGCCGTCCTGGAACCCAGCTTTTGCCGTGGCGACCAAAAACTTGGGTGATACGACGTTTCGCAATAAGACTGGCGGGTCAGACCTAGTCATTAAGCAGCAAACCAGTGTGGCATTATCGGCATCACCAAGACTTGGGAAAGACGCTACCGCCAATTTTGTGCTTAAGATTGATCAACTCGAGAATAAAAGTCTGGCCCCCAATGAGAAGTACCACATCGGCTCTGAGCTACTGTTGGGTGGAATTGGCAGCTATGCGACCTTTGGTCTGAGGGCAGGTCTTACGCACATGGGTGCATCAGGGGGGCTGTCTCTCAATTTTGGTTTGGTCTCTTTTGAGGCCAGCAGCTACTTTGTCGATTTGGCGGCGACCACCAGTGCTCGCGCGGCAGAACAACGACTTGGTGCGACTGTCTATGTCAATGTCTCAGAGTTCTGATATGATCGCACCATGTTGGTGATTTCGAACCTCAGTTTTAAGTTTCGGCACCGACGCCTTTTTGACGATCTGTCCTTAACGGCAGAGCGTGGAGACCTTTGGCATATCTCTGGTCCCAACGGCGTTGGTAAGTCGACCTTTTTGTCCGTGATAGCTGGGTTGCTTAATCCAACCAGTGGTGACATCAAATTAAGCTCAAATGGGGAGACGATCGAAGATCGCCGGGCTTGGCTAGAGTACCTGCCGGCAGAAGCCAATGGCCTATACCTCAAGATGGATGCCGTACAAAACCTTCGATTTTGGTCTCAGCTACGAGGGCTAAAGCTCGATGATGAGGCAATTTTTGGTGCATTGGCCCCATGGGGGCTGAATCACCCATTGCTTCGTAGCGATTTTCCAGTGGAAAAGTATTCAACCGGGATGAAGCGTCGCCTTGCTTTAGCTAGGCTGAGCTTATCACCTGTACCCGGTTGGATATTGGATGAGCCCCTTTACGGGCTCGATCAACAAGCCCTGGCAGTCTTTCGAGAGCGTCTCGGTAAGCATTTGTCATCTGGAGGTTTTGCCCTTCTGGTAAGTCACGATTTAGAGCCATTCCGTAACCTCATTACCGGTTCCAAGGAAATAGTCAGCAGGGGGTCCATGTGAAAGCGACCGCCTTTGATCAGTATGTAACCTTGGTCAGACAGGGCTTGAGAGCTGAATTTGTCGATAAAGAGCGGTTGGTATCTCCAGTGCTTTTTGCACTGACCATGTTGATACTGTTTGCTTTTGCTTTGGGTGATCTCGATCAATCGTTAAGAATAAAAGTATATTTAGCGGAGACCCTATTAACAGCACTGTTTGCATTGCAATTGAGCTTTTCACGTCTTTTTGAACCCGATCGTCAAGATCGGGTGTTTGACTTACTTCGCACTTATCCGGTTTCGTATTCGTCTTTGTTTTTAGCAAAGTACACACTGGTTTTAATCCTGGGAAGCGCTACCCTAATTCCCACGATGTTGTTTGGTGCCTTTCTACATCAATCTGCGAACCAGTCTTTATTTTCCTGGCTTGTCCTAGGAATTAGTATTCTTGCATTAGCGGGACTTGGTGCTCTCGGCGTGTTACTTTCCGTTTTGACTCTGAAAGCGCAGGCTCGCCAGATCCTCTACCCTATACTCTATTTTCCACTCACAACGCCGGTGCTTTTAGCGGCAATTCAATCGGCTAGACTTTGTCTTGAGGCGGGAGTTACAAGCCCTGAGCTGAAGTCGTGGATTGGTCTTTTAGTCGGATTTGACACAATCTACATAACTTTGGGGATACTACTTTTCACCGAACTAATGGATGAGAGCTAATCCTATGTTTAATTCTGAGGATAAACGCGAGTTCTTAATTGGATCTGTACTTCAGACCTTCATCATCTTTCATTGGTGTCTAGCATTTTTTTATGCGCCTGTTGATATCCATCAGGGCCCTGTCTATCGGATTATGTTCCTCCATGTGCCAAGTGCCATTACAGCCTTTGCGAGCTCACTTGCCCTGTGCGTTTTTAGTGTACTATCACTGCGCAACCGTTCAGAAAGGCTGATGGCATGGTCTAAGGGCACGGCAGAGGTGGGACTTCTGTTTACCATTTTAACTTTAGCCACGGGTTCTATTTGGGGTCGCCCTACTTGGGGTACGTGGTGGACTTGGGACGCGCGATTAACGACCACATTTCTACTCGCTCTGCTATACGCGGGCTATTTACTTCTATATGGTTCAATGGCCCCTGGTCCCGGACGTACCCGCGTATGTGCGGTACTCGGCATCCTAATCTTTGCAGACGTCCCTATCATCTATAAGAGCGTGACATGGTGGCGAACTTTGCATCAGCCACCAAGTATGATTAGGCAGGGTGGGTCGACTATGGACCCTGAGATTCTGTGGACTTTGGTCGCAGGGATTTTTGTTATGAGTTTATATGCCGCCTGGTTAGTGCGCGTTCGGGGCCGTAATATACTTCTTGCGGACGAAATTGAGTCGGCATCATACGCAAGTTTTGGCACCTGATAGATTTTGAAATTGAGTGCAAAAAAACGAGACGGTTTTACGTGAAATTGTATGGGAGTCAGATTTGGAAGCGATGACACTGCCTGGCACTGACCCGATGCCTTTTATCTTGATGGCTTATTCGGTCGGAGCTTTGGGACTCTTGGGATTCACACATTGGATTATGTATCACCGCATAAAACTCAGAATGAAGATAAGAGTTCTTAACCAATCAGGAGCCGAGGCAAAACATGGCCAATAAGGGTAAAGCGCGTTGGATCATCGGTGGTGTTGTCATCGCGGGAGCCATCTTAGGAATTTCCTTCCTCAACCTTGGCGACAACCTGATATATTTTTACACTCCATCTGAGGCTCAGGCAAAAGCTGCTGAGTTGAAGGAACAAACCATCAAGGTTGGTGGCATGGTGTTGCCTGGGTCGGTGAAATGGCAGCCCGAGGGACTTTCCTTGGACTTCATGATGACTGACTTGAAAGGTCACAATATCAGCGTTCATCACAACGGCACGCCTCCTGATATGTTTAAGGAGGGACAAGGTGTCGTAGTCGAAGGTCGCATCAGTACTGATGGTCAGTCGCTAGCGGCACGAAATCTCATGGTCAAGCATTCAGAGGAATACAAGAAACCAGGAGCTGAACATTCCTCGATGGATAAGGAATTGCTGGAAAAAAGTTTGTTCAAAGGGCAGCAGTCCTTGGGAAAATGAGAGGGAGTCGATGAGTAGTGAAGAACAACAGTCTAGTGACACCCCAGGGTCGCGCCGTAGAACCCACTTGATTATCACCGGTGTCATAATTGCTTTGGCAGTGATTCTTGTGACGGTTATGGCGACGGGTCTTCGCCTTGATACCACGAGAGTGCCGCCGGCAAATATTGATAAACCCGCTCAGACTTTCCGCGTTGCTTGGGTGCAAGGACAATCACTGCTCCCCAATGTTAACGCAGATCATTTTACATTAAGCGATCTGAAAGGTCGCCCGGTCGTACTCAATTTTTGGGCTAGTTGGTGTGTGAGTTGCCGGCAAGAGGCACATGAGTTGGAAAAATTTTGGCAGGCAAACAAAGATCAAGTTCAAGTGATCGGTATTGCCATTCAAGATAGCGCGGAAGATGCAAAAAGGTTTGCAGCTTACTTTGGTAAAACTTACATCATTGGACTCGATGAGGATGGCAAGGCAGCAATTGACTATGGAGTTTCCGGTGTTCCCGAGACTTTTTTAATCGATGCGAACGGAGTTATTCGTCACAAAGAAATAGGCCCAGTTGACGCTAAGCAACTGACCGAAGATGTCAAAAAGATATTGGTCACGGGGCAGTGAGACTGAATTTTAGACTTTGTATCACATAGGCCGGTGTACCTGGAATTTGATCGTCGCTTTGGAGCGATACCGAGTATTTATAGGTAGCTCCAGAATTGAAATTAAATACCGCTTTTGGAACCGTCATCGTGGCATTTGTTGCGGTCTTAGTGGCATCGAATAATTTAGATGGTGAAGTCCAAATCAACTGTGAGTCACTGTAAACGCTGACTGTCCAAGTGAAGTTGTTTAATGGGTCAGTACTTCCGCTGGCAGTGAAAGGGTTTGTCACGACTAAATTTCCGCTGTCCCATGCACTTTTGGCCACAGCGTCTGTGGCTGCAGGTAGTGAGGCTAGATCGAGTGAAAATACCCAGGGAAAGTCAGCCATCCAAGCTTTTGAATCGCTGCCAAATTTGAGTTCAAGAAACAAAACGTCAAACGTATTAATAGTTGCTGTCGATGGAACTTTGACTTGCCCGGTATAGGTTTTGGTGCCACTTCCATCATCAGCGAGGCTAATCTGGCTTTTACCGATCAGGGCATCAGAACCCCTGATGTACACAGTAGGCGTTGGACTAAGTCCGTCTAGAAGTTGGGTCGAAAAGTTAAGATAAGTTAGCTTCTCTTGTGTAGTCTCATCTGCCGATTTGCTTACTTGAACAGTGAAATATTTGACAACATTATTAAAGAGCTGCTTCGGGTTTGATTCACCTGTGGCAAAAATATCTAACTTGGTACCGTCTTTATCGCCGTCGTAGGGGTCAAGCCATTTGACGATTCCGTTAGTATTATAATCAGGTGATGTCGATTTACTTGAGGTGGCCAGCAACCCTAGGCTGTGGGCACCAAGTTCACTGTGTAATAAGTTGAAGCTGCTTGTTAATCTATAACTCCGGGTGAGTCCAAGCTTGGCAACACCAGTCGGCAATTCCTGATCTGATTGTTGAGAGGGCACCGTGTACCCCTGAATGTCTAGGGCATCGGTACTAGAAAACTTAAGTATGTTGCCTGCGTTGATCAGTTTTGGCAGTTGGGTCGAGTTGTATCTGAGCCATTGCCGGATATTTTTGGAATCAGTTCCCGGCATAGAGAGTACTGCTTGCAAGCGATAGTTTGGTGATAGTAACGCAAGAGTTTGTGCGATGTTCGTTCTGACTTTCTTGAATTTGTACTTTCCAGCGTTATTACTGATTGGTTCTACTCGAGAAATGCCTGTGTCACGCTCTATCGTGGCGATGACCCAGCCTTGCATGGCTGATAAGCTACCTTCTGCGGAGGAAATTACACCAGAGATGTCGTTATAGGTGCCGCATAGGTCGCAGGACGTAGCCGGTGATTCACCGACATTCCCGCACCCACTGAGCAGAGCCAGTGCTGCATAAAAATGCAAAGTGTATTGCATTTTCTTCAATTCGGACCTCCTCGTATGTTTTAGACATCGGCAAATGCGGAGACAAATTTAGTTTGGCCTGCTATTAGGCACGGGAAAAGGTGAAGCGAGGCACTGCGAGGAACGCTATAATATACTGAAATAAATGAATAATTCACGATTTACACACAACAACGATAGTTTCATCTGTGGCCACTGTGGGCAAAGCGTCCCTCCTCGTCGTAGGGGCTGTCGCAATCACTGTCCCTTTTGTTTAGTGTCACGGCATGTCGATATTAATCCTGGAGATCGAGCAAATCCTTGCTGTGGAATGATGGATGCCGTGGGGTATGAGACTCACGCTAAAAAGGGCATCATGCTGATTTTCAAATGCCGTAAATGCCAGCAAATCACTCGGAACATGGCGGCTAATGAGGACCCGTTGGCCCCAGATAACTATGAATTAATTTTGAAACTGAGTTATTCATCAAAACCTTAAAATCATTGAGAATCGACAATATTAAGGCTTGACCTTTTAAGGTTACATCATTACATTCCGCCGACCCGAGGATAGCGACTTTTAGTGTGACGAGTGAGAGGTGGGCTGTCGCTAACTTTCGTTTCGACGAGAGGAGGAGGAAAGTCCGGACTTCAAAGAGCAGGATGCTGGCTAACGGCCAGGCGGGG
>OMIY01000140.1 GCA_900299215.1 bacterium | reverse complement strand
CTACTGACTGCAGCGCTGTTGCTATCGAGGTAGCGTCGCGGAATCTCCGCCCGGACCATCTGGACATCTAATGCGAAGGGCTGACTCAACTCAGCAGGTGCTGCGAGCGACGTGCCCGATGATGTTAAAGCTAACAAGGCGAAGACAGCAATGCGGGCAAGGTACATCGAGAGCTCCGTGGTCACCAGGAAAGGGCAACTAACAAACTTTTGTCAAATTCCATGCCTCTCAAGTACTTGGGTCTCCCGGTTTAAGCAAGGCATCCGGCGTTACAGTGTAAATTTGGCGCAACGACACTTGTGACTGACTGTTGTCTTGGATTCAATTGTAAATTTTTGCGCTAACTGTTGACGCACCGCCATTTTTTACATAAAGGGTCGGACGCTTTGCCCCGCCGTCCATATGTCAGCGGCTAAATCAGGAGTTATCACATGAAAATCAGCAACCTTTTCGCGACCACTCTCAGCATCGCCGCTGTCACCGCTTGCAGCGCCGCAGCACCAACTTCAGCCAAACTGACCGCTGTTGGCCCACTCAGTGCAACCTTCGCTGCCAAATGCGCAAGCTGTCACGGCGACCAAGGCGAAGGCGATATCGGTCCTAAACTGACAGGCCTGAGCCTAGACGCATACTCCGCTGCAGTCCGTGAAGGACGCGCCGGGATGCCCTCATTCACCGAGGCCGTCTACTCCGAGGCGGACCTGAAAAAGGACCACGCGAGCCTTAACTAACTTTAAACTGATGCACTTAATTGGTGGTGATGGTGGTTTTTTCTAGGTATCTTAGAGCCTTAGAGACCACCATCGAATCTCTGGTTTGAAAGCAGCGACTATTCCAGTAAACCCGGATGGTTGTCTCAGGCCACCACCAATTAAGTGGATCACTTAATGAGGATACTCCTGACAGGGTCCTACGACCCGACCTACAACCGCACCGCCATCATTCTGTCGGGACTGCGCCAGCTTGGCGTGGACTTTATAGAGTGGCCACTTAGGAAGGTACGCGGACCAGAGATTCGTAGCGTTGCTGCTGGGGACGCGTGTGACGTAATCTTTCTGCCTTCTTTCACGCACAAGTCAGTGCGTAAGATTAGGAATGCCTTTCCGAACACGCCTATTGTTTTCGACCCGCTCATTTCTCGTTATCTGACTAAGGTCCATGATTACCGGAACATCAAGTGGTACTCGCCGCACGCGCTGACCACTTACCTTTCTGATATCCGGACTTTTAATACCGCTGACATCGTTCTGGCTGACACTAAGGCGCATGCGGACTACTACCGGGACCACTTAAAAGTTCCGGAGTCTAAGCTGCGGGTGGTTCCTGTTGGTGTAGATTGCGGCGCCTTTACACCGCCATCGTCCACCACCGCTCCATCCCGCGCCCGTCCACTCATCGGCTTTTATGGCAGCTTCAATCCCTTGCAGGGGATCGATACGATCATCAAAGCGGCGGCCATCCGTGAGGATTGCGACTTCGAGATCATCGGCGATGGTTTTGTCGGTGACGACATTAGGCACCTCGTCGCCAAACTGGGCGTAAAAAATGTCCGCCTCACTGGCTGGGTGCCTTATCAAGAGTTGCCGCAACGCATCGCCAGCTACGACATTGCTCTTGGCATTTTTGGCACCACCGCTAAAGCTCCCCTGGTGATCCCCAATAAAATATTTCATTACGCTGCCTGCGCGAAACCGATCATCACCATCGACACGCCAGCGATCCGAGAGGTCTTTTGCGATGACCTCAACATCAAGCTGATCCCACCTAGTGAGATTGCTTTGGCTGAGACGATTTCTAAACTTGTCTCTGAGCCCGACAAGCTACGCCAACTGGGTACCGCAGCTCGAAATCTGATGCTTAGTCGCTACGACGCACGTCATATAGGCGAGGCTGTTGCTGCTGCATGTAAAGATGCATTAGCAAAATGAGACTGTCGGTTGTTTTGATCATTTGTCAGCTTGAAGCCGACTCATAAGCTCTAAGTCCCATCCGCCAAAACACTCCTATAAGCACCCAAATGGTTAAAAGCGCGCCAAAGGCCGAAGCCACCCAAACCCAGCGCCCGTGATCCAATAGGAAGTAAACTGGAGCACTGGCCACAAGTAAGATAGGCAAGACTATCGTGAATAAGCGATTGGCAAATCCGCGGTAAATAAACTCCGGCCACCTGGAGACGCTTTGGATCTGAATACGCAAAAAGTTGATTCCCATGGCCTCGACCGTCCAAAACATCAGCATCGATACTAAGATTTCAATCGACGTCAGCAGCACCAAGGAAAATAAAACCATGGGGACCAAGGTGACCCATCCGAGCGCATCTAAGTTTAGCCTTTTACCGAAATAAATCAAAAAGCCCCAAGGCGTCACAAAATTAATCAAGGTCGCCGGACGAATCTGTCGCGCAAACACTGAGAACAACGTGTTCAGAGGACGCAGCAAGACGAAATCCAGTTTACCCGTGCGTATGTCAAACGCAAACTCCCAAAAGCTTTCACTTACAAAACTCATATGCAAGTGATCGACCGCCAGGATAAATGCGATGAAAAACATAAAATCGTCGCGATTCCAAGCTCCGATCTTAGTTACGTGGTTGTAAAGAAAATCCACAGATCCCAGCATGCTGAAGTAAAAGAGCTGGTCCATGATGATTAGCAGCGCAAAATGCAGTCGGTAGGTGCTTGCCGCAGCAAAACAAGTGCTCAGAAAGCGGGTGTAAACACCCCAGTAATGCTTCAGAGTGTGGATCATAAGTTACATCCCAGCCGCAGTATAAAGTCTAAGCCCTCGTCTCCAGACCGCTAGACTCGCCAGGCCTGTTAACACCAACCATGCCATGAGGATCACAGCACCCTGTAAGATATCCCCAGAATATTCACCCATAAAAATCTTGACCGGTGCATACGTTAGATAGGGAAATGGCGTCCACATCAGAATCTTTTGTAGGTATTCTGGATAAACCTCCAGAGGCATCACAGCTCCAGAAAAAAACTGGGAGATCGTCAGAAACATCACGCGCAGTACCCAGGTCTCTTCCAGCCAAAAAGCCATTAACCCAATGAGATAACTGATCTGATACCAAAAGAAGCTGACCAGTACTGAAAATAAAACCCCAGAGACTAACGGCCACAATTCCAATGCAGGGACTATTTGCATAGCTATAAGACCAATAAGCGTGACACCGGAGTTGATAAACTGCACACATTCAAACGCCAAAAAACTCGCTGTCTGATAGGACCAAAACCCAAATGGATAAACTAAGAAAGCCGAGATCCTGCCCAGCCTAATATCCTCGGCGAGGTTCATACTGTTGTAGCCTTGGCCTAGGAGCGCCACGATCAACGTCCAACCCTGATACTTAAGCATACCTGGTAGATCGTATCCCTGTAGACGCTCGATTCCCTCTAGCTGGAAGATAGCGGTCCAGAGGCTATACTTCACAAAGAAAAAGACGATGCTGGGTCCAATCACAAGCAGAATAAGATTAAGCTTATAGCTGAGGAGTTTGCTCCAGCTGATCTTGATCGTAGCTGTCCATTTACCAAGCTG
>OMIY01000139.1 GCA_900299215.1 bacterium | reverse complement strand
TATGAACACCGTGATGCAAAAGTGATTCTCCTGAGCAATCACGGGATCATCTTAGGGCTACAAGATATCCGGGAAATTTCAAACTGGGAAAATGTCGAGCAAAAGTTCCTCTCAAACTATGGTTACCACGACTTACTTAATGCTTGGACATCAAGCCATCGTGAAAACCTAGCTAATCAGGTGAAAAGCGCCGCAATACCGCTGAAATTCTATCTTCCAGATACCGCCGTTTTTGCCAAAGAGATTGAAAGTGCAATCATCCCACAGCAGATTATCGGCGGTGAAACCTTCTACATCCTTAACAGTCAACGACGCGATCTAATAGAACTTTGGGCAGCTCAGCAGCTTCTATATGCGAGTTGCCCTCGGCTTTCCACATTACCAGATAGCATCGTCAATCGTATCCGCACGCTTCCAACGGAACAATATCGCATTAAAAAATTGGCATCGTAAAACTTAAAAGAATTTATCAATGGTGCAAATCTCAAAATTGAAAAGAAAGATTCATCTCCTGCTGCCTATGTCGGGAATGGGTTCGCGCTTTCGAAGGGCCGGATATCAGGAGCCGAAGCCTCTGATCCCAGTCTCCGGGATCCCCATGATTGAGAGGGTACTTGAATTATTTCCCACGGAATGGCCCTGTACGTTTGTGCTCTCAAGCAATCACAAGGAAACCAATCTAAGTAACTTGCTTAGAGAGCTCAGACCTAACGCCAACATTGTCTGGATTGATGAAAACTTTCGTAAAGAACAACCTTTTAAAGGCCCAGCTCTCGCTGTCTATGAAGGCTTAAAGGTTATTGAACCTGAAGATTCCGTTTTAGTTTCATATTGTGACTACGGCATGATCTGGGACGCAAAATATTTTGAACGCTTTGTTCATGACACTAATTGTGATGCATGCCTCATATCTTATCGAGGATTTCACGCTCATTACCTTAGTCCAACCATGTATGCATACTCGCAATTAAATGGCGAATTAGTGCGTTCCGTGCGAGAAAAAGGTTCGTTCACATCAAACAGGGAAACTGAATACGCCTCATCCGGTGCTTATTATTTCAAAAGCGCCGTGCAGCTAAAATTGGCATTGGAATGGCAAGTCGAAGATAAACTTGAAGTTCAAAACGAACATTACACTAGCCTCACAGTTGAGGCCCTATTGCAACGACAACCGACATCAAGTGTTCGGGTATTTGAGGTCCCTGGGTTCTGCCAATGGGGCACGCCAGAGGATTTAAAAATCTTCGAATACTGGGAGCGGGTTTTCAAAATTTGGAACAGAGAGCAGCGCAAAAGGGAGTCTTTCGAAGTCGCTCAAGTCTTGATGCCGATGGCTGGCCGTGGCAGCCGCTTTCAAAGCTTAACTAAGTTACCAAAACCTTACATCCGCATTGGCGATACGCCGATGTTTAAGCTAGCCCTGGAGTCATTGCCGAAGGCAAAACATACCGTTGTGGTCTCTCTCGAGGAGCACATCGCATTTTGGTCTGATAATCACGATCATACGAAACATTTGACTCCTTGTTTTCTTAAAACGACGCCCGCAGGTCAGGCTCTCTCTTCTGAGGCAGGATTGGCACACCTTAATCCCAATGACGAGGTTTTAGTTACGGCCTGTGATCATGAAATCGTTCTTTCTGAAAAAAAATGGGCCGATTTCCATAGGAATCCTGATTGTGACGCTGCAATTTTCACTGTTCAGGGATTTCCAGGAGCGTCACGTAATCCCAAATCTTTTGCTTATGTAATACCAGCGAATTCTTCCGACCCCTTTCCTTCAGTGAAATCCGTTTCCGTCAAAGAGCCAGTATCAGACTCACCGACTAACGATCACCTTTTGGTAGGCACGTTTTGGTTTAAAAGTGCCGCAATTCTTGACCATTATTTACAAGTTCTCAAAGCTCGAGATTTACGTGTCAACGGCGAACTTTACCTGGACAGTATCTTTACCGTTTTGATCGAGCATGGATTAAAAGTACGAATGATTCCCCTTGATGGTTATATCTGCCGCGGTGATCCAGACGCACTTGCAGAATCAGTTTATTTTGAAGAACTATTTGGCGGAAGATCCCTCACATATAAGGGACGTTATTTGGCGGCGGGGTCGTCATGACTACATTTGAACTCGTCATACCCGCATACAACGAAGATAAAAATCTCCCATTTGTTGTCAATCGATGCGTCGAAGCCGCACGTGCAAATGGTCATAATTCTCTAGAATTTCAACTCGTCATCGTTAACAACGGAAGCACCGACAAATCGAAGGATGTTCTAGCGCAACTAAAGTCTGGACCACTTGGCGAGTGGTTTCGGGTCGTAAACGTTTTCCCTAATCAAGGATACGGCTTTGGCTTAAGAGAGGGTTTAAAGACAACCTCAGCCAAATTTCTTGGATGGTCGCACGCAGATATGCAAACAGATCCTGACGATGCATTTCGTGCACTTAAAGTTCTACAAGATGCAACTCAAGGCAGTAAAGATATGGCTTTACTCGTCAAGGGTGAAAGGCACGGTCGCAACTGGAAGGATGCCCTGGTGAGCCGAGTTTTTGCTGGGCTCGCTAAGATCATTCTTGGCCTGAAAGTAGGTGAAATTAATGCTCAGCCAAAAGTATTCGACCGCAAATTAATGCAATTACTAATCAACCCGCCTTTCACCTTTGGTTTCGACCTCTATGCAATCTATCAGGCCGCTAAGGCAGGTTACAGCTTTGTAAGCATCCCAGTCGCTTTCCCTGACCGCAAATTTGGCCTTTCTAAATGGTCCGCAACTTTAACTAGTCGACGTCGGACGATACTTGGCCTGATTCAATATATGTGGCAATTGCGCATCGATGAGGGTCGGCTGTGACTGAAATCCTGCGAAATCGATGGTTCTGGCTTGGGATCCTCATTAGGGTCTCAATCGCACCATTTTTCGCTTCGTTTTATTTAGCTGACCTTTTTATTCCATTCCTTGATCATGCTGTCCAAAATCCGACATCAAACCCGTGGGAAGCCATGGGCAAGGCAAATTTTCCATATGGTGCGTTTCTATTTTGTGTGCTTTGGATCCCCAAATTTTTTCTTTACAAAATTTTTGGCACCTCAGTGCTTGGCTCTGGGCCGCTGGGTGTTGCTTTGACCAAGATGCCATTACTCGGCATCGAGCTTGTCCTGCTAAAGATCATGACGGATATGGGTACGAGTTTTAGGCAGGTTGCAATCTATTTTTGGTTAAGCCCGATTGCTATCTATGTGACCTATATTCACGGCCAGCTGGACATCGTGATGGTTACTGCAGTTTTTTTGAGCTTCAGCCTCTTAAGAGATCGGCGAATCCTAGCTTCAGCTGTAGCTATGGCCTGTGCTTTGGGGTCAAAATTCAGTGCTGCCCTAATGATACCGCTCGCACTCGGCTACATTTGGCATCGCGAGTTTGCCCCAAGAGCTTGGCAGTACACTCTAACATGGCTTGGCGTGTGTTTAGCCATTTCTGGTCTATTTTTCGCGCCGCTGATCAACGCTAACAGTATAGGCTACGCGACTGTAGGCTCGCCTGAGGCACTGCGACTGCTGGCTGCCCGTATTGATCTTGGCGCCAATGCTTATTTGTACCTGGGACCAGCTATAGTCGCAGGTGTACTTTTCTGGTTATGCATTGGAAGCCGGATGAGTGGTGAAGGCTTAATCATGGCGGGTGGATTTGTCTTCGCCGCACTGTTAGTTACCACCCATACTATGCCAGGCTGGTATCTCTGGGCCCTACCCATGCTCGCAATTTTATATATTAAGTACCCGAGCACGCCCGCACTGCCATGGCATGTATTTAATGGTCTTTATCTTTTAGTTTTTGCACTACTGCCGATGGGGTTTTTTACTGGTTTTGAAACCCAGGTACCATGGGCACAAATATTTTTTACGCTTCTGCAAACCAACGTGACCTTGATACTTGGCATGGTGTGGTACGTTGCTCTCCGACACGAGATTCAAACGCTGCAGTTATTGAAGCCTGTAGTCATCGGCATTGCAGGAGATTCCGGCGTAGGAAAAGACCATCTTAGTAGGATTTTAGTAGACAGCTTTTCCGCACGCCATACCGCCGTGATTGCAGGAGATGACTATCACAAGTGGGAACGCGGTGACATTCATTATCAACGAGTCACTCACCTCCATCCGGACGCAAATCACCTTAAGAATATGGATACTGATGCACAGTCTCTAATTAAAGGGCGCATCGTACGAATTCGGCACTATGATCATAGCAGCGGTCGTTTCACTTCACCACACGAGCTAAAGTCCGAGCGCACACTAATTTTGCAGGGGCTTCATACACTTTATTTGCGGGGAATGCGTCGAACGTTCGATCTTCGTGTTTTCCTTGCACCACACGAAACGCTGCAAATGGCCTGGAAGATTCATCGCGACGTCAATGAGCGTGGTGCCGATTTCAAAAAAGTCCTTAAATCAATTGAAGATCGCAAACTAGATGCTCAGACTCACATTGGGCCGCAAAGATATTTTGCTGACTGGATCATCGAGGCGCAACCAATCGAGCCTGTCTCGCTTGACGACGTCATTCGGGGAATTTTACCGCAGTTTTATGTCCGTCACATCATTTGGAATGATATTGAAATTGAGCCTTTGCGTGCGGCTCTCGAGACTATAGGTAAAGTGTCTGCTACCATCGAAGCGATGCCAGATGATCTCGACAGGACAGCTCTTATTGTCGATGGAGACCTCACTGCACCAGCTGTGTCATCAATTGCCAAAATGTTATTTCCGAACTTAAAATATCTAACCAGAAGTTCGATTGGACCAGTTTGGCGAAGCGGCTATGACGGTTTAGCACAGCTTTTAGTATTTACTCTGCTCAAGGAGCGTCTGCAAAGACGACACGAGGCAAGTGACGATGATTTTTATCAAACACCGCGTGAATCTGATCCAAGAGCTCAGCACTATGATGCCGTTGTGGGGGGCTGAAATTGATATTCGCTCCGGACAGGGACAAATCCTAACGCTGGCCCATGATCCCTTTAAGCCTGGCGATAATTTGGATCAATGGCTAGGTGAATACCGTCGACTTGGCCTTAAAGGCCCAATTATCTTAAATACCAAAGAGGACGGGCTCGAAGGTCTGTGTCTAGAGAAGATGAAGTTCCATGGAATCAGCAATTTTTTCTTTCTCGATTCAACAGTACCAACACTAGTTAAATGGACGATTAAGAATCGCGAATCTCGATTTGCTGTGCGCCATTCTGTTTTTGAACCTCTAGCCGGAGTTATGAATTTCGCGGGTAAGGCAGAATGGGTCTGGGTCGATTGCTTTGATGGCAACCCACCCCCAGTTGAGGATCTCAAGGCACTTAAAAAAGTCTTTAAAGTTTGTCTAGTGTCACCTGAACTTCAGATTGGCTTGACAGCTAACACTACGACCGACATTAGCCGATTTAGCAGCCTTCGGCCTTACGCCGATGCGATATGCACCAAGGTGCCTGAGTATTGGTGAAGATGATAGGCCTCACTCTGGACGACGCAAAATCCTGATGACATTACCTGGCACATCTTCGTCTGGGACTTCAGCAACTTCGCTCCAGCCTAAACTCTTAAGGATAGCTGCGCTTTGCTTGTTACGTTCATAACCCCAATCTAGAAGAACAATTGACCGAACGACTGGAGCTTTGTCCACTAGATTGGCGTCTGCACCGCCCCAAGCAATAGGCATACCCTCGGCCATACGCCCCTCGGACCATGAGTAACCCGCCAATACCTGCGGAATAACTCCATAAGATATTCCATCAATGAACAATCCTACCTGTAAATTTTTCTCCTTGGCGATCTTGAGGGCTTTGCTGGTGGCAAAAGGATACTCTGACAAACTTGGAATACTACCATCACGCGAACGATCAAAATAGGTACTCTCATCTACTGCGCCATCAACGCGACGGATGGATTTAAACTCGCGATAGTTAAATACAGCGAGAATCACTGAGATCGCCAAAACAAGTCGTTCATCTCCATATCGACCAAGATAGGATAGCCCCTTTTTCAGCAGCTGAACCACATTGATCGTTCCAAGCAATACAAGCGGCAGACCAAGTTCGAGCTGATACCTTGCAAGCCCCCAGAGGCGCGGAATGATCGAGTAAAACAAACAGAGAGCAAGTCCAAAAGTCGAAATCGCAAAAAAATATGCCCAGGATTTGCGCGGTATCATACCGCACAGAAGTAGGATAAAACCCGGCCAACGCCAATGATTCCATAGATAACGAATTGCTTCACCATCGCCGATCGCTTGTTGCATTTTACCGATCCAACTTGCACCACTTCGATCGGAGGCTGGAGTGCCCGTATAGGCGATAAATAAAGTCCATGGCACCATAATCATTACTGGCCACAAGTCGATTATGACGCGTCTAACTCGTGGCTTAGTTCCCGTCTCATTTTTGTATAGATCGCTCAAGTAGCAAATGCCTAGCGGTATCAATCCCAAAAACGCAGACTGACGCATTAAAGATGCGATTGCCAGTAAGACAAAAAGCATTCGAAAAGGCGCCCTCTGCGATGAAGCTTCCGCGCTTAAGAGGCAAATTGTTACTGTTGCAAATGCAGATGCTGACCAGATCGATGCCTCTGGAATAACGCTTACGTGCCATAGCAGCGGTAAAGTACTGATAACTAATGCTGCGGCAACTGCACAGAGCGTACCGAGCTTAAGTCGGAGACTACTCACCATCATTGTAGCCAAAGCACTCAAAGCAATTAACCCTGGCACACGAAACGAAGCCTCGCCAACGCCTCCAATCAATGACGAAATATTTAGCGGCAACAACCTTAAGGGTGGATGTATGTCACCTTGGATGATGAAATTTCGAATCAAAAGTCTGATGGTAAGAAAAAATGCAGCGTAGCTAAAAAATCGTAAAATCCTAAATCTGATCGAAGCAATCATGAAAAAGAAAAAAGTCAGCACGGCCATTAAACAAAAATTAATCACATATAATATTCGACCATAGGGAAGATTCATCATTGATTGGAAAATTGTTGATTCTGTCGGAAAATAATCCGCCTTTAACAGCCTCATGCCGTGAAACAAAGACAAGTAACTATGATAGAAACTATCCGTTGCAAAACCAGCCGTAAGTTCGTGCAAGCTCAAGACAGAAAGCAGCGCAGAGAAAGCAAGGCAAAGTAGTACATGGCTGTATTTTATGCGGATACGACTTTCAGAAAGCTGCACATGTCTGCCAAGATCCATAAAAATTGCAAAAATGACGGCAAGTGATGTTGCGATCACGACGGCAAACATGTCATTGTCGACCGTAACGGATCCATACCAAGCATAGACCCAAAAGACTGCAATGCCTGAAAGCAAGTAAAGATTCACGATAGTCTACCGTTTAGTTTGGTGAGGATTAGGATTGTCAATTGGTTCTCGATCGATACTCAATCATACCTTGCTGCCGGCCCACTGGTCCAACCGGTTACATTATAACGCCAAACAATCATCTTTTACCTAAAGTTTTAGACCCGAAATGCCGATAAGGGGCTGTTCTCGGAGTCGTAGCTGAAGTCGGAGTCTTTATGCGTCTGGTTCGAGTGGATGGGTTAGCTGTCATCATAATGGTCGGTCTCTTCGGCACCTTAGCGTGCAAACCTCAGTCTAGTGCCAGTCCGCGAAAGCCGGCTGTTAATCCTAGCGAAGAGGAGGAGGAACAGGATCCCAATCCTCCCGCTAATACAAACACAACGGCCTCGCAGCCTGCTCCTGCCACGGCAACTACGCCTGCGAACACGGGTGTTCCGCCAATCAGCATCACACCCGGTTCGGGCAGCGGAAGTGCTCAACCAGGTGGCTTTATAGGCAATCTCATTAGTCAATTCGGTGGTGGTGGATTTGGTGGCTTGTCAGGTGGCCTCGGTGGCCTCACGAGCAGCCTAGGCGGCCTGCTTAACGGAGGTGGTCTCGGTGGCTTTGATTTCGGCAGCCTTTTAAATGGCCTCGGCAGTGGGTTTGGCGGCCTTGCCAATGGTTTTGGCGGTCAAGCTAACGCAAGCACTGCCAATACCGGAAATCCTGGATCCTCATCTTCCGCGCAAATTGCTCTGGTGAGCAACACGGGTGACTTGCGTGTAGATTGCCTAAACGCAATTAATCAGTATCGCGCATCGGTTGGGCGACCTGCCTTAACTTTAAAAAATGACGAATCAACCAACAGCTGTATCGACAAACAGTCCGCAGACGATGGAGCTGCTGGTGCTGCCCACCGTAATTTCGGAAAATGCGGTGAATCAGCGCAAGATGAGTGTCCGGGATGGAGCGGCGATCCTAGTACCGCCCAAACCGGCTGTCTAAAGATGATGTGGGCTGAGGGCCCAGGTGGCGGCCACTACGAAAATATGGCGAATGGCGCTTATAAACAAGTTTCATGTGGATACGCCCAAGTAGGTGGCAAGCTTTGGATGATTCAAAATTTCTACCGTTGAATCATCAAAGCGATTCAACCGCCTTTAATTACTTTGAGTGTTGTCTCGTGTAGATGTCCGTTGGTGGCAAAGCCATTGCCACCGTGTATGTCGGGCTTACCATCAAAGGTGGTGTAACGACCACCTGCCTCTTCGAGGATCACCAACATTGGAGCCGCGTCCCAGACGTTGAGTTGTGGATCAACCATGATCTCTGCGCGACCTGTTGCAACCAAAGCATATCCATAGCAGTCTCCCCAACCACGGAATACACCGGTAGTTTGGCAAAGTCTGGTAAAGACATCTACACGATCTGTTGCGACAAAGCTTTGCATCCAAGTTGTGCAGAAAAGCGCAGAACTCATGTCCTTAACGGGTGATACCTCGGCACGAGTTCTCGCCACTTGCGAGAACCCACAAAGTCCATCCCAGTGCATACCGCGTTCCCAAAAACAGCCTTGACCACGCCCTGCGTAGACTATTTCACCGAGAGCAGGCAGAAAGATAACGCCGACTCGAGATTCGCCACGATATTCTGCCCCAATTAGCGTGCCAAAAAGTGGCACCCCACGGACGAAGGCCTGAGTGCCATCAATAGGATCAAGGTACCAAGTCCACCCGCTATCGCCTTTTGTTGTACCGTATTCTTCACCGACTATGGCATCTTGAGGAAAATCTTGTGAGATCGCTGCGCGAATCTGACGCTCGGCCAAACGATCTGCTTCGGTAACGACTGACTTATCAAGTTTCGTTTCAACTCGCAGTGAGCCATCTTGGAAATAGCGCAGCGCTATTGCTCCTGCCGCTTTTGCAGCAGCAATCGCAAAATCTAATCTTTTTTTGGTGGCAGCTTGAGCTTCGGGGGACATCGCTCACCTCACTTGAGTTGCTTGAGTTGCGTTTTCTGGCACTTTTAGTTCTAGGCGGGAATCAGGCACTGGGAGGCCGCGTCGCTGATATTCCTCACTAAGAACATCAGCCCACTTTGAACCCATAATCTGCGCCTGCATGACTAGTTCACGACCAAATGCGACATAGCTGTAATCTGGTGATGACCAAGAACCAAGGGCTCTTAAAACAAGTATTTTCGCCGAACGGAAGCCATAGCGAACCGCGACTTGCCAGATTGGTTGGTTAATTATTGCCGATGCAACATTGGGATCAAGCTGATTCAAGTAATCATTCAGTGCAGGATCGTCAAGCTGCTTGAGTAGTTTGGATACGTAAAACGAGTAACGAGCCGCGAAGCGAGGTGACTGAATAAACTCTTTAACAATTTGTCGTCGCGTCACTACGACGTCTGGAAAGCGCACAAATGTATCTACATCCTGAACTATTGGCGCATCCAAAGTATCAGTTGTTTGCGCTAGGCTTCCCGAAGTCCCAAGCTCTAGGGCTGCCAGAATATTTGCAGTACCTTCTTCCATGCCATCCTCTTCAGCACGCAGTCGTGGTGACAAGGCACTGTCAGATGCAGTAGTGCGCCAGCGAAAATGGGGAAGGAGCATTTGCAGAACTGCTCTGCCGACCTCCCTATCAATGGTGAATGGATCGATAGCTGGACTGGAGTAGCGCAACAGTATCTGTGCTGTTTTCCTTGACGATGTCGCTCCCATTGTCGGCGCAGCGCTTTCCTTTACCAAGGTCAGCACCGTATCCCTTAATTGCGGTAACTTTAGCTCACGCAAGATCTGATTGTAGTTGGCGATGGCATTATGCGCGTAATAGAAGGCATGCACCGCTGCCAAACGGTCATCGTTGACGTCGTAGCAATAACAATTTTCTGAGGTAGGCTGCAGATTGTCTGGTACCGGGTTCACCTGCAGAATTGGGGTTGCAAGCACCCTACCAGGGATCGATTGGGGCAGGAGCACACTTTTAACAACCGGTCGGCCATGGTGCCAAACCGCCACATGACCATAAGTTAAGTCTGAGGGCTGACCCAAACTTGGCTCAGTTACTACGAGCAAGATCAACCACCACAGTCGAAATAGACGCACGGTAACTCCTGATTTACTGCATGATTTAATGCATTAGTTGCCGATAGTCCGCGTACCTTGCAATCTAGCTGCCTCGCCGTTCAGCGGCGCAAGCCCAATCAGTAACGCTGCGATCAAACATACTGTTGCGCCAAGTATGTAAGGGTAAGCAGCTCCTAAATCAAAAAGCCCACCAGCGATCACCGGCATGATGCCACGTGCAGCTGCTGCTAGCGATTGGCTAAGGCCGAGTACTTCACCTTGCTCATCTGCGCTAGCGCTTCTTGATAGCATCGTCGCAATTGTAGGTGATGTAAAGGCTTGGCCGGCTGACAATAAACTCAAGGCTGCGATCGACCATGCAAGCGTTGGCGCAAGAGGCACCGTCGTAAGTCCCATCATCATGATGACTGCACCCAGAACGGCCACGCGCTGTTCACCAAGTCGTCCCACAATTCTGCCGATCAAGCCACCTTGGACTAAAGCCACGATCAAACCGATATAGGTAAACACGTAACCTAGGCCCTGAGCGTTTAGATCGAAGCGCTTAGCGCTAAGAAGTGCGTAGGTTGTTTCCATCCCTACAAAGGCAAAAGTCACCAGAAAGGATCCGATCAGCAGTAACCGGAGGTGCCCACGTTTCATGGCATGGAAGACACCCGTAAGTAA
Source organism: bacterium (assembly GCA_900299215.1). Taxonomy (GTDB): domain Bacteria; phylum Bdellovibrionota_B; class Oligoflexia; order Oligoflexales; family CAIYRB01; genus CAIYRB01. The sequence continues at coordinate 7,062 of OMIY01000139.1, read as the reverse complement.
GCCTGATCGTTTTAGGACGCCAGTTCGGTCTTGCCGCGATTCTTTCAGCAAGAAATAGGCACCGATCAAATTTGCCAGCGCTATGCCTGAAGCGGCCAGCGCCGCCGTACCAAAGCCAAAGACAGATAGACTTGCACCCAAAGCCGGACCAAATACAAAGCCCATACCAATGCTAGCACCCAGCATACCCATGTATTTGGATCGTTCCTGCGGAGTCGTAACGTCCGCAACATAGGCCTGTGCTGCAGCTATGCTGCCGCCAAAAAGCCCAGCCAATGCCCTGGCTATAATGAGCATCATTAGGCTAGTCGCGAATCCAGCCAGAGCTAAGGAGACCGTCGATCCGGCTAAAGCGGCAAGTAATACTGGTCGCCGGCCAAACCGATCGGATAGCCACCCTACAACTGGAGCACCAGCAAACTGCGCTGCCGAGTATGCCGTCGCTAAAACGCCAATCCAAAGACCCGAAGCACCAAAGTGCATGGCATAGAATGGCAACAGTGGCAAAATCATGCCGAATCCGAGCAGATCGACAAAGACGGTTATGTATACAACTACCAGAGAAGCCATTTTTGATGGCGCTTGCGCCTGCTCCTGCATCGGGCCCTCCTCAATGCTCGGACGCAGTGTATGCGTCTTTGCTGCAGCCAGCAACCACCGTACGCCCAAAAGTGCTCAGCAAGTGCCGGGAACGTTTAGAATATCAGATTATTGTTGCTTAATCAGCCGATAGCAGCGACCTACCCCAAAGGCAGGAACCTCCCGTCACGTGCTTAACTTCATGCTAAACTTAGACTATGCACACCAAATTCAAGACCACAGCAGCAGTGAGCACCCTGCTCGTGACACCGCTATGCCTGCTATTGGCACTGTACGGAGTCAAAATTCGCGCCGAATTATCGCCGCAAATCGCCCTTATTGAACAACTCGAGCATGCGCGGGATACGCTCGCCTCGGAAGTCTATGACCGTCATGGCCGTAAGATTGGTGAGTTCGCGACTGAAAAGCGTTATTTTATCCCGTTGAAAGCGTTGCCTCCATTAGTTGTGAAGGCATTTTTGAGCGCTGAGGACAAAGACTTCTACTATCACCGAGGCGTCAGTCCGATTGGGATCCTTCGCGCAGCCTTCATCAATATCCGCGGGGGGGGAGTCCGGCAGGGCGCCAGCACCATAACCCAGCAATTGGCTCGGCTAAGTTTTCTAGGTCAAGATCGGACCTGGGAACGAAAGATCAAGGAGGCCATTCTCGCTTTCGCTATCGAAGATCGCCTCACAAAAGACCGGATACTCGAACTCTATTTAAACAAAATCTATCTGGGCAACGGCAGCTATGGCATCGAATCCGCTGCAAGAAATTATTTCCGCAAGCACGCGACTGAGTTGACGTTGGGCGAAGCCGCGATGATCGCCGGCCTGGCTAAAAGCCCATCGCATTACGCGCCGAACAAAAATCTACCTGCTGCTCGTCGCCGCCAATTATTTGTTTTAAATCGGATGCAAGCAGATCACGCTATTACCAAAACATCTGCGGCACTTTGGGCTAAAACCCTGCTCAAAGTGTATCCCACTGCTGAAAAGTTTAACGATCAAGCCCCATATTTCATGCAGCAAGTAGCCAGCGAAATTGAGCTAAAACTGGGAATTCTGAACTTAGCCACTGACGGCCTTAAGATTTACACCACATTGAATGCTGGCATGCAAAAGGCGGCCGAAGCAAGTGTGAGCAATCTGATCAAAGATGCTTCGATTCACCGATTATCACAAGTCAAACGCGATGACTTGCAAGCTGCGCTAGTTGCGATCGATCCGCATAGTGGTGCCGTTATTGCAATGCAAGGCGGAAGCAGCTTCAATTTGTCACAGTTTAATCGGGCCGCCGCGACCTATCGCCCCATTGGCCCATTAATCATCCCGATCTATGCTGCCTTGGCTCTGGAGCAGGGTCTGAAACTTACGAGTCATATCGATGAAGATCCTTATGGTGGCTCACCTCGTGGCACAAGGCTAAGTCCAACGATTTTAGAAGTCATCAAATCAGGTGACGCAACTTTGGGCCTGCCGCTTGTTTCCACGCTAGGGCTGGGCACTCTGTCCTCATTTGCGAAACGGCTTGGTCTTGGCACTGGTGCAGCAGACTTTCGTCTTGCCATAGGGGAAGTAAAATCAAGCCCCTTGCAACTTGCTTTGACCTACGCAGCTTTTGTTGCTGATGGCAAAGTTGAAGAGCCCTACGCTGTGGACCGCATTATAGACGGTCGCGGTCGCGTCATTTATCAGCGCTCCAAGCCACCAGCACCGACAGTGATGGCGGCTACCACCGCTCGTCAAATCAGCAGTGCCCTAGAGGCAGCAACCACCGATGGTCATGCCAAACTAAAGACGACCAACCCACACGAAACCGGTGGTATGTCTGGAGCCAGTGAGGATCTGCGTGATAGCTGGTATGTGGGATTAAGGCCTGAAGTTGTCACCACTGTATGGCTTGGATCCGAACATGGTGGGACAAGGATCGCCGACACCAATAAAGAGGCTCGAGAGTTGATAGGCAAAGCCTGGGTCTCGTTTGCTGGCTCACCTGCCTGTCAAGAAAGTCGACAAGCGACTCGTAGTCGCGTGTTGAGAGAAACTTCTAAAGGCCTGTAAAGATTGAGCTCAATGACTGGCCCAGAGTTTGCTGTCTGGGCTTAGGCCGGACCGCGCTCGTCCGGATACGTCCTCTTGCCTCTTGCTGCTGAATCTGCTTTGTTGCTGTTGATGTGGAGTTGCCCTTGAGCCGCTTATTTCGTCTTTTTTTCCTAGCCCTTGCTGGGGTGTCAGTGGTCGCTCGAGCACAGGATTTCGATTATGAGTCCATGCTGAAGACCGAACCGCGCCAGAATGGTGTCTTTTTTACCGTCGCCACCGGCGTGGGCTACTTTCAAGACATTCAAGTACCCATGAACCAGCGTACTGGGGTACGCGCTAACGGTAGCACGGACAGCGCCGAGCATCTTACCCATTTGGGCATCCCAATTGCGGTTTCCCTTGGGCAAGAGCGCAAGTTTGCTGGAGGCTGGCAGTTGCGCCCATGGGAAGTCATGGCCAGTAAGATGGGTGCATCCAACGGTGCCGCAGGCACCAACAATGCCACGTACTCCCGTTTAGCTTTTCGGTCAGGTCTCGGCCACTCATGGACCTTGAACACGTGGCAACTCGATCTTGGTGGAAATTTGGAACTAAGACGTTCAGCGTTCGGAAATGCTGCAGAGGCGCATTTCATAAACGCAACGCTCATTGGTTCTCAAATACGCTTAGGACGTGGGGGTTACAGTCTCGAAATCGGCGGAGAGTTGGCTGGTAATGCCTCCTTCGGCTACAGCCCTACGGGCTTTCTAGGAGGCAGCCAATTTCCAGGAAGCACCGCCAGAATGATGGGTTACAGCGTAACTAACGCATTCCTATTAGATCGCAACGTATGGCTAGACCTAGGATTTGCGGCCGAAGTCGCCTCCGTCGAGATTCCCGATGTTAGTTTTTATCAAGGTTACGGCCTATCAGCGCGCAACCTCGACTCCAGCTCCCGCAGCTACAAGCTCACGACGCAAACCGTCCGACTCGGGCTAAGGCGGCTTTTTTAAGCGGTTTACTTCCCACGCTACGCTGATTTAAACTCCGGCCCTAAGAAACCCTGGGTTAGAGGTAGCAGTCCATGTCAGCTTCGCAGTCCGTGGCCGCAGCAAGCCGTCGTTTTCTTGAAACGCCTCCGGAAAAAATGGGCACCTACAGCCCGCGCCACAAGGTGCGCTTTGTCACCGCAACGGCTCTTTTTGACGGACACGATGCAAGTATCAACATCATGCGCCGGCTGCTTCAGGCTCGGGGTGCTGAGGTGGTTCACCTAGGCCATAACCGAAGCGCCATGGAAATTGTCCAGGCAGCACTGCAGGAAGATGCGCAGGCGATAGCGATCTCGTCCTATCAGGGCGGGCACATGGAGCTCTTCAAATACATTCGCGACCTCCTAAATCAGAATGGTGCTAGCGATGTATTGATATTCGGTGGCGGCGGCGGGGTGATAGTCCCGAGAGAAATCGCCGAGCTAGAAGCCTACGGCATTACAAAAATCTACAGTCCTGAGGACGGCCAACGAGCTGGTCTGGATGGCATCATTGGTCATATGTTGATGGAGGCGGACTTTGCCTACTCAGACTGGGGACACCGGCGTGAACACCAATCCACGCAGCTGGCAAGGGCCCTAACGCTGCTTGAGAGCGGCAAGCACACCGCCGCGGAACTGGTGACCGCTATTGCCGATCCGCGCAAGCGTTTTCAAGAGGTTCCGGTCGTCGGCATTACAGGAACTGGGGGCGCCGGTAAGAGTTCGCTTACCGACGAGCTGATCATGCGTTTTCTTTGGGACTTTCCCGAAATTCGCATCGGTCTACTCTGTATCGATCCATCCAAAAAGAAGACGGGCGGGGCCCTGCTCGGTGACCGAATCCGAATAAATTCAGCTGCAGACCCACGAGTTTTCATACGCTCTCTTGCTACGCGTGACGCCGGTCGTGAACTAGCAAAGAGCACGGCTGATGCCATCAAGGTGATGCGTAGCCAGGACTTTGATTTTCTCATCGTCGAAACGAGCGGCATAGGTCAGGGCGATACCGGAATCGTCGAAGTTGCTGATGTATCAATGTATGTCATGACTTGTGAGTACGGCGCGCAGACTCAGCTCGAAAAGATCGACATGCTCGATTTTGCCGATCTTATTGCCGTAAATAAGTTTGAAAGACGCCAAGCACCTGACGCGCTTCGCGACGTCCGTACGCAGCTGCGGCGCACGCGCTTCCAGGGCCAGCGCGTGAGCGACGACAACTACCCCGTCTATGGCACCATTGCCAGTCGCTTCAGCGACGACGGTGTTAATGGACTTTACCGAGCACTGGCAGAGAAAATTAACGCCAAGATTTCTGGGCGCAGCTACCAAGTGGCCACCAAGCGCAACTACGCAGTGGTCTCAAGTAACCGAGATGCGCTGATTCCTGATGACAGAATCCATTATTTGGCGGAAATTGCTCACGCCGTCAGGCGCTACCATGCGGCTAGCTCTGAACAAATTAAGGCCGTCCAAACGGCTGAAGCCCTTGAAATTGCCGCGCAACATTTCCGTGAGAAGGGTAAAGATGAAGAAGCGCAGACCAGCCAAACTGCCGCGGCCGCCGCTTGGCGGGATGTTGATCCGCGTTGGCAGGAACAGCTGGGGCGCTGGCAAGAGATCCGCTCGGCGTATCTCGCGGACGAATTCACCTATCAAGTCCGTGGTAAAGATATCAAGGTCCAACCGACCTTTGTGTCTCTCGCCCAACAGAAGCTTCCCAAAATCGCGCTACCGGCTGCCACGAGTAAGGCGGAAACGCTCCGCTTTCTTCTGAAGGAAAATCTTCCTGGAGAGTTCCCCTATACGGCCGGTGTTTTTCCATTTCGACGCGAGCAAGAGGAGCCCAAGCGCCAATTTGCCGGTGAGGGCGGCCCCACGAGAACCAACACCAGATTTCACTACTTAAGTAAGAATGACCCAGCTAAGCGACTAAGTACTGCTTTTGATAGCGTGACCCTCTACGGCTCGGAACCTGACCGCCGCCCAGATATCTACGGCAAGATCGGCGAATCAGGAGTCTCGATCGCTACCCTGGACGACATGAAGCAGCTGTACAGCGGCTTCGATCTTTGCGCGGCGTCTACTAGTGTCAGTATGACCATCAATGGTCCCGCGCCCATCATCTTGGCCATGTATCTCAACACCGCCATCGATCAGCAGGTCGAAAAATTCGCCGCCGATCATGGTCGCGCCCCGAGCCCATCTGAGCACCAGCGCATCTACGACCAAACCCTTCAGGTGGTGCGAGGAACAGTGCAGGCCGACATCTTGAAAGAAGACCAGGCACAAAATACCTGCATCTTCTCCACGGAATGTGCACTCAAACTTATGGGAGATGTGCAGCAGTATTTCATCGATAAGAAAGTACGCAACTACTACAGCGTGTCGATATCGGGCTACCACATTGCCGAAGCCGGGGCTAACCCCATCACGCAGCTTGCCTTCACCCTCGCCAACGGGTTTACCTACGTCGAGTATTACTTGGCTCGCGGTATGAACATTGATGATTTCGCGCCAAACTTATCGTTCTTCTTTTCCAACGGTCTGGATCCGGAATATGCAGTGATGGGTCGAGTGGCGAGACGCATTTGGGCCATTGCCATGCGCGACATTTACCAAGGCGACGAGCGTTCACAAAAACTCAAGTACCATATCCAAACGTCTGGTCGGTCGCTGCACGCTCAGGAGATGGACTTTAACGACATCCGCACGACCTTGCAGGCATTACTGGCCCTGTATGACAACTGCAACTCGCTCCATACCAATGCCTATGACGAAGCCGTGACCACCCCGACGGAGGAAAGCGTCCGTCGCGCCATGGCCATTCAGATGATCATCAACAAAGAGTTCGGACCTAACTTCTGCCAGAACATTAACCAAGGGTCTTACTTCCTCGATTATCTAACCGATTTGGTTGAAGAGGCTGTCCTGCGTGAATTCGAAGCGTTATCGCGTCGTGGTGGCGTCCTTGGTTCGATGGAGACGCAGTATCAGCGCACCAAGATCCAAGAAGAAAGTCTTTACTACGAACACCTTAAGCATACTGGACAGCTACCGATCATTGGCGTGAACACCTACTTAAATCCGAAAGTTTTAAGTGGTGAATATGTACGTCCTGAGATCCCACTGATCAGAGCCTCGTACGAGGAGAAGGATGATCAGCTCAGCCGCTTAACGGCGTTCAAAGATAGGCATGCTAAAACGCGCGAAGAGGCCTTGCGTAACTTGAGCTTGGTTGTCATGCAAGGTGGCAACATCTTTGCCGAGCTGATGCACACGGTGCGCCACGCCAGCCTTGGTGACATCGTCAACACGCTCTATCGAGTCGGCGGGCAGTACAGACGGTCTATGTAGTCCTTGCGGCTTAGTACCGAAGTACTAAGCCTTAGAAGGAAGCGTCGCTAGTAAAGCCTCCCACTGCTC
>OMIY01000138.1 GCA_900299215.1 bacterium | reverse complement strand
ATTGGGATTTTTAAGCTTGAGCACGAGTTCATGATCGGTCCTCTAAGCGGCGATTTTCTCTCCTGTATTTCCGCCTATCGGCATATTTGACCAAAAACTTTAGGCCTTTTTGATACTGGTCTACTTGGGTGGTGTTAGGTTCTCGGAAGTTTCTGGAAGGAAAACGATTTCTTAGCTTTGTTCGGCCCAACCGTACAATTTAAAGCTAAGAAACCGACGTCATTACTGAAACAGATCTTTTTCACCACTTAGGTAGACCACTAAAACCCGACCTCTACGCCGAGGAATACGGCTTGAGAGTCGAGGGTGTAGGTCTTGGAGTCGGAGTCTACGGTCACGTTGTTGACCTTGACTGAGGTGGGTTTCCAGCTCTCTTTGCCGTAATTGGCCTCAAACAGTACTTTAACCAGCGGCAGCACGGAATACTTGGCGCCGACGCTGAGCTGAGTTCCGCTGATTTTGGCCTCACGCTGAAATGGCACGCTCAGCAGCGCGGTGTCTAGTAGTTTACCTTTGACCAGCCACGTCCCATAGACTGGGATGTTTAAGCGGACGTATGGGGTGATGATTGGGACCAGCGGGACCCATGCCATCAAGTCCAGCCCGGCCTCAAGGACCGCGCCAGAGTCGATCGAAGATGCGGAGTAGATGCCTTTCAGCTGGGTCGTATCGAGAGTGCCAGCGCCAATACGCGCACCGATGGCGACGGGAATTAGAGGGATGGGATCCAGATGCGCCGCCACGGCTATTTCTTGGGAGCTAACTTTGGTCGCTGGGTCGGTACCGATCTTGTACCAACGGCGTCCAACTAGACCTTGAGCATCAACAAATGCCAATGCTGCGGTGCTTTGTAAGGCTGCGGCCATCAACACAGGAAGAGTCAAAACTCGTGTAAAACGTGACAACATGCGCTACCTCCGATGTAATCTATGACATTGCTACCAAAGACTTTATGCGAGAGTTAAGCATCCGTCATCATTTTAAGATTGTTGGAATCCCAGCGTGAACCAGGAGCACGCTTGCTGCCGCTTGAGCCAAGCGTTGATTGGCCAGCCCCAGATGTTGACGAAAGAGTCTTTCCGCCATGCGGCTCGGTGCTGGTCCGCCACCGATCTCGGCCGAGACGAGGACAAATTTAGTCTGCTTGTACTGAGCAAGTACTTTGACTAGTTCGTCGATTCTGGACGTCAGCAAATTAGAACGGCCCTGTTCACTGCTGTCAATCTCCTCGCCGCAACTAAGAAGTAAGGTAGCAAGCCACTGGTTGACTGAGTCGATGAGTACTTGACGAAAATCCGTGGCCGCATGAATTACGGCAGCTACTAGGTCGGTTCCAGCGTAGACCGAATCCCAGGTGGGTGGTCTCATGCATTGGAGTTCTGCTATCCTAGCTTGGAAGGCAGGCTCTGTTGGTGGTGCGGTCCCGATGACCAATGCAGGCTCATCTGGCCTCAGACATTGTATGGCCAGTTCTGATTTTCCGCAGTGGGCGTTGCCCAGGATGAAGACTGGCGCTTTAGTGTGCGTCCAGACTGGACGGCCGGTGCCTTGCGAGTTATTCATGGTGTCCCTTTGGTAATTTCATACAATCTCAGTCCTTATTTTGGACTGGTGCTTCGGTTCCGGTTTTCTGTTTCTGGTTTGTAGGTTTGGATGCCCACTTGATGAGGATAGCACCGGCATGGATTTTATCGAAACGCTGCGCGAGCGCGGTTTAGTCGCCCAAATCACCCACGAGGACGAGCTACGGGAGCATTTGAAAGAAGCACCGCGTGCAGCCTACATTGGATTCGATCCCACCGCGTCCAGTCTTCATGTCGGGAGTCTACTCCAGATCATGACGCTTAGGCGTTGGCAGCAGGCTGGAGGCCGAGTCATCGTAGTAGTCGGTGGAGGGACCGTGATGGTCGGCGATCCGACTGGTAAATCTGAGTTGCGGCAAATGCTGACACCGGAGACCATCGCAAACAACATGGTCGGCATCAAGAAGCAGCTGGCACACTTCATTGACTTCTCATCGCCATCGCGCGCCATCATGGTCAACAACTATGATTGGCTTGGTTCGCTAAACTACCTTGAGTTTTTGCGTGAGATAGGTCCTCACTTTAGTGTCAACCGCATGCTCACGGCAGAATGCTTTAAGCAGCGTTTGGAGAAGGGATTGTCCTTTCTCGAGTTCAATTACATGCTGCTTCAGAGCTATGACTTCCTCCACTTGTACCGCAAAGAGAAATGTACTCTGCAAATGGGTGGTGACGACCAATGGAGCAACATTCTCGCTGGCATGGAGCTAGTGCGCCGCTTAGCCGGTGGTAAAGCTTTCTGTTTAACGACACCTCTTTTGACAACCAGTGACGGACGCAAGATGGGTAAAACAGAGAAAGGCGCCGTATGGTTGGATGGAACTCTGACCAGCCCGTACGATTACTTTCAATACTGGCGTAACGTCGAGGACAGTGTAGTAAGCAACTGTTTAGCATATTTTACCGAGTTACCGATGGCCGAGGTTAATCGTCTGGCATCCTTGTCAGGTGCTGGCATCAACGAGGCAAAGAAGGTTTTGGCATACGAAGCAACGCGTATGTTGCATGGGCAGGAGGCCGCTGATCAGGCCGCGTTGGCGGCGCAGAAGCTTTTTGCCGGTGGTGCGGGGGCTGGTGGCAACGAGCCAGAAGTCTTCGTTGGTGCTGCTGACATCCATGGGGGCATTGGTGTTTTGGATCTTCTAGTCAAAACTAAAATCGTACCCTCCAAGGCAGAGGCACGCCGTTTAGTCGAGCAAGGCGGGCTAGCCATCAACGGTGAAAAGGTGGATGATATCCATGTCAAAATAACCGACAGTGATTTCAAAGGCGACTCAGGCTGTCTGGTAAAAAAGGGTAAAAAGCATTATTTTCGCTTGAGATTATCGGATTAGCCTAAAGTTTTAGAAACTTTTTGCCGACGTGAGGGCAAAGGGCGGAAAGTCACAGCGAGGGGTGGTGTTATGACTAAGTTAATAGCATCCTTGGGTTTAGTCATGATGGCTTTGGTAAACAGTGGGTTAGCGTTTGCCGCCCATGTCGAGGCCAAAAAAGACGGAGTCGAAATTTACACGGATGCGACCAACAAGAGCGCTGTGGTTGCCACCTTGAAGTCTGGTGAATCCGTTGTCGCAACGGAACGCAAGGGTATGTTTTGGGCGGTGAAGACCGCTGACGGTAAGGTTGGGTTCGTGTCAGTGTTGGCGGTCAAACATAAGCCCGATAGTGACGGTACCATCGCGGACGCTATCAAGGCAGCGAGCAAGGAAGGGCGCCCCGAGGGGGACGGCACAGATGCTCGGGCCAGATCGGCGGTGATGGGTGTGCGCGGTTTGGCTGAAGATGACAACATGGCAAATGCATCCAACGTCAGACCTAACCTTCGCGCTGTTTACCGTATGGAAGACAAGCCAGTGGGTGACAAAAAGATCGATGAGCTTAGCCAGAGCGTCTTGAGAGAGATTGCTGGAAAGGCAAGTGAGTCGGCTCCTGGCAAAAGTAAATAAAAGTATTCTGATCCGGATGGTTGCTCTACGACTTGGGTTTTACTAGTCTATTAAGGACTACTCCCGAAAAAGTAACGTCAGCAAGTAACGTAGAAAGTAACATCCGAGAGGGCCCCGATCATGACTTCGGACTCGCACCTTAGGCGTGGGCGCGGCAGGCTATTTTTGACCACCAGCCTGCTTGCGGTATCGGCATGCACGATTAAAACCCAACAGCAAGATCCTGTAGAGAAGGCGATGACCCCGCAGCAAAGGGCAGTGTTCGAAGATTACCGGATGGAAATCGAGGTGGGCCGCAACATGGCTGGGCGGCTTCTAGGTTATTACGGTGTTGTTGAGGATCCTAAGCTGGTTGCCTACCTAAACCAAATTGGCTCCTACGTCGCAAGTTACGGAGACTATCCAGACCGTCGCTACATGTTTGCCATCCTAAAGCATGAGTCAGTAAACGCGTTCGCTTGTCCAGGGGGCTATATATTGGTCACCATGGGAGCTTTGCGCAACGCTGACAGCGAAGCTGAATTGGCTGCGGTCCTCGGACACGAAGTGGCACATGTCGGTAAGCGTCACATGTACGATGCGCTCAAACGCATGAAGCAGAAAGATATTGATGAAGCTACAGCGAAAAAGCGCGCCGCCATTGATAACGATCCGTATTTGAAAATGCGCCAGCGACCCGAACCTGAGTCTGGCAGCGCTGCCGGATCAAGGCTTGCAACTTACCTGACGGGCAAAGCAGGGGTTGGTCTTTCGATCATGGCAGCCGCAGCAGCGGGTATGCAAATGATCACCGAGAAGGGGTTGGACAAGGAGCTTGAGTATGAGGCTGACCAAGAGGGCGTGAAGTATGCAGTAAGGGCGGGATATGAACCGAAAGCCATGCTGAGCTTCCTAAAACGTCTGGAAGACCACAGTGCGAAGAAGGTCAAAAATTTAGAAAAGACTCATCCGCCAATGAAAGAGCGCCGCGATCAAATTGCCAAGTTACTGCTCAGTCTGAAAGCTGAGGACATCATTGGTGCGAGCGGCGAGGACAGATTTAAAAAGGTTAAAGCGAAATTTCCTGAGCCAGAGGCTGGATGATGACGCTGGTGGCAGCATAACCTAATGAGAAGTAAAGGGAGGAGTATCATGCGCAGTCGCTTGTTGCTTTGCGGTGTCACAGCTGGGTTGGGTTTACTGACTAAAGCGACGCCTCTTCTGGCGGATCAGTTTCACTATAACAACGTGCTCGTCGGAACCAGAGCGATGGGTATGGGAGGCGCATTTGTCGGTATTGCCGATGACGCATCAGGTATTTATTACAACCCTGGTGGGTTGGCCTTCGCACTCTCAAATGATATTCAAGGGTCAGCCAACGCTTTTTACGGAAAAAATACTGTCTATAAAAAAGCTCTGGGAGCGACCGACTTTACTGAGGAGAGTTCAGGCTCATTGACACCGTTTTTCGGTGGTTTGCAAAAACTTGACCGCTACGTAGAGGGGTTGGTTGCTGCCTTTGGAGTCTACTACACCGACGGTGATTTGAAGGATCAGGATACGCCGATTGACCGCTTTCAAATTGGCACCACTGTGATCGACCGTTATCACAGAACTTCAAATGCTAGGGCGTCAACTTACTTTGCCGGTGCAGGCGTGGGCTATCGCGTGCTTAACAACCTCGGAATTGGGCTGGGAGTGTCCTATTTCAATGCCGACGAGTTGGTGCAAGAGTTTCAATATGCAAAGCAAAGCTTACGAATCAAGCTAAGTGATGGCAGTACTGTTGACGGCTGGAGCATACTTTCAAGTAACATTCGTCAGCACTTAGCGGTTTATGGGATGCAGCCGACACTCGGTGTCCAGGTGGCGCTGCCTTCAGGCTTTACCGCTGGTCTGACAGTTAAGAAAATTTTTGTAGCATCCCAGAGTCTTGAGACAGCCTCGGATATTAGCAAAACATTGGTCAGCGACACGCAAAACAGTGCTGCCACCACCAGTGGGCCTGCCACAACTGTGCTTAGCCCGATCCAAAACACGGTGACCAAGCAGGTCACCAAGTCAACGAACCCGGTCGGGGATCTCCCTCTCGAGGCGCGCGTTGGTTTAGCCTGGTTTGCCAGCTCATCTTTTGTCTGGTCCCTTGACCTAAGCTACACGGATGGCGTGACCGACGCCGACGTCAAAACCGACCCGAATTCAGTGCGAGCTGCATATGCTAAGGAGGCAGTCATCAACTTGGCGACCGGAGCAGAATGGTACATCACACCGACATTTCCTGTGCGATTTGGCCTATTTACTAACAACGACGCCCGCCCCGACGTGAAGAAAGGCACTGCCGACGCGGCTAGCGGGCAAACCTGTTCGCAAAGTCTTGACTATTATAAAAAATATTGTGCCCAGCCCGATCATATTGACTACTACGGCGGAAGTCTGTTTATTGCCTGGGTGCAGCCGAACAGCCAAATCGCGGCAGGGATTACCCTACAATCAGGCAACGGCAAGGCGCAGAAGTTAGGTGATGACGCGGTGCAGGAGGTTAAGTCGAATCAGTACTCCTTCGCGTTTTCGGCAACTCACAACATGTAAGCCATCCGAATGGGACGGTGGTAGCGACGGCGGAGATTTTTAACATGGCAACAGAGACAGTACCTTTCACGCGCGAAGGGTTTCAGAAGTTAAAACTCGAGCTTGAGCAACTGAAGTCGGTTGAACGCCCGAAAATCATCCGGGAGATCGCAGAAGCTCGCTCGCATGGCGATCTTTCTGAGAATGCCGAGTACCATGCTGCCAAAGAGAAGCAGGGTTTTATCGAAGGACGTATAGCAGATCTCGACGACAAGCTTTCCCGGGCACAGGTGATTGAGCCATCTGAGGGCGAGAGTGATCAGCGAGTACGCTTTGGTTCCTTTGTCACGGTAACCGACGAAGACTCGGGTGAAGATAAAACTTTCCGAATCGTTGGTGATCTTGAGGCAGACCTTGAACGTGGCATGATCTCCATGAGTTCCCCGTTGGCAAGAGCACTACTTGGCAAAAGGATCGGTGATTTGGTTGAGGTCAAGGTCCCTAAAGGCACGGTGGAATACAGCGTCACGGAAATTAGGATTCGGCTCTAACTCCTTAATCGCTAAATTAATTTGAGAAATAGCGATTATGTGTAGGCTTGCCAAAACGGTGCACTAAAGCTTAGTGGCTTATCTGTCGATCATCTCGGCATGATGGACGCTACCAAAAAGTCAGCACCGAACATCTCACTAGAGGACGTCTGCTTCTATTTTGATGGCGTCGAACGGGATCGTTTGGATGCTGCTGGGACTTCGAGGCGATCAGGAGAGGTGCTAGCCCTACGAGACAGCCTAATGCGTCTGCCTGAAGCAGAATTCGAAGTGGTGATCAGAACCTTGCGGCGCGTGGTCAGCGATGCTGGCGAGGAGCGGTCGCCGAACAACGAATCACCGTCGCGGGCCAAAACGCTCTATGATGCTGTGCGCCTGCCTAGTAGTAGCGGCAAAGGTGCGGCCAAGGTTTCCCGTACCTGATAAATTTGGTAAAACACCATCTTTAGTCAGTAACCGAGGAGCCTTCGTGTCACCAGTCAAGCCCGAGCCGATTCAGCTGTTCAACACTCTGACCAGGTCTGTCGCCAACTTTGAACCTATCAAGGCTGGTCAGGTTGGTCTGTATAGCTGCGGTCCGACGGTTTATTCTTATGCGCACATTGGTAACATGCGGAGCTACATCTTTGCCGATGTCCTGCGGCGGACTCTCGAATATTTGGGCTACAAGGTAAACCACGTTATGAATATCACCGACGTTGGTCACCTCACTGATGATGCTGACGCCGGCGAAGACAAATTGGAGTTGGGATCTCGCCGCGAAGGTATTGACGCATGGGCTGTTGCGCGCAAGTACACGGAAGCTTTCTTTGCCCACGCGGCCATGCTGGGGATCAAAAAGCCAACAGTGGTTTGCAAAGCAACCGATTACATTCCTGAACAGATAGGCATGATCAAGGATCTAGAGCAACGGGGATATGCCTATTTGACAGAGGATGGCGTTTACTTCGACACGAGTAAGTTTCCAACCTATGCGGATTTCGGTCGGCTTGACGTCGAAGGCCTGCAGTCCGGACACCGCGTCGATGCCCGTGATAAACGCAATAAGACTGATTTCGCCTTGTGGAAGTTTTCCAAACCCGAAGATCATCGATGCATGGAATGGGATTCCCCCTGGGGCCGAGGGTTCCCAGGCTGGCACATTGAATGTAGTGCGATGTCGATGAAGTTTCTTGGGAGTCAATTCGACATTCATACCGGTGGGGTCGATCACATACCAATTCATCACACCAACGAAATCGCGCAAAGCGAAGCTTCGACTGGTAAATCTCCTTTTGTTCGCGTCTGGATGCACGGAGAGTTTTTAGTCGTCGACGATTCTGCCAAGATGAGTAAGTCAAGCGGTCAGACTCTGACCGTGCAAGCTCTAGCAGATGCTGGGTATTATCCATTAGCCTTCCGTCTTTTAGCGCTTCAGTGCCATTACCGTAAACAATTAAAGTTTAGCTACGAAAGTTTGGCTGGGGCCCAACGTGGCTATGAACGGTTGTCCAATTTGGCGCAACGAGCACTGGCGGAAGCTGGTGCCAAGCCGCAGCAACTCAAATGGTCTGACGCCGCTGAGAAATACCGCCAGCAATTTCGTGCCGCATTGGCGCAGGACCTAAATATGCCGCAGGCTGTGGCGACCCTCTATAGTTTACTCGAAGACAGTGGTCTATCGGCGGCGGAGCGAGTCAGTTTAGTTGCCGAAATGGATCAGGTGCTCGGCCTAGATGTGTTTACTCCCATGCCCAGCGTTGGTACCGTTCCACCCGAGTTGACGGCGATGTTAGACGAGCGCAACCAAGCTCGTACTGCCAAAAATTGGGGCCGAGCAGATGAATTGCGACGTGAAATAGATGCGCGCGGGTATGAAATTTGCGATTCGCCGCAGGGCAGCTACTTGAAGAAGAAGCTCTGATCTTTGCTGCCCTTGCCCAGCCCAGTTTATACTGGTTATGTGGCATAAATCAGTAGGCGAGGGCGCTCATGGACGAGAAATCAAATTGGGCACGCGCTCACGATATGCGCCTGCTTCAGGAGCATATCGAGAAGCAAGAATTTAAGGCGTTATCGCCAGGCATAGGCTTGGGACCCAAAAAGTCATCGCATGGCAT
>OMIY01000137.1 GCA_900299215.1 bacterium | reverse complement strand
GAACCATCACTTAAAACTGTGAACTCTAAACCTACATCGCCCTCAAGACGACGCATTTGTGCCGCTTTCGGGTAGTACTCATGACTTCGAATGTGCTCTAGCAGCACTTTTTCATAGTCACCTAGTGAGCCCTCAATTGCGCCCAAACCAAGATTAATGGGACCGGTTGATGTGGCTTCGCCGATAGCTGGGGCTGTTGTTTGGTGCACATCAAAGTCAAGAGGTTGCGGAGGAGGTACGAGATCACTCAGAGGTGAGTCAAGGTCAGGTCGGGGCGTGAGTGCGGAAGTTGCTCCCAAACGCGGATTTTTCGCGCCAATCCTTGGGCGTCTCTTGGCTTTAAGTGAGTGACCACTTGGTAAGCTCAATCGAAGTGTTTTGTCTCCGGTTGTCAGATTGATTCTTGTGGGGCTGTCACAGCTTCGCCAAAGGAGGCTAACGTGAATAAAGGTGGCAAAACCAAGCATTGCCAAAATGGACTTGTGATCTACTTTGTGAATGCTCATCCCAACTTCACGCTGTCTGTAGTGTTTTTACTCGTCGAAAAGTGAGTGGCTTAGGCCTTTCATTGTTAAACTTGATGGTGCCTTTTCCAGTTCAAGCACAATGATCTCGTTGCTTCCCTTTTTCAACCAGGTGCCTGGGCAGTAAAGTGCCTGCTGAGGCCCGATATGCCAATATCGTCCGAGGTTGTGTCCGTTGACAAAGATGATCCCCTTACCCCAATTTCTTGTGTCGAGATAGGTATCCGCTACTTCGGTAAGATTCAACTCAGCTCTATAAAAGGTTGGGGTGTCGGCAATCTGTTTTTCAGAATTTGCAACAAAGTCTAAATTAGAAAGATCAGTAAGTGGCAAGGGGTAAATGTCCCAGTCGCTGAGGATGCCCAGCGATGTCCTCACCTCTTTAGTAACTCCCTTCCGTTCATATATCATTGAGGGACCGTAGTTAACGCGGCCTTGATTTTCGACCAGAATGTCCAGATAAGATTCAGGATTCAGTTTAACATTTAATCCAATCTGTTGACGGTGGCGATCCAGCGTACCTTGAAGTTTGCCTGCATGATGGACCCATGCATAATCCCGAACATCTAGCACATCAAGCCGGCCCTGATATGGCTTCTTGACCTTATGACGGTACAGTATCAGGCCATAGCCTTGGTTGACATCTTCCATTGATCTAATCGAATGCGACTGAATCGGATCACCCAAAAGCTGCCAAAGTGGCGCTTGCTCAGTAAAAACAAATGAGTCTATCGACGCTATTTTAGGCGTGGTTGGCACTGGTGGAAGTATTTCGCCAGCAGGTAGATGGGACTGAATGAGCTCTCGTAACGCGTAGAACTTAGCTGTAGGCTGACCTGCTTCATTCAAAGGCGCATCGTAATCGTAGCTTGTGGTATCTGGCCAGTAGATTCCGTTGTCAAGATTAGCGCCGTTCATGAAACCAAAATTGGTACCACCATGTGCCATATAGAAGCTAACGTTGTAACCTCGGTCTAGCATCCATTTAAAATTTTCTAAGCCCTTTTGCATTGGCCGATTGGAGTGTTTGTCACCTACATGATCAAACCATCCAAACCAATACTCGGCGTTCATCCGAATGCCTTCTGGGCGATATTTATCGAGAATGTCGAAAGCTTTTGCAGCGCTTTGATCCTGACCAAAATTTAGTGCTAGTGGCAGGTCTTTAAAAGATCCTGCCATCAATGTGCCTGTGGGATTATGTTCATCCAGCACGTTATCTGATGTAAATAGCTGACCATCAAATCCGGAACTTTCCATCATTGTACGGACGGCAGTCATATAATCGTGGTCCTGACCGAAAGATCCATATTCGTTTTCAACTTGAGTCAATATGATTGGCCCACCACGATGGATCATCAAATCTTTAACTTGTTCGCCAACCTTTGAAAGATAACGCCGCATATGATCCAAAAACCTTGGGTCCCTGGTTCTGACTGCCAAATCTGTCTCTTTTAGAAGCCACCAAGGCAGACCGCCAAAGTCCCACTCAGAGCACACGTAGGGCCCAGGACGCAGCACGACAAACAAACCCTCCTCCTGTGCTGTTCGAACGAAGGCTGCAATGTCCAGTTGGCCACTAAAGTCAAACTCACCAGGCTGCGGTTCGTGTAGGTTCCAGAATACATAAGTGGTGAGAGTATTGAGGCCCATGGCACGTAACATTTTCATTCTGTCACGCCAATATTCGCGAGGAACTCGATTGTAATGCATATCGCCACCTCTAATCAGAAATGGCTTACCATCGAGTTCAAATTGATTACCTACCGCTTTAAAACTGTGTGTCATGTCCGCCTTGTCCTGAGGAAAAGTAACCGCTGCCGCGTCGGTAGAATGGCTTACCAAAGCAAGCATCGACGATAAAGCAAGGACCTTCATGGTAGAGTTCCTCCAAGGATTCTTGACACCATAGGCCGGATAAGGCCAGGTGACGCGGCTGTCAGAACGGGTTTTCTACCTAATATCCTTAGATTATTCGTTACTTCTTTGTCTAGTGTAAATCCTGGTTTAGGTGCTGGGCGTCTGAGTGGGGCGAGTGCTGAGCACCCGTATGATGCGGCCAATCACGAAATTTTTTTCTATTTTTGAGCGAAAACAATATGCCACAAATTTGTAGCTACCGCTTCCTTCGGCCGAGAATCGCCGCGGGCCCAGCCATCTAATCCCGGCTGGCTTACCGTGGCTCTTATACTCCACCTCTACATCTAAGCCACTCTCGATTGCTTTATTGATAACTGCGCAAAAGTCGTTTCTTCCACCCAGATCCATCATCAATACGGATCCACATAATTGCCAAAGTGCTGTGAGATCTGGTTCGGCCCTTAGGATCAGCTTGAACACCTCAAGCGTAGCCTTTGTATCCGACATAGCTCGATGAGCCCTTTCGTTTATAATCCCAAAGCGCTTGCAAAGAGCCTCCAGTTTAGCGCTCTGACCATTTTGACAGAGGTAATGTGAGGCCAGTCTAACTGTATCGAGTACCTGATTGCTGCCGATGGTCAGACCATATCGGGTCATTTCATTGCGTAAGAAGGGTACATCAAATTTGATTCCATTATGTGCAATGACATAGGAATCACCGAAAAAATCTTTCAGCTCTTGAAAGACCTTTGTCGGATTACCGCCCTCTGAGCGGGCCTTCTCGGTGCTAATGCCGTGTACTCTAAATGCGTCAGGCTCCACCTCGCAGTGAGGGCTGACCAAAGTTGAGTAAACTTTGGTCGAGCCGTCTGCGAAGGTCCTGATTGCAGCAACCTCGACGATGGCACCATCATAAGTGCTTAGGCCTGTAGTCTCTAGGTCAAAGCATGTGTACATCTGATGACTCGTGGGTTACTTTGTCAAAGTTTTAGAGCGGTAGGCAAACCGATTTAGTCTCCAAATAAAGTTGAACTGCCTCTTCACCCATTTCGCGCCCCCAACCCGACTGTTTATAGCCTCCGAAGGGGAGCGCCGAGTCGAAGATGTTGTAGCAATTGATCCAGGTAGTGCCAGCTTTTATGAGACCAGCCACCTTGTGAGCCTTGGCGATATCCCTAGTCCAAATGCCAGCAGCCAAACCAAATTCGCTATTGTTAGCTTGTTTGATTAAATCATCCATATTGTTGAACGGCATTGCTACCACGACGGGACCAAAGATCTCCTCACATACCACCTTCATTTCTGGTTTTACATTTGTGAGGATTGTCGGTTGGACAAAATAACCGGCGCGCTTGAGACGCTCACCTCCAGCGCGTAACTTTGCACCAGCCTTCACTCCGGAGTCGATATAGCCACAAACTTTTTCAAGTTGCTCTTTAGATACTAGTGGTCCCATCATAGTCGATTCACTGAGCCCATCGCCCAATGTGAAACTTTTTGCAATGTTGGCAATCCCCTCGACCACGCGTTCGAAAATTTTCTCGTGTATATAAAGTCGAGATCCAGCACAGCATGCCTGGCCGTGATTGAAAAATATCGCGTTTGCTGCACCTGGAATTGCTTGATCGAGATCAGCATCGTCAAAAATAATATTCGGTGATTTACCGCCTAGTTCAAGCGTCACCTTTTTGAGATTACCTGCAGCGGATTGGACTATAGATCGGCCAACCTCGGTGGATCCAGTGAAAGCAACCTTATCGACTCCAGGATGTTTGGCCAAATGAGCACCAGCATCTCCAAAGCCGGTTATGATATTGATGACACCGGCTGGAAAACCAGCTTTATTTATCAACTCTGCGAGTTTTAGTGCGCTGAGTGGAGTCTGTTCGGCTGGCTTTAGGATTACCGTACAGCCAGCAGCCAAAGCTGGAGACAGTTTCCAAGCCGCCATCAGTAATGGAAAGTTCCATGGAATGATTTGGCCAACGACGCCAACAGGCTCTTTCTTTGTGAATGCCAAATACTCAGCACCTGGTGTGTAGGGAACCGATATCGGGAATGTTTTGCCGGCAACCTTTGTTGCCCAACCTGCCATGTAACGAAAGATATCTGACGAAAGTGGAATATCTGCAGCAAGAGCAACGCCAACCGGCTTACCATTATCGATCGATTCAATCTGCGCAAGATCTTCTGCGTTTTCGTCAATCAGATCGGCGAGGCGCCAGATCAGCTTGCTACGTTCACTTGGAGTGAGTTTGGACCATGGTCCTTCAAACGCTTTACGTGCCGCAACAACAGCTTTATCTACGTCGGCTGCTGTTCCCTTTGCAACTTGCGCGACTGTATCGCCATTAGCGGGGTTCTCTACGGCAAAGCTCTCGCCCAAAGCGGGAGCTACCCATTTCCCATCGATAAATAATTGGTGGTTTCGCTGGAGAAATTCACGCACGCTAGCTCTAACCACAGTGTTCTGTGCCATCGGATCCTCCTTCAGATTGAAATCAAGTATATATGGGTATCGTGTGATTAATCAAAAAACGCCATGGTTCTGACCTCTATACTGACTCTTGGAATAGCGTCAGCAGGGGTAGAAGGGTCCTCAAAAGCGGTATGTCCCATAAAACGTGCTCTGCCATCGGCTACAGAGTCATAGGTTTTAAGCAAAAGAGCGTGCCGCGGAGTCATAAGTGGAAAATAGTACCATCGATGCTCAGGGGAGTGACGCATGACGTAAATTTCGCCCGTTCGATCAGTGTATTTTAGATCCATTCTCAATAAATCTTCGTTGCTTGTCGTCGATGCATCACACATGGCTAGCGGGAGCTCCTGTACAACGTCGCAAATTGGCCGCCAGACGTTAAAGAAGGCAACGCGGCCCTCCAGTAGCTTTGCGGCCTCATTTGGTAGTACATCTCGAACCCGTTGAGGTGCTGATTTTTCTGTATAGTCGCTATGGACTAGTTGCACTGCTGGGCGTTTAATATCAGTTTGTACTTTCAAGTCTGCTGGCATACGCTTTCGAACCGTATGGTCAAACACTACAACACGCGATGCCCCTGTATGGGCTTTCACAAACGATATAACCTCTTCGTAAAATTGATTTTTGATTGCAAGTTCATCGTCAAAACAGGAAAAAATGCCTTTAAATTCACGAAGGGCAAATCCTTCTTTGTCAAGCGTAAAACCCTGGGCTTTAGGCCAAGCGTCATAAATTTTGACTCGACGTGCATCACTTCCTGGAGAATTCAAGGCCTTGGTGGATTTTGGTTCGTAGAAGTAATAGTCGAGCGGCTTGTCACTTGGGGTCGTATAATTCACAGTTGATTCAACATAACTCAAAACTTCGTCGTTATAACTTGTTGCATCGGTTTCAGACTCGCGCTTCAGCGAGAAGCCTGGACCTACATAGGTATCCTGCCAAGCTGGTAAGCATTCGATGCCATCCTGCATCCATCGTTTTAAATTTGGGTACGCCAATAACGGTAACTTTTGATACGGATGTAAGTGCAGAGGAGCTGCCACTGCAATATCTGCGATTGTGGGTTTATCGCCGCAAAGCCATTTAGAAGAGGACAATCGCTCCTCTAAGATCGCCGCAAGTTTATGAAAAACTTGATCCTGCGACTTCAGTGCCGCCTCATCAGCTTCTTGGCCGAGTAGGGGCTTGACGCAATTTTCAACCAAATACACGTAGCAGCAAGGAAACCAACTCGATGACTCCCAAAGTAGCCAGCGATTGATATCAGCTCGACGTTGTGTTTCCTTAGGGTACAGTTCTTCACGTTCGTACTTGTCGGCGGCATAAGTGAGAATTGCGTTAGATTCCCACAATATAAAATCACCATCGACAAGGGCTGGCAGTGAGGCCATAGGATTTATGGCTTTAAACTTGGGAGATTTCTGTTCACCCTTGAAGTAATCAACATGGATTTGTTCATAGTCAATGCCCAGTAGCTTGAATCCTGCGATTACTTTGCGACTATTGACAGTGATCGGGTCAACGTAAAGTTGCATGCGGGGGTCCTCAAGTGTTTGGTAATTACCTACCAATGTTACCGGAATTCTTTTCATTTTTCTCCAATTAATGATGTAAGGAACTTCCCTCCCATAGTGTTACAGGCTGGATTGGTAAAGAGGGCTTGAAGGTCTCAGCATCCTCAGAACACAAAGGGATCCAAAACCTGTCACGTACTTCGCCATCATCATGCGTGACTTTGCTTTCAAAGTTGCCGCCGCAGGCTAGGATCACCTGCCGAGCGGGTAGGTTATGAGCTGACGAGCAGACGAGTAGTTTCTTGAGCCCAAGTTGTCGAGCGATGTCCGTGGCAGCAACCAGCATGGCCTTAGCAAATCCCTGTCCACGAAATTGAGGGCGCACGACGTAGTTAATGTGCCCACCATAGCGCTGTAAAGGCTCATTCAGCCGCATACGAATGGTTATTCTGCCAACCACAGTACCCTCCACCTCTCCAAGCATGAAAAGAGCTGGAACATGGCCCGTTGGCAAATTAATCCCTCGTCGATAATTCCCCAAAAGGTTCATATAAGCATCAAAATTAGCCACATTTTCGTAGCCAAATGCAAATGGTGTACGGCAGTTTTGAAACTCGTGCCTGGCTATTTCAAAAATTGTTCGGTCGTGTTCGTTTGGAAAGCGCAAGCTTAGGTGCCAGCCTGTGATTTTCGTCATAGGAATCCTCGCAAAAAAATGAATTCTAGAGAGTTTATAGTCGCGGTCGCTATGGTTCGGATTGAAACTGACCGGCGGCTCTTTAAGCAAGTTTCATGCCGAGAAGTGCTTAGGTCGGATTGGCTCAATTGACGTCAAAGTAGCTAGGTCCGAGCACTTATGACCATGCATCCGGTCGGATTTTGGCCACGAAATGGCTTGTTTTTAACCGAACACTGACCTAGTGGGATGCGTTCGATTCTACTGACTAAAGTAACAAAACTTTAAAAACGCTAAAGTTTTGCTCCGAAATTCCGACAAGTAGGTATAGGCGTTCAAGAAAATAAGAGTTTGAAGGGACTGGCAGGAAGTTGCCTGGCCTGATTAGAGGTTATTATGCAGAGTCCATCTTCTAGTGTGAAATCCGAAATTAAGGTCCGCCAAATTAAGCTTGATTTCACTGGTGTGCCTAAGCACTGGATCGGCGGCAATCCTTTCATTTCACATCTTTTTCATGCTTTGTCGTTTGTCTTTCCTGAGGGCGAGCGGATGTTTGTTCGCTCCGTGAAACACTACCAATCTTTCGTAAGAAATCCTTTACTTCGTAATGAGGTAGCCAGTTTCATTGGTCAAGAAATGTACCACGGTAACACTCATGAAGAATTGAATGGATGGCTGGCACGGCAAAGTCCAGTCGCGTCAAGATTGCAAAAGCATATCGGGGAATCAATTAAAGATGGAAGTATTGCGCGTCAAAGAAGAGTGCCAAGAATAGCTCTAGCCGAGACTGTCGCTTTGGAACATTTAACGGCTGTTCTTGCAGCTTCACTGTTATCACGGCCGGAGATTGTTGAGAAGATGCATCCACAGCTCCGACCTATTGCTGTGTGGCACGCGATCGAAGAAATTGAACACAAATCGGTAGCTTTTGATGTCTATCAAATCGCCGGTGGTGGCTATTTGATGCGAGCCGTAGCGCAGATTTTT
>OMIY01000136.1 GCA_900299215.1 bacterium | reverse complement strand
CGCGTTCTTCGCGAAAGTCGAACTTATGGACTCGGGCAAAAGCCTCAGCGCCAAAAATTTTTTCCGCGAGATAGGTCTTTCCGGTCTGCCGAGCACCATCGATGAGCAATGGTTTGCGCTCGGATTTATTTTTCCAGTCATTTAAGTGACTTATCAGCAAACGCCGCAATTTTTACCGCCTTAAAGTGTAGATTAATAACACTTTTATCAGGATAAATATAACGCTGGAGGACACAAAATACAAGATTACCCACAATAGGCCTGGGATTTAAACGGCACTGGCACTTGTGTGGCATAGGGAAGCCTAAAACTACGTGGCGCAGGGCCGATAAATGATTTGGGATTCCAGAGAGGTCACCTTGAACTTTTGCAATGTTATAGCAATCTTGGCTCTGCTCATCGCGCCACTTTCCTCAGCACATGCTGCTGAGGAATCTCGGGTTACATTTTGGTATCCAGAGGTCGGAGGTCCCGGCTACATGGAGGGATTGCTCAGCGAGTTTACGCGTTCGAGTGGGATCGCTGTTGATAAAGCTATCATTAGCATCGATGATCTGAAGGTCGCTCTCGTCAAACAAGCCAAGCGGGACGCGCTGCCGGATGTTGTACTGTGTCCCAGCGATTACATCAGTTTGCAGCAAGAACTCAAACTATCTAGCATTCCAAAGTCCTTGCGTACCTTCGATATCTCCACTGATCACTGGCGTACGACCAGTATTCGCGACATTGTTTACGGAATCCCGATGATATCCGGCAACCACTTGATGCTGTTGTACAACAAGTTGCTGGTAGACAAAGTGCCTACTACTTGGGAGCAGTTTAAAGAACTTCGGAAAAAATCATCAGGCCCGATCGTCGGGTGGAACTACCGTGAAATGTACTGGTTTGCGCCCTTTATACTGACACTGGGCGGTAACTTGGTGAACAACGATCGCCCTGCGCTTGAAAGCCAGGCGGTCGCCAAGGCGCTTGTCACTTATAAGGAGTTGGCGGATGCAGGAGTCGTCGACCCCAACTGCACCTACTCTTGTGCCTCTGCAGATTTCTATAGTGGCAAGTACAGGTTTGCTATCGATGGTGATACGGCATTGGAGCAGGCCTATCGACGGCTAGGCGATAAATTAGGTATCGCTAAGTTGCCGACACTCGACGGCAAGCCAATGCGATCCTACTCGTCAAGTTACGCTTTAATTTTTCCATCAGAGTCTCTACTAGGCCCCAAAAAAACTGCCCTCAACCGTCTTGCAACCTATTTACTGAGTCCGGAGATCCAACAGCTACTTTGGAAACAGGCACGGCGTATACCGATCATCACTAAAGACCGAGCTAAATTAAAGGCAACAGCTAGTGGCAATGAACAGCAGATGCTCAGTGGCCTTGCCGATTCCGTAGTAATGCCTAGCGTCCCCGCAATGACCTATGCCTGGGAGTCCCTGAGGCGTGGTTTTATCCTATTCATGAACGGAGAGCTTGGGGCAGAGGCGGCATCTCAGAGGATGCAAGTCGAAGCCCTACGCGATTTGCAGAAGATATCGGAGGGCGGCAAGAGGTGAGGTCATTGCCACGCATACGGCAAAGCTACCGGTTGCTAATCATAGCGACCATGGTGGCATTAGCGATTATGCCGGCAGTGTTTATCAGTGGCGTGTTCCTGGGTATTTTAATGAGTAATGCTCGTCAGCATGCTTTCGAGCAGTTGGATCTGAAGTCCTCACAGATTGCCTCCGCGATCAGTAGTACAGTTGATGCAACCGCATCGAGAATGCTTACTTTAGCTCACAATTCAGACCTCGTTTATGGTGCTGAGTCTGCACTCTTCGGAGCCCAGGCGGCTGAATTGATGCAGCGTTTTCGTGCTAATGCGCCGATAGTAGATCGGATCGATCTTGTTAATCGTACGGGCCAGAGGATGGAGGTCGTCCCGTCTTCGGCTTCCACCATAAACTGGCAAAACCTGGCGCCGGATTTTTTCGGCGAGTGGGGGCACAACGAAAATTTCGAACCGTGGAAGGTCCAGATTGTGACCACGCCACGGCCTGCCCTCGCTATAGCTGTGCCCCTCGTCGCCAGCTTAAGGCAGGTTGAGAAACACACCGGAATCATCGGCTATGCGATCCTCACCATTGCTTGGAGTAACTTGCGGCCAGAAATGATTGGCATTGCGGGAAACGACACGCAGTTGGAGGTTTTTGACAGTCATGGCGTGCTGGAGTCTGCAGGTGCTGTGTTTCCTAAAACTGAGGAGATCATAGAACTTGTAAAGCCTATTGCGACAAAAATTCAGCGGTCAACTCAGCCCGGCGAGCTTCGACTTGTACTACGAGTTAAGCGCAGTGATGTTGAGAGAGGTGTATATCAACTCGTTCGTAGCCTGGGCGCCGGGTTAATCGCCTTTACCTGTATTGTCGCTTTACTGGCGCTCTTCGTATCCCAGCGTCTCGGTCAGTTTATTCAACACATGCAAGTGATGGTCGAAGCTTACTCAAATGGTCGCTACGATCAGGATATGCCGCGATCGAAGTATATCGAATTTCAGGGCTTAAGTAGCCTTCTGCGGCGGATGGGTGGCGAGATCCAGAGGCAAATTGAGGAGGCTAAGGCAAAGTCGCGGCTCGAAGCGGAGCTTGATGCGGCTAGATCGGTACAGATGTCGCTTTTTCCCCCAAGTGATCCATGCTCAGGCCTCGATTACGCATTTAGGTTTACCCCTGCATCGCAAACGAGTGGTGATTGGCTTGGTTATTATTACAATCCGGCCTCTCATCGCTTACAGATCTTTATCACGGACGTGACCGGTCACGGCATGTCCGCAGCACTCATGTCGGGTGTAGGTTGCGGTGCGCTTTACGGCCATGAGTTCGCCGCCAGTATGAAAAAATTCGGACCTGACGATTGGGAAGGTCATTTACGCCGGTCGGCCGAGATTTTGAACGGAGTGTTTCAGCTTACAGGTGGACACGACAAGATGATCACTATGAGCATACTGTCGCTGCATTTAGGAAGTGGGCACTTGGCGGTTCTCAACGCAGGTCACCCGCATCCATGGATCATCGGACGGGATGATCGTAAGGTCCTGGGAGCTGCGGGATCTGTGTTGGGATTGGATCCACAAGCCAATCTGAGGGTGGGGGAGTATCAGCTACGCCCAGGGGACTTAGTGTTTGCCTATACCGACGGACTCGTCGAAAACGCGGCGGTTGCGGGCCACCGTCTCAAGCCCCGAGTGATTGAGCAGGCACTTCGTACTGAAGGCGATGCCAATACCAAACTTGCAGCTCTCTTTGCTGCTGGTCAAAGCATATGGGGATCGCCCGATATCCGCGATGACGTCACAGCATTTCTGTTGCGCT
The DNA here is from genome assembly GCA_900299215.1 of bacterium. GTDB lineage: Bacteria > Bdellovibrionota_B > Oligoflexia > Oligoflexales > CAIYRB01 > CAIYRB01. Next base: position 4,234 of record OMIY01000136.1, on the reverse strand, counting down.
GGGATGGCAGCGTCACCACGGAAGATGCCGCCTCGTGGTATGAGAAACGGCGCGACGTGGCATAGATTGAACAATTGATCCTAACCATAGTCCCGGTAAGGCTCAGTTCGGTTGATCCATGTTCAGGACTAGCCGATCAAGATTCGTGCGATTTAGTTGGTTTGCGTTTACAATGAAACATGACCATCCCTAGCTAAACTCTCGACTTAGGTGCAAGCCATGACCGACGGCATCAGCAGACGCGGTTTTTTTAGGTCAGGAATAGTAGCGGCAGCGGTAGCCCCAGGGGCCGTCTTGACCTGGGATTTTTTCCGCTCCCCCGATTGTGCCGCTTGGATGGCCGAGCAGATTTTTGAAAACTATCAGCTCCCAGCTGAGACGCGGCCGACGGTTGAGACCTTTGTAGCAAATATACAAGACGACCGTTATCTTCAGACCGAGTCGGCTCAGTTCGTGAAAGCCTTGTGGAGTCAGGGTAATCCGTCCGAGGATGATCTGGTGCGTTACTTAGTGCAAGAGTTTGCAGTCAGCACCAACGTACTCGAATATTACGATGGCAGCGCCAAGGACCTTATTTGGACTGGATACCCGACTGGGGATGAGGCTCAAGAGGACTTGCAAGCTGAGAGACTTATTGGATAAAAACTTATTTTTTATTTGTTGTTTTTTCAAAAAAGACTCACAGCTAAGACCATACTACTGATCAACTCGATTGACTTTGACGTCGGACAGAACGTTGACGTCAACCATGGCAGTTTGGTCGGTGCTGGAGCTCAAGACGCCGACGTTGACACGCGAGTCCGCCAGGTGCGCCGTCTTATGAAGATCGACGGTCAGGCCCGACAAGACATTGACGTCAGCGACAAAACAGTACCATCCGTTTGGATTGAGCAAGCGGTAACGTGGGCTGCTCAGTACATTGACGCCCGCGACCAGTACCACTAGCTCCGGTGTTGTGGTAGTTGTGGTGTCGTTAATGGCATTGCCCACGCCCAACACGGTTACGGACGCGGCGATCTTGCGATAGGGTGAGTTCATCGTAAACGGCGCCTTGCCACCCCATGTATTAAGGCATTTTTGGATGCCACTGCTAAGCTTCGCCCCTTCCGGGTCACAAGCAATTGAAGCGGCGGCAGTCCCATTGGCTGAGGCTTGTGCCGTGCAGTTGCCCGGATCACCTGATGGACCATTTGACGGATTAACGCCTGGAATGTTCGAGCCGGACGGGTCACCCTCTGGATTACCTTTGGTTCCATTCGAAGTGGACGATGCCCCCCTAAAGTTCCCGGCAGATCCCGATTGATTACTGCCCCCTTTATCTGACTTGCCCATAAAGTCTGTTGAGCCGCATCCTGGTAGGCTGCCGATGACGACAAGCGCTAAGATAACAAAAGGCTTATCAAATGCTGAAAATAATGACTTTGAGCACATGTTTCTTTCCCTCAGATTTTTTAATTTAGCCGCTACGGCGCTATAACGGCACTCCCCAAAACACAAATAGATTTATCCCTGGAGCAAACACCGTGCCAATCTGCACCCTAGTAGTCACCTCCGGATATTCCAAGAGTTTCGCGTATTAAGGTGTTAACCCACCGGTAGCTCACCGGTAGGTTGTGACCAACCATCGGTCACTGGCTAATGGCCTTACAGCCGCACGCCTTGATTCGTTTACCTTATCCTCATGAACATTCACCTGACTCTTTGACATTTACCTCGGTATCCCTCTCAGCAGCGTTCACCGGGTCGCCCTCAGGTTTCGTCTCTACATGAGTTGCAGGATTGGCATAGTTGATTCTAGCGCCCGCAGCCTTTGCCTTTGCCAAGAGACTCTTGGCGACCGCATTGGTTACATCAACAAAAATATCTAGGGTATTGGTACCAATCTGCTGCTCAAGGGACGTCACTTCTTTACTTGTGATACCGCGCGACACCGTACCCACAATCACGCCATTGGCGATCAAAGGTCCTCCTGAGTCGCCGGGGGCTCCGCTTGCTGTCTTTTCACCATGTTTGGCTGCCTCGCCTGGCTCCCCCCAAGCAAAAGTAAACAACAGCCCGTTGGTCGGTAAATTGCCTTTTATGGAGGCCGTGGGAGCTATCTTGTTAAAGCCCATCATCTTCTTAACTGATGTGCTTTTGTCCTTTTCGGGATAGATCGCATGCGAGCTTCCGTAACCCACCAGTTTGACTTCGGTGCCGGCAGGAATTGTAGTGTTTGCGAGTGGCAGCCAATATTTTGCTGTATTATCTGGAAAAATCAGAACTGCCAGATCGACTTCGGGCGACTGATTGGGGCCGAGATCGCGCCCACCGCGACCGTTCACGGAGAGGGAAGGATCGAAAAAGGCCTTTAATGGCGTAATCGCTCCTGCAGGCGCCTTACCATCTTTTGATAGCTCCAAACCATTGGTTGCCAGAAGTACATATTTCTCACCTGCTGCTGGGACGCAGTGTCCTGCAGTGATTAGAGTGTTATCCGATACGAAAGTACCGGTGCAGGATGACGTCACATTGCCGGAGGCAACATCAGTTAGAACCAGCAGGTATACGGCTGGAGCGTCGAGCGCGGGCACTCCATCAACAATCTTGAGACATTTTTTAGGCGTCTTTTTATCAACTGCTCGACGGCCAGCTGGAGGCGATTTTGAAGCCGAATCGCGTCCGTCGACAGTTTTGCAGCACACTAGCAAGCCGAAGATCCCTACGAAAAAAATGCGCTTCATAGATACGATCCTATTTTCAGAAGGTTGCAAGAGAATGCGGGATCCAATCCGAATTCCTTGCCCATCTGTCGTAAAGCTCAAATATTCGTGCTTTGCGGTATCAGCGACGGCATCAGATGGACGTAGGGTAACGTCATCTGCGCATTGCGTGCAGCAATAGTCGACTCTATTTCGCCAAGCTTCGATTGAAACTTAAGCATCAATGTTTTCAGGGCAGGATCGGTAAAATAGTTTTTGCCGTAATGCCCTAAGCGGCCGTAGCGTAGGCTGCCGAGAAAAATTAAGCTCTGCTGCGATCTAAAGGCTACATCGATTGGAGCAAGGATATCTAAGTAATCCTGCTCGCTGGCTTCACCCTGGTTTGGCAATAATTTATAGCTAGCGAGCGGATAGCCAGGATGAAAGGCCATGTCGGTTTTTTGCGCAAAGTTTACGGCTGCATGCTGAGCAGACGACGTGAAGATCACCATCGTTAGGACGTCCTTAAGCACCTCTTTGGTCCTGATCTTGCCGCTCATTCCAAGGTTTTTAATGGCGCCGCCAGCAGGATCGGCGAGCTCTCCAGCCCAGTTACCCAACTCGTGATCTCTCACGACATCGTCGTCGGTTTTGTAAAAGTGATCGATGTAGTCACTGGTCCAGCCGCGTATGGCCGACCAGATGAGGAGCGCGTCGTCACGATAGGGATGATCAGGAAGTCGCGATAAGTCGTCCAGCCCGCGACTGGCGATATCAAGAGGGGCATAGTTGTCACTGAAGCTGAAATTTAGTCGAGAATCACCGAGTAGTTTGTACGCACTTGGCATCGTACATCCCACAAGGGTGTCTACATCTTGTCCTTCGTTGATGAGGCGGCCAAAGGCTAGTGCATTAATCGGCATGGTGCCTTCAAAATGCGGCGACAACAGAGCATAAACTGGGTGCTGCTCAGCTAGATGACGTCTGGTCGCAACGACAAACGGTTCTACTACCAGATGAGTCCAACCTAGGTGACAAACAACTTCTTGATAAGTTCCGTCAACGGCATGGACCGCATGTTTGGCCATCTGCCAGGTCCATCCGTCAAATGGGGTTACGATCCTAGCCTGCTCGTCTTGGCCAGTTTGTATGGCGACCGGAACAAGTGAACGTCCACCCTTCGGTACAGCCAGCATCACGATGGGCGAGGTTAGGAATTTGGGCTGCTGCGGATGCGCACCATTTTGCAATGCAGCGGCAAGTGCGTAGTCAGCTATATAGACGCGTCCTTCGCCGATGGCCGTGTTGAGTGAGTCGTTGGCAAAGTCCGGTCCGCGTGTGAAGATTTCGTTGCTAATGCGAAGTTTAGCAAGTGGTGCATTCAAGCGGCGCAGCATCATCGGATTCGGACCTGCCACAAAGCCTCGAGCAAAAACCCAGTCTTCGAGAAAATGATCGGCAATCTTTGGTAGTGGCTCTTTCTGGAAGATCTTGCGGTAATCTTCCAGTCCGTTGGGGCGAGGATTACCCGAGGTGATCAGACCCATCCGTGG
>OMIY01000135.1 GCA_900299215.1 bacterium | reverse complement strand
GGCTTTATCGTCGGTGGGCTCATCGGCGGTACGGTGTTCCACTACACGCAGTACCTGGGCTTTCTGTTGCCGGCAGCTTTGGCAATCTATGTTGGTAATGTCGGGTTTGGTCAAGTGCCGGGGATTGCTCCCGTTCAGATCGTGCCGGCATCCCAGGCAGGCAACTTGAGCCTGGGTCAAACGGTAAGCGATTAGATTGGCGGCAAGGGCTCGGCTCCAGTCTTCACCAATGTTAACTTGGGCTTTGCGCGTGATTGGTCCGCAGTGGCTGGAGTGACAGGAGCGATTTTGTCGGCCGTCGTGATTAGCCTCAGTAAGTCTTGCTGACGGAGCGTCGTCGCCTCTGTTTGGGCCTCTCGCTCGCTGTGATCTGCGGCGGCCTGTTCGTTGCGTTTGAGAGACCTAGTCTGCTCCCTAGCTTTCTTGTAGGCAGCGCGGCGTTTGGCTTTAGCTGCCGCCTTGCGCTCGGCAGCTTCGGGACTGGCAGCAAGTGCTGCGCGGCGCTCCTTTGCGAGGGCTTTAGCCTTTTGATACGCGGCCTTACGGAACTCCCGTGCGCGTTCCTTAGCGGCCTTAGCTGCCTGCGACTTGCTGAAGTCCCGATCCTCGGTCATGGTTTGCCACCTTTTTGGGGCGCTGCTTCGGCCTCTTTTAACTTCCTCTCGACCTCGTCCAGGTGCTCCCTGGAGATATCGCTAGGCTCGCGTCTGGCTGCGGCAAGCATCTGGCGGGCATCCCGGAGGTCTTTTGAACGCTGGAATTCGAGACAGATGATGCACATGCAAACTGCTCCACTTAAATGTTGGTGGCGACAAGGATGAAATTGTAGCTGATTACTGTATCACCAACAATTAAGTAGACCAGTTTAGAGGGTGTCGTGGTAGTTTTCCCTCCCAACCCAGATTAGACACAGGTGTGACATGGTTAAGGTTAAGGGTCCGAGTATCCAGTGGGAAGATGATGATAGCGGCTTTGACACGCAGGCGCTGGAAGAGGCGAAGGCGAGTGACGACAAGGCCTTTGCCGACTTGCTCAAGCAAGAGTCTAAAGGCGGTCAGCGCTTAGCGGTCGGGGAAAAAGTGCAGGGCACACTCTCCCTTATAGGCACAGGGAATGATGTCATGGTCGACCTTGGTCACGGCAAAGCAACCGGCGTGATTGACCGGGTTGAGTTGCTCGATGAGCATGGCGCTCTCAAATATAAAGTAGGTGACAAGCTTGAGGTCTACGTCGTCGCCAGACGCGGTGGCGAGGTGCAGCTTAGTCACAAGATGTCTCACTCGCTGAAGTCGTCGGATGACCTGGAAAAGGCTCAGGCCCAGGGTATTCCCGTGCGCGGAAAGGTCGCCAAAGTTATCAAGGGTGGCTTTGAGGTCACAGTTCTCGGCAAGACGGCCTTCTGTCCGATTTCGCAGATGGACACGAAGTTCACGGATAATGGTGCTGAGCACGTTGGCAAAGATTATGAGTTCATGGTCGAGAAGGTAGAGGAGCGTGGCCGTAACATCGTTGTTTCACGCACGGCTCTCCTCCGGAAAAAGGCCGACTTGCGGTTGCAGGAGTTGGCGGCGTCCATTGGTAGCGATACCGTGCTCTCGGGCACCGTGACTGAATTGCGTGAATTTGGCGCGTTTGTCGATATTGGCGGCGTCGATGGTTTGGTCCATGTTTCCGCTTTGACCCACGGGCGGGTGTCACACCCGAGCGAAGTGGTCAGTGTTGGTGACCAGGTTCAAGTGAAGCTGCTTAAAATCGAGCGTGACGACAAGGGTAGGCCAAAGGTCTCTCTGAGTATGAAAGCAGCCTCGCAAGATCCGTGGGAACGTGTCCATGAGCTAGTTTCTGGCGGTAAGGTTTATCTGGGCAAAGTGGTCAATCTCCAGCCGTTTGGTGCTTTCGTCCAGATCGTTAGTGGGCTTGAAGGGCTCCTGCACATTTCTGAACTATCGTGGACCAAGCGTGTGCACCATCCTTCCGAGGTGCTCAAGATTGGTGACGAAGTCAGTGTCGCCGTCAAAGATATTGATACCGTAAAAAGACGTATTTCCCTGACGATGAAGCAGCCCGAAGACGATCCTTGGTATGCAGCAACAACTCGCTATCCTGTGGGACAGGTGCGGGCAACCAAGGTCGAGCGTCTCAAGCCTTTTGGCGCATTGGTTGAGCTCGCACCTGGACTTACGGCTCTCTTGCCGTTGAGCGTGCTTAAGCGCAAGTTTGGTGAAGCCTATAAGCAAGCCGCTACGCCCGGCAAGGAGCTGGAGGTCAAGATCGTGGCCGTGGCTCCGGATGAGCGACGCATTCAGCTTACTTTGGCTGATATCGAAGAAGAAGATGACGACCAGAAGAACTACGAAGACTATCTGGCATCGGAGCGGCAGGTCGCCGAGCAGCAAAAGGCCCTATCGAATGTTGCTGATGCTCCAAAGGTCGGGAGTTTCGGTGCCCTTCTTGGCAGTAAGCTGAAGCAGCGCGGATAAACAAAAAATTTCGGGCGACCATGATCCCTCAGTGGATTCGGTGGTCGCCCGTTTTTAATTTGTCAGGTTTTTAGCGGTCTTAGTGGCTAGTCGGCTTGACGACGCTAGCAGAGAGAATTTTGACGTCAGCAACGGGGAAGTCCTGCATATTAAAGCGGATCGCCGTGCGTGCCTTGCCAATCTTCTCGACGATGTCGAGACCTTCAACGACGCGACCAAACACGGCATAACCGTGGCCATCTGGATTTGGGTAGTTCAAGCGATCGTTGTTTACTAGGTTGATGTAAAACTGTGAGGTGCCGCTTTCCGGGTTGCTGGTTCTTGCCATTGCGATTGTGCCCTTGTCGTTTTTCAGGCCGTTCTTTGCTTCGTTGGCAATGGGTGCCTTGGTTGGTTTTTCGTTCAACTTGTCACCTTCGACCGTGTAGCCGCCTCCTTGAATCATGAAACCATCGATAACGCGATGAAACACGGTGCCGTCGTAAAACTTGCCGTTAACGTAGGCGATGAAGTTGGCGACGCTGATCGGGGCCTCTTTGTCGGCAAGCTCGATCTTGATCGTGCCTTCGCTGGTCTTAATTTCCACTAGGGTACCCGAACTCTTGGTGGCGGGAGCTGTTGCAGCCGCTGGCTTAGTGGGTTCTGTCTTGGTTGGAGCAGCTGCCGGTGTTGCAGGAGCAGTGGTGGTAGCAGGAGCAGCGGTGGCAGTAGCATTGCCCGCAGGTGCGGTGGTTGACGCAGGAGCAGCTGTAGTGGTCGCAGCGGCTGCAGGAGCTGCGGTGCCCGCTGGGGCGGCAGCCAGATTCTCATTAGCTTGAATGCCCGTGGTTACCAGGACACCAGCTAGGAGCAGGCCCATCTTGGACAGACTAGAACGCATATTAAGCCTCCTTGGCTCATAGGCATGATGTTTGACTTACTGCTGATCTTAAACCGGCTAGGCGCAGGCAGCAAGCCTCTAGCACTGTCCTTGGGTTGGTACCACTATGTTTAGATCGTTATCTGTAGATTATTCCATGTCCTTAAACATGGCATTCCGCTCAAAGTAGCGCTTTTCAGCGGTCAACTTGGTTGGCGGAGCAATGACCAATGGAGCTTGGTCACTCATGTCAAAGAGAAATTCTCTTGGATCTACAGGCTGATTATTTAGCCAAACCTCATAGTGGAGGTGTGGTCCAGTGGATCGCCCAGAATTACCGGACTTGGCGATGGCTTGGTCTTTCCTAACTTTGTCTCCGGCCTTAACTTGAATGCTGCTCAGGTGACCATAACGGGTAATGATCTCCGAATCACCGTGATCGATCACCACGATGCGACCCATGTTTGGAAACTCGCCAGCAAAGGTCACAACGCCATCGGCAGGAGCGTATACCTGCGTGCCCACGGTGGCCATGATGTCGATGCCATCATGCATTTTACGCTGTCCATGGAACGGTGACATTCGTTCGCCGTATTCGCTGCTGATGCGTCCCCAAACTGGAAGCCGCGATGGTACTGCTTTTAAATTGTCTTTGTTTACTTTTAGGGCGAGTGAGATGTTGCTTAGGCGTTTAGCTACAAGCTCAATTTCATCCGCCATGCTGTCGATATAGCCCATGGTTTGGACGAACTGCTCGGTATCAGACAATGCAGCCGCAGCATTGTTAGATCCAAGGCTTTTTGCCGCCAGACTCAATGCGCCGGTAGAGTTAAAAGCTGCCGTGGCTACATGGTCTTGGTTGTCATAAATCGACGCTATTCTGACGCCACCTGCGGCGATCTTTTGAGTCGTCTCGGTGTATGATTTTAGGCGCTGAAAGTTTGTCTGTAACTTGCGTAGATTGCTTGTGACTACCGCGTTTTGATCGCGAAGCAATTTAGCTTCGTTGCGGCCGACTGCCATTTGGTACACACAGAAAACCGTGACGATCGCCATCACGGTGATGCCTGCGATGACGACATGATCGCGTACTTTTATAGTATGGCTCATGGTTGACTCCTACCCTATAGACTTTGGTCTACAGAAGATGCAGCAGGAGTCGTGCCAGAAATCGCCGTTAATGATTTTAGTGGGTTACAAGGCATCGGGAGGGCGACTGACCAATCCATAGTCACATTGCGGTGTCTACGATCATATCAAATGATAAAGGTGATACCGCAGCTATGTTTAGCCCGCCCGATGCCTGAATATCAGAGAACGTCAGAGGCCGCGCTTGAAATAAACTTTGCCGTAGTAGTCGTTAGACTGAATTTTACATGCAAAAGTTCCAGTCTGTGTGTTGCCTACGGAGTCAGCTAGATTGACGCCATACAGCGTGCCGCCACCGTCGCTGCCAAGTTTGTAGGTGATGTCGAAGCTGGTGCCAGTCTTGGCGAAGACACTAGTGTCAACGCCTTCAGAACTCATATTGGAGCCTTTGATTACGGTCAGAGTGTTGTCGTCGTCAGGCATGAGACCCACGACCATGGGATCACCGTCGGGAGACATGATGATGGTCATCCAGCCAGCGACGATTTTCGTGTCGTTACCTTGGCAAATGCGATCGGCTGGTTTTGGGGTGGTATTGCAGGCTTCAGCCCACCACTGAAATCCACGAATTTCACCTGGGCTACCGGCAAAAACATAAACGGATTGGTCGAAGAGCTGACCAGTAAAGAAGTAGCTTGTGTTTAGCGGCATGCCGGGGTTTGGCGCTTGAGTAGGGGTGTTTTGGTTGTAGAAGCGGAGCATCCGGTTGTCGTCGATCACTAGGGTGAGGCTAGCTTTATCGGTTTCGTTGATAGTAAGGCCACCTTTGATCGTATAATTGCCAGTCACAGTGTCGGAGCCCGTACCATTACCAGAGCTTGATTTTGGCATGGGAGTTTGACCACCCAACTGAACCAACATTTCGGTTGCATTCGCAGAGGTGGTCTCGAAGTCGGCGTTCTGTCCACCTTGCTGATCTTGAAAAGTCGATTTGTTCGAGTTTGTGCAGTAAGTATGGATGCCAGTAACTGCTGGGCTACCAACAGTTGAGTAATTGCCAGTGACGCAGCCTTTCATCTTGGCAGCGATACCATACTGAACTTGAAGCTTGGTGAAGGTCCCCGTTTTGACCTCGACGATTCCTTTGGGTGCGGTGCCGTCTTCGTTGGCTGGACAGACGCCAGTGCTGTCTTTGGCCACCGGTTGATCGTTAGCATCTAATCCGCACGGACAGTCTATCCCCTCTAAGGGCGTCCCACTTTTACTGAAACAAGAGTACCTAGTAAACAAATCGCTGATGTCTACTTTGCCAGCCTTAGCGCGGATGTTGGCGCCTTCAGTGCTGGAATAGATTGGTAATACGTCGCCACTATCATTTGAAAGAGAGATCGATTTGATGTTGATCACAAATTCATCGGGTTTGCCTGAGGCGATAGCGCCCGATCTGAAGTCATCGGCGGTCGTATCGAGGAGATACAGGCCGGTGCTTGTTTTGGCTTTGGATGGCAGCACTAGCTGCATCAACATCGTGCCTTTAGTGCCACTAGATCCGTTGTCAGAACTGTCATTTTTTTTGCTACAGCCAAAATTTGTAAACAAAGCCAATGAAGCCAGCAAAATACATCTACTTTGCATAGGAGTTTCCTTCTAAATAAGGGGGATCCGCCCTTATTATACCTCATCCCCTGCAGTGCAGTGCAGTGCAGTGCAGTCAGCGTCTCAAAATGGTCATCGACTGCGGGAGTGACCCTGTCACCTAACAGCCCAATAACCCAAATCAAAAAAGACCACCCTTTAAATAAGTCAAAGGGTAGCCCGACTTGTTCTGATTTATTTTGATCAAAAAATTACCTAGTCAGCAGCAGC
>OMIY01000134.1 GCA_900299215.1 bacterium | reverse complement strand
TTTTAACCCGCAAAAACAACTTTTAACCCGCAAAAACGAACGTAATTAAAAGTCAAGCGGACGCCACCAATCGGCCTTCGGGTTTCACGTGGAACATTCGCAAACTTTGTCATTAGTCCAAAAGCGGAATTCAAAAAGAAACGCCCGCAGTAGGCCCACTTCCCCATTCTGGGGCAAAAAGTTAAATAGCAACGCTCCCTCAGTAACGGGATTCCGGATTCAAAAATTCTGAGTGCTTGTAATAAACAGAAAGGATGGACACATTGGATGATTAAACGCGCATACGCGGTTTGAAAATAACTGGCTGGAGTAAAATATAGTCAAAAAAAAATTTAAGAATTCCGAAAAAACTATTGTTCCACGTGGAACATTCGAAGCGTTGGCGTTCGCGACACCGATCAATTCAGAAGCATATTAATGGTCTCTCAGATGCCCGAAACTTGAAATTCAAATTAAAATGTTCCACGTGGAACGTAAAAAAAAATAGTGGTAACAGTCGCTTAACTGTTACCACTAAAATTAGATAGTGACTATGTCACTAATCAAATCACTTGAAAGTCCAGATGATTGCGATAACGAAACCGAGCAAAGCCTGGAACTCCATGAATACAAGACCAAGAATGAACGGCTGGAATAACGCGTCTTTTGCGTTTGGATTGCGAGCGATGCCCTCCAAAGCTGCAGTTGCCGTACGACCTTGAGCCGATGCTGCACCAAATGCAGCCAAACCCATCGTAAGACCGGCTCCGATTGGAACCCAGCTGTTACCAGCGTGCGCAGACGCTGCTGCTTCTTGAGCGAAAGCAAGCGAGCTCAAGAACAAACCACCAAATGCCATTGCTACTTTACCAAAGAAACCTTTCATGAACCCTTACCCCACTATCAAAAAAGTGCCAATACTACGCACAATTTTATAATTATCAGTGGTCGTGCGAAATCGCCATTGAAATATAAATCCCAGATAATAACGTGAACACAACACTTTGAACAACTGCTACAAGCAAACCAAAGAACATTAATAAGGCGGGGAAGACCAGATAACTTAGGCTTGTAAACACGCCAAGCAATGTATGGTCACCATAGATGTTACCGGTTAACCTTAATCCTAATGACAGCGGTCTTGAAAAGTGACTAACTAGCTCTATACAGAAAAATAAAGGCGCTATAAATGCCACAGGACCTAAAAAATGCTTAATGTAAGCACTACCGTGCTCTTTAATTCCGGCAAAATTGTAAACTAGGAAAACACAGATCCCAACGGCGACGTTGTTATCCATAGTTTCGGTCGGCGGCGGGAATCCTGGTATCAACCCTGACAGGTTGCACACGACGATATAGATAAAAATTGCGGCCAAAAATGGGAAAAAACTCAGATACTGCTCATGAGTATTGTCCTTTGCAATCCCGACAACGAACTCAAGCATCTCTTCAATCAAATAACGCAGCGAAAACTTACCACTTGGCACAACATTGTTGCCATCCTTACCAACCGATCTACGGTAGTAAATACCAGCAACCACGATCACCAAAAGACAAAGCAGTCCGCCAACAGTAGGCTCCCACGCGTGGTCGATATGAAGCTTATGCAACAGAATACTGTAATAGTTAATAAAGTGCGCCACACCACCGCCGCCTTCGGAGGCAATGGCTACGTTACTTAATAAAGAAAGGCCCAATGATAGAAGGATATTTTTTTTCATAGGCATCAAGTCAGCTTAGAGCTCCGTGAGTGGAACTGGGACGATTAGTCAACTTGCCAAACGGAGTGTTCTACTAACCTAGATCAGCGGTCTTTGATAGCAAAAAGTGAAAGGTGATCACCCCTCCGCTATGGCCAGCGCAAAAACCTACACTTAACATTTGATCTCAGTCATAGAGGGACGCCTGTTATGCAGACGACTCGTCACAAAAAATAAAAGTGTGAGCAGTGCTCCACTGACGAAAAAAATCGGACTAAATTTGGCTACCACGAGACTTAGGTAGCTACAAATTCCGAGACCAAACACCTTTACTATCAACGCTAAAAAGACGAAGGCCGCGGAGGTAGACGACGATACCCCAACTCCTGATTCTCCTGAATCATTGCGTTCAAACAATCGGCTCGCAATATATCCTACCGCGCCCGCATTGATAGCAAACGTGAGGGAGCCAGCAAAAAAAGCTTGGGCTCGGCTGTCAGGTAAAGATATGGCTAAAGCTAGACTTAGGATTACGAAGCCAATTAATCTCAAAAGATGAAATCCACTAATTTTGTTAATTGTTTACTTGTTATCTGACTTTTTTTCACTTGCTGTGCTTGCTTTAGAGTCAGTTTTTCCCTGTGTCATTGCGGCCCGTATCACCACATAGAACGTTTGCGCAATCCCAATTACACCGATCAGGAAAGTTACTACGTACCAGTTGAACGATGCCGGGTGATTCTTGTTGAGCCAATCGCCTACCCAATAGGCCATGAGTATCAACGTAACCGCCTGTACCTGCGCGGCGATCAGATAGGTGAAAGCTTTTCCCAAATTGGCCAAATCTTACTCCTCCTAGCGTGCATTAAGGTTGTGGGTAACTTTGAGAATCCCGATCATAATTACCCGAAATTATTGGATAAAATAGTGTACAAAAGACTTGCCCCATGGTTGATGCCTATGGTAGCTTCCGAAGCTGCTTTGCTCCAATGAATAGTTACCGGAAACATCGACCCTCAGAGCTGAAGTTACGATTGTATGGATAAGTCTGGAATGCAAACTCTGTTTCCCGCCGAAGAGGGTCAATCACTTTCTGGCGGCGCTTCCCTACAAGGTGGTTGGACTGACGACCCCTGGCTAGCAATATTGCGGAAGCTTAGGCAAACACTGGATGAAGACGCGTACCTTAGCTGGGTTAAGCCAATCAAGGGTGCAATCAATGCTTCTGGTGATATCGTTCTCACTTTGCCCAATCTGGTTTTCTATCAGGGGTTCCGCAATGAATGTCTTTACCTTATAGAAAGGTGTAAGGAAGGACTCGGTCTCGAGCACATTCGTATTCACATTGAAGTCGAAGGCGGTCTCAAAAGCGACCAACCCAGCGAACAAAATGAGAGCTCTCACTACGGTGTTACCAATAACTCCGGTCCGGCTGGTGGTGACTTCGGTCCTGAAGAAGGGGTTTACACGTCTCGAGGCCACTGGTGAGGGTAGTCAAGCCTTCTCTAGGTCTCTCTCACCCGAAGGTAACCTAAATCCAATTTACACCTTTGAGTCGTTCATCAAAGGTGACTCAAACCAATTCGCGGTTGCTACCTGTCTCAGTGCTGCAGAAAATCCCGGAAAAGCCTACAATCCTTTGTTCATTTACGGGGGAGTTGGCTTAGGTAAGACTCATTTATTGCATGCTGTCGGAAACCTCGTTCTGAGACACACCCCTAATGCGGTGGTGACCTATATCTCAAGCGAAAGATTCATGAATGAGCTGATCTATTGCTTGCGCTTTAATAAAATGTGGGATTTTCGCAAGAAATATCGGGACTGTGACGTCCTTCTCGTTGACGATATTCAGTTTATCTCAGGTAAAAAAGCCACGCAGGAAGAATTCTTTCACACATTCAATACACTTTATGGTGCGAAAAAGCAGATCGTCATTACCTCCGATATGTTTCCAAAAGACATCCCTGACATCGAAGATCGACTGCGAAACCGTTTCCAATGGGGGCTTATAGCCGATATTCAAGCTCCCAGTATCGAGCATCGAATCGCAATTCTCTACAGTAAAGCAGAGAAATTGGGGATCAGATTAAGACCTGAAGTAGCCGAGTACATTGCTAAACACGCGAAACGCAACGTTCGTGAACTTGAAGGTGCGCTCCATAGAATCAACGCTTATGGTGCTCTGCAAGGTGAAGAAATTACACTTGACCTAGCAGCTCGTACGTTTCGTGACGTCCTCGGAGAAGCGCCGAAAAGGATGTCTATCGATACCGTTCAGAAGGCTGTGGCCGAGCACTTCCAAATGAAAGTGGCGGATTTAAAGTCAAAGAGGCGTCAACGGGCAATTGCAATGCCGCGTCAAATCGCAATGTACCTTTCACGTAAGCTTACTAATGCTTCTTATCCCGACATCGGGGAAAAGTTTGGTGGCAAAGACCATACAACCGTCATGCACAACGTTAAAAAAATCGAGGAGTCTTTGGACCGCGACCTTGACCTCAAAGCTCATGTCGATACCCTCGAACGGCATTTAGAACAGTTGCAGTAGAGATTTCTATTTTAGACCCTGTGAATAACTTGTTCAAAACAGGTTGAAAATATGCGTGGATTAGCTGTGGGTAAAAAGTGGATACAAAGACACCTTCGATTTATCCCCAGTTACATACGCAATTTATCCACTAAGTTATCCACCGTCCATGTACATGAGATTTGTTCTTTTTTTTTAGTAATTTCATTGGCTTGTATTTTTATCCACAGTTGAAGTCAATGACTACTACGACTGCTAGTTAGATAAAAATAGACTTCTTAAAGATAACAGTGCCACTAAGCTTGGGAGCTTCGAAGCTAGCTATGAAAATCCAACTACCTAAACATCTTTTGAGCACTGCGACTAACCGGATGCAAGGAGCGATTGCTGAGCGAAGTCTGAGCCAAATTGGATTGAATGCGGCTGACAATGTGCTCCATGTCGCGGCTACGGACAGAGTTCTTTCAGTTTATAGTTCGCTGGAATGTGAATTAGTGGAGGGCGGAGTCTGTTTTGTACCTGCAAGGCTCTTCTCCGATTTGGTTAAAGAACTCCCTGAGGGAATGGTAAAGCTTGAAAGGCAAGCTTCGTACCTTGTTATTACTGCAGGAAACGCCGGTGAATTTACCATGAAGCTCCCATTGTTGGATGAGGCTGTATGGTTTGATCCACCAGTTATTGAATGCCATAGCAGTGCTGATTTGCCTGCAGCCAAAGTGGCGTACATGATAGACCAAGTTCAATTTTGTATCGTGCCGGAGTCGCCGCGTAATTACGGAACCGTTGGATTTCTACATAGACCTTCAGAAAACAGCTGTCGCCTTGTGGGAACAGATGGATTTAGACTTTCGTATTGTGAGGTAGAAACGGAGTTACCCAAAGGATTTTTGGAGAATGGGGTATGCCTCTCCAAGCGCACGATGACTGAGCTTCAGCGTATGTGTGGTGAGGGGTTTGGGCACATAAAGTTGTCTATCACTCAGGATGGCAACACCATGGTAGCCGAGGTTCCTGGCTACAAGATCTTTGTCAGACTGTCTTCCGTTCGATATCCAAACTATATGGGAGTGCTACCACAGCGGAAGCTTTCTGGAGTTGTGGTTTCTCGAAGTCATTTTCAGAACGTCACCAAGCGGGTTTTGTTGGCTGCCGATAAAAGTCGCGCTTTGCAGTTGAGCTTTTCGGAGTCATCACTTACCCTGAACTCCAAGACTATGGGTAGCTCAGAGGGCCGAGAGACGGTTCCGTTAGTGGATTATCACGGGCCACAATTCGACATTGCGGTTAATGGTAAGTTCCTGACAGACATTTTTTCGACAACTGAGAGCAAGGAACTCGCCCTCCATTTTAACGAAGAGAGCAATGAGGACCCAATAGTTATTGTCCCCAAACATGAACCGGCAGAATGCCGGTCAAAGCATGTGTTAGTGCCGATCAAACAGAATGACTGAGTCTAGGAAGGCGGCGATCATGACTGATAAGCCTAAGAACGAATATTCTGCCGAAAACATTCAGGTACTCGAAGGTTTAGAGGCAGTACGGAAAAGACCAGGGATGTACATCGGATCCACGTCCCTGGATGGCCTTCACCACCTCGTTTACGAGATTGTTGATAACTCCATCGACGAAGCTATGGGTGGTCACTGTAATGAAATCAACGTGGCTCTTCACATTGATGGCAGTTGCAGTGTTAAAGACAACGGTCGGGGTATTCCTGTTGATCAGCACAAAGGCGGTAAATCAGCTTTAGAAGTCATCATGACCGTGCTTCACGCAGGCGGCAAGTTTGATGATAAGGCCTTTGCGTTCTCAGGTGGTCTGCACGGTGTTGGTGCATCCGTAGTTAACGCTTTGTCTGAGTGGTGTAAAGTCTAAGTGCGCAAGGACGGCAAGGTATACATGCAGTCGTATAAGCGCGGTAAACCAGACGATCAAGTAACTGTGATTGGGGCCACTGATAGTCGGGGTACTCAAACATTTTTCAAGCCCGACTCTCAGATATTTCCTGAGACAAAATTTAGCTTTGATGTGCTGACGAAAAGGCTGCGTGAGTTAGCGTTTCTAAATAAAGGGGTGAGAATCACCCTGAAAGACGAAACCACCGATCAGGAAGCAGACTTTCACTACGAGGGTGGGCTTTTGTCTTTCGTCGAATACCTTGCTAAGGGCAGGACTCCCCTGCACTCTCAACCGGTTTACATAACCGGCACCCAATTAAGTGCTGATGGTGGAAAAATCTAAGCTGCAATGGAGTGTTCCCTGCAGTGGACGGATGCCTACACCGAAAGCTTTTACTCCTATGTAAATAATATTCATACCAACGAGGGTGGAACCCACGTTACCGGTCTGCGCTCAGCCTTAACTCGAGTTGTTAATCAGTTTGCGGAATCGACCGGCATGCTCAAAACCTTCAAAGAGGGGATCACGGGCGACGACATCCGGGAAGGCTTGACGGGTGTCATAGCTGTCAAGGTTAAGAATCCGGAGTTTCAAGGTCAGACAAAAAACAAACTGGGAAACACCGAGGTAAAAGGTTGGGTTGAAACCATTATTGGCGAGAAGTTAACAGCCTATTTTGAGCAAAACCCAGAAGTCGTTCGCCGTGTTGTGAATAAAATTATCGACGCAGCAAGAGCTCGCCTCGCTGCTAAAAAGGCTCGCGAGTTGACTCAGCGCAAAGGGGCTCTCGATTTTGCTGGGCTACCTGGAAAAATGGCCGACTGCCAGGAGAAAGATCCTCAGCAATGCGAACTGTTCCTTGTCGAGGGTGACTCGGCAGGTGGTTCAGCTAAGCAAGGCCGCGATAAGCGGACTCAAGCCGTATTGCCGTTGCGCGGTAAGATTCTCAACGTGGAGAAGGCTCGCTATGACAAAATGCTGTCATCGCAGGAGATTAAACTCCTCATTCAAGCCTTGGGTACCGGTATCGGCAAAGATAATTTCGATATCACTAAACTCAGGTACCACAAGATTATTCTGATGACTGACGCCGACGTAGACGGCGCTCACATTAGGACTCTCCTATTAACATTCTTCTTCCGTCAAATGCCCGAAATCATTGAACGCGGATATTTGTACATTGCTCAGCCACCACTCTATAAGTACCGCAAAGGAAAGTTAGAGCGGTATCTCAAGGATGATTCGGCATTGCTCTCGTTCTTGATCGACGCCGGTATGTCCAACCTCCAATTGAGGGATGGAAAAGGTAAAGATATCGATCGCGGCGTGATCTCGGGGCTTATTGCCAAACTTTCGCGGTACAACGAACTTATGGATCTTAGTACCCGTCGGAAACCACGGGAGTTAGTCCAGTTCTTTGTTGAAAACGAAGATGTTGGTCCGCAGTCTTTAGCTGATGAGGCAACGAGCAAGCTTTTAGTCGAGCGCATTAAGACCTATTTAGGATCCAAACTCGCTGGGCAAAGGCTTTTCGTCAACGAGCGAATCGTATTCGATGCCGAACATAGTCGCTACCAAGTCATACTTGAGACGCGCATTAGAGATTTGCCTCAAACTTCCATAATTGATTCTGGCCTCTTTGCCTCCGGGGAAATTGTTGAGCTACGACGTATCAGCAAGCAAATGCAGGAAGTTGCTGTTGCGCCATTTACCTTTAGCAGGCTCAAAAAATCCAAGGCAGCTGGCAAAGAGCAAGTTGAAGTCGAAAGCCAGCCAGAAGCCATGGATGGTGAGGAAAATAAAGAGCTTGTAGTTGCGTCTGATGCTGACACGGGAACCTTGTCGAATCTATACGACTTGAAAATTTTCATTGAGCAAGAGGGACGAAAAGGCGCCTACATTCAACGCTATAAAGGCTTGGGGGAAATGAACGCCGAGCAGCTCGAAGAAACGACCATGGATGCCACTAAGAGGACTTTACTCAATGTGGAAGTCGATGACGCGATGGAAGCTGACCACATCTTCTCTACTTTAATGGGCGATGATGTTGAACCGCGTCGTGATTTCATTCAAAAAAATGCGCTAAACGTCCGTAACCTGGACGTCTAAGGGAACTAGCATGGAACAAATCAAACACATAGTCCCGATCAAGATTGAAGAGGAAATGCGCTCGGCATTCCTCGATTATTCGATGAGTGTCATTGTCTCTCGCGCTCTACCTGACGCAAGAGACGGTCTTAAGCCGGTACAGCGACGCATTCTATTTGCCATGTACCAGCTTCGTAACTTTCATAACCGGCCTTACCTGAAGTCAGCCCGTATTGTCGGTGATGTGCTTGGCCGGTTTCACCCGCATGGTGACTCTTCAGTTTACGAGGCTTTAGTCCGCCTGGCGCAGGACTTTAGCTTACGTTACCCACTTATTGATGGTCAGGGTAACTTCGGCTCCATCGACGGTGATAGCGCAGCTGCCATGCGTTATACCGAAGCTAGACTCGAGAAGATCGCCGATCTTTTAATCGCTGACATTGATAAAGAGACGGTTAACTTCGTACCCAACTACGACGGCAAGGAGTTGGAGCCGGTCGTAATGCCATCAAGGTTACCTCAGCTGCTGATTAACGGAGCAAGTGGTATCGCCGTCGGTATGGCAACGAACATCCCGCCGCACAATACTTCCGAAGTAGTTCAGGCTCTAGAGGCGCTTATCGAAGATCCAAAAATCTCGGTCGATCGTCTGATGGATTATGTGAAGGGTCCGGATTTCCCGACAGCTGGTTTGATTTACGGCATAACTGGCATCAAACAAGCGTATTTGACTGGTCATGGATCAGTCATCATGCGAGCAAGAGCTATAGTCGAGGATTCCGGAAAATCTGGGCGTGAACGCATTGTCATTTCGGAGATTCCTTATCAGGTCAACAAATCTAGGTTGATCGAGAAAATTGCTGAGCTGGTTCACGCTAAGAAAATTGAAGGAATCTCGGATATTCGGGATGAGTCCAACAAAGACGGAATCAGGGTTGTCATAGACCTGAAAAAAGGCGAAAACGCCGACATTATACTTAATAATCTCTATAAATTGACTCCCATGCAAAGTTCCTTTGGGGTCAATGTTGTAGCGCTAGTAAACGGTGCTCCGCGGATATTAAATCTTAAGCAATTGCTTGAGGTTTTCTACCAGCATCGTCGTGAAGTCGTGCTTCGTCGAACCGCTTTCGAATTAAGGAAAGCGGAAGAGCGTGGTCACATCCTTGCCGGCTTAAAGATCGCCGTTGAGAACATCGATGAAGTAGTCGCCATAATCAGGAAATCACGTGATCCGGCCATCGCGGCTGGCGAACTGATCGCCAAGTTTGGACTGACAGAGATTCAGACCAAGGCCATCCTTGAGATGCGACTCGCAAGATTGACGGGTCTTGAGCGCGATAAGATCGTTGCCGAATACAAAGAAGTAATGGCTTTGATTGCTGATCTTAAGGATATTTTGGAAAAACCTGAGCGGGTTACCAACCTTATCCGTGAGGAGCTCAAGTTCCTGCGCGAAAATCACGGGGATCAGCGTCGTACCGAAATCATCGCTTCTGCAGCAGATGAATTCACGATGGAAAGCCTGGTAGCAGACGAAGAAGTTGCGGTTACCATTTCTCATACTGGCTATGTCAAGAGAACTCCGCTCGAGGACATTAGAGCGCAACGCCGGGGTGGTAAGGGTAAAGCGGGTATGCTAACCCGTGAAGAAGATGTTGTTAGCACTGTCTTCATGACCAGTAACCACCAAACCCTACTTTGCTTCTCTAATATCGGTCGAGTCTTTGAGCTCAAAGTGTACCAGTTACCGGAACTTCCACTGCGCTCTCGCGGTAAGCACTTTGCAAGCCTCTGTAAGCTAACCGAAGGCGAAAAAATCGTCTCGGTATTGCCATTAAAAGAATTCAAGGAAGGCCATTTCATTGTTTCGGTGACGGCTCACGGCTTCGTCAAGAAAACTGACTTAATGGCCTATTCCAATGTTCGCTCATCCGGAATCATCGGTTTGAAGCTAGACGAAGGCGATTCCTTAGTCAGTTGCGCAATTACCGATGGCACAAATGAAATTCTAATCGCAACCCGTTGGGGCAAAGCTATTCGCTTCAATGAGGAAGAGATTCGTCCTACAGGCAGGGCATCTCGAGGTGTGGTAGGAATCAGATTTGGTGAAGGGGCGGACACGGCTGAATTAAGCCAAGATCAGGTAGCAGCCGCAGAGGAAATCAGTTCTGGTGGCCTTCCTAATGAGCCGGATCGAGTCATCGGTATGGAAGTGATTCGTGGCAACTTTACCATCCTTTCGGTATGTGAAGGTGGATACGGCAAGAGAACTCCTCTCGAGGAATACAGAGTTCAGTCCCGCGGTGGAAAGGGCATCTTCACCATCAAGGTAACTGAGCGAAACGGACTAGTGGTAGGCATCCTACAGGTCGACGAAAATGACGACCTGATGGTCATGACATCGTCAGGAAAGATTACTAGGTTCAATGTGAATGAAGTTGGCGTCATTGGACGAGTGACTCAGGGCGTGCGGCTCATGACAGTGGAAACTGGTGAGAAAGTCATAAGTCTTTGCAAAGTTCAAAAGCTAGAAGGCGAAGAGGTCTAGTTTGGCCGAAGTTTCTGAAATCGAGGTTGACGCAAGCACCGTCATTAAAGTTGCAGATCTGGCCAATCTGCAGCTTTCCTCTACTGATGTCGCCTACTTTCAGACACAACTATCCCGCATTCTAAAATATGCGAGTGAGTTAAATCAACTCGACCTGGCATCAGACACTAAGGCCCCCTCCGAAAGATTTGCCTTCGAGAGCAAGGAGCTTGAGCGAGACGATCACTGTCAGGCTTCTCTTGCTCCAGAATTGGCTTTGCAAAATGCCACCAAAAAAGAGGGAACGGCATTTATTGTGCCGCGGGTGATCGATTAGGGAGCATAGAGTTTGACTACTACCGCAGCGTTTCATCCCTATCAATTGTCCGCTAGTGAAATAAGCAAATTGGTCAGATCGGGCGAAGTGAAATTGTCCGACCTTGCCGAGTTCTACTTAGATCGAACTAGGTCCATTGCTCCTAGGCTCAATAGCCATATTTATTTTGATGCAAATTCTGTCGAGAGTCAGATTTCGGTCCTTGGTGAGCGCGTCAAGGCTGGTGAAGATCTTCCGATGGCTGGAGTTCCAGTTTTAGTTAAGGACAACATTTGTACGCGGGACATGCCAACGACCTGCGCTTCCAGGATGTTGAAGAACTTTCGACCAACTTATGATGCCTTTGTCGTTGAACGTCTGCGCAAGGCTGGTGCCATCATATTTGGAAAGACCAATTTAGACGAATTCGCGATGGGTAGTTCTAACGAGAATTCTAGTTTTGGTCCGGTCTATAACCCATGGGATCTAACCCGTGTGCCTGGTGGTTCATCCGGTGGCTCTGCCGCAGCTGTAGCAGCAGACCTAGCCCCAGTTGCGCTGGGATCGGACACTGGCGGTTCCATCCGTCAACCCGCCGCATTTTGTGGAGTCTACGGCCTTAAGCCAACTTATGGGGCTGTTAGCCGCTACGGACTTATCTCCTATGCTTCGTCTCTGGATCAAATTGGAACTTTCGCTCGCAGCGTCATAGATACAGCAATGGTCTATGATGTTATTGCCAGTCATGACCCGCGCGATAGCACAAGTCGTAGAGGAAGTTCTCCAGAGCTCATTAACTCACTTGCCCATTTAAAATCGGGTTTAAAAGGTCTTCGAATCGGGATTGTCACCGAGCTCTTTGGAAGTGGATTAGACGAATCGGTCAACTCATCTATCCGTGACGCGGTAAGAGTTTTTCAGTCGATGGGTGCTGAAATCCACGATGTTTCCGTGCCATCACTTAGGCACAGCGTCTCATCGTATTATCTAATAGCAACGGCCGAGGCCTCAGCGAACTTGGCAAGATATGACGGCATTCGCTTTGGCCATAGGACAACCGAGCAAGTTAATCAGCTTAAGGAAGTCTACAAGTATTCACGCCAAGAGGGATTTGGTCGTGAGGTTAAACAGCGCATCATGCTGGGGACTTTTGCCTTATCTTCCGGATATTACGATGCCTATTACGGCAAGGCCACCCAGATGCGGCGGCAAATTGCTCGTGACTTTAATTTAGCGTTTGAACGGGTTGATGTTCTGCTATCTCCCGTCGCACCGACAACGGCATTCAAAATCGGCGAAAAGATTGATGACCCGTTGACTATGTATTTAGGGGATATTTGTACACTTGGGGTAAATCTTGCAGGTTTACCAGCTATGTCGGTTCCTTGTGGCTATGATCACCAAAACCTCCCAATTGGGATGCAGCTTATTGGCCGCCCTCTTTCAGAAAAAGAACTTCTGACGACGGCTTTGGCTTATGAAAATGAAGTCGGCTCTAGTTTGAAACGGCAACCAGCGTTATGAGGGCGATTCTGTGCAGTTTGAGCCAGTAATTGGTCTTGAGGTCCACTGTCAACTAGCCACCGAATCAAAATTATTTTGTGGTTGTTCTACGACATTTGGAGCCGCAGCTAATCATCATGTTTGTGAAGTCTGTTTGGGGATGCCGGGAACTCTCCCTGTTCTCAATAAAAAGGCTGTGAACTTTGCAATAAAACTTGCTTTAGCGGTGGGTGGTAAAGTTCGGGAACAAAGCGTATTTGCTCGGAAACAGTATTTTTATCCAGATCTACCCAAAGGCTACCAGATTACCCAATTCGATAGACCCTACTGTGAGGGAGGCACTGTTCAGGTTAACGCAAACTACAGTGTCGATTTGATAAGAATTCACATCGAAGAAGATGCCGGAAAAAACATACATGAACGGGAAGCAAGTCATGTAGATTACAATCGCGCAGGAATACCTCTGGTCGAGATAGTAACTAAACCAGTGATTAAGTCTGCAGCTGATGCAGCGGCATACCTCAGAAGTTTAAGATCTTTAGTGCGACATATTGGTATTAGCGACGGCAATCTAGAAGAGGGATCCTTTCGTTGTGACGCCAATGTTTCAATACGTCCTGTAGGGAGCATGAATCTTGGCACTCGGTGCGAAATTAAGAATTTAAACTCATTTCGCAATGTTGAGCGCGCTATCACCTACGAAATTGAGCGACAAAAGGAGTTAATATCCAGCGGGTCAAAGGTGATTCAACAGACGCTTTTGTTTGATGCCGAGTCTGGGCGTACCTTACCAATGCGAAGCAAGGAAGAAAGTCACGACTATCGTTACTTTCCAGACCCCGACTTACCACTACTCCATATAGATACTGAGCGATTAGCCGCTGTAGAACGGGAACTGCCTGAGTTACCTTTAGCAATGTCTGCGAGATTTATTGAGAATTACGGCCTTCCAGAGCATGACGCCGATATGCTGACTCAGGACAGAGACGTTGCGTCCTATTTTGAAAAATCGGTATCTGCAACTGATGGAAAAGTGCCTGCCAAAATTGTCGCTAATTGGGTGATAGGTGAAATTGTTCCACTTGCAACTGAGCAAAAATGGAATTTTCTTAAGCCAGTGATCAGTTGTAATGGCCTAGCGGCATTACTAAAATTAATCGGTATTGGCACTATATCAAACAAGATCGCCAAATCCGTATTCGAAGAAATGGTCAAGACTGGTGAAGATCCTCAGTCAATTGTAAATAGACTTGGTTTAATTCAGGTAAGCGATGAGGATGCGATCATCAAAGTCGTGGATCAAATTCTTGATGATAACCCGGATCAGATCGCTCAATTCCTCGCTGGGAAGGAAAAGGTTCTAGGGTTTTTTGTCGGGCAAATAATGCGCGCAAGTAAGGGTAAGATGAACCCCGGCTTGGTAAACACAATCCTAATTAAAAGGCTGGAATCGCGCCGTGGCTAAAACATCGAGCAAAATCGAAAATATTTTTGCTCGCTACAGTGAGTCAGGTCTTTTTACACATTGTTACTCTGCGCGTGGTTCAATAGACGACGAGATCCCATATTTTGAGTACGAACACTTGCCGGATGGTCGATCCGTGTTCGATCTAGCAAGTTTGACCAAAGCCTTGGTTACTACGCCGCTTGTTTTTCAGGTTTTAGGCGATAAGAAATGGCCTATGTCTAGCGTAGTAGGAGACTGGCTTTCAGGCTTGAATCACTCCCTTGATTCGCGATTTTTGAGCGTCAAGATAGCTGACTTGCTCGCGCATAAATCTGGACTTCCCGCTTGGCGAAACTTCTGGATCTGCAAGCTCGGATCGGTTACTGGGGAATCCCTCAAACTTACCAGCAATCGTCATCAATTAATGACAGAAGTTTTAAATCGGAACGTAAAAGATATAGGAGTTGTTGGCAAAGACGTTTACAGCGACGTTGGTTTTATCCTTCTTGGTTATTTAATCGAGGTTTTAGGGGGACAAGACCAAGCTTCCGTCTTTCGGGAATTTGCCCAGAATAAGTTGTCTAGCGGTGATATCGAACTTTATTACGAAAGAGATATTCCTGAACCGAATAAGGTCGTTCCTACTTCATGGTGTGCTTTGCGCGGAAAGGAATTAATCGGCGAAGTTCACGACGAAAACTGTGCGGCCTTAGGAGGAATCGCCGGGCATGCAGGGATCTTCGGCAGCGGCCGTGCTATAGCTAAATACCTCCATAGGCTTCTAGCCTCGCAGGTTGGTCAAAGCCTGCTTGCAGAAAATCTTAAGCAGAGAGTACTTCCCGTCTCACAAACGCCCAATGGCAGCCTCTTAGGCTGGCGCCAGGGCGCAGATCAATCGGCCCTACCCTTTGGTCAGGGCGCTGCAATCGGTCATATGGGCTTCACAGGAGTCGCTTTTTGGCTATGGCCTGAGAAGCGTGAGTATGTCATGTTGCTGACCAATCGTGTCCGGAGCGGACGTCAATCGCCAGGTATTGCTGCGATGCGGCGAGAGATCTTTGCCGAACTAGCCGCCCTTTGACGTAAAGCTCAGAAATCAATGAGCTAATTGGTCTTAAGTGGTATGGAAAAGCGTCAAGTAAGTGTGATCGGCCGAGGCATAGTCGGATTAGCGATAGCTCAGGTATTGCACGAACAGGGATGGCAGGTCACGTTAGTGGGCCCTAAATCGGTTCCTGGAGCTGCAAGTAGGGCTGCTGTAGGGACCTCGACGCTAAAGGGCAACATCGTCGCTCAAAATCCTTTTTTCGGCCTTAAGATAGCTGGTCATAAGGGACTGAGGCGTTGGCTGGAGCGATTAGAGCGCCTGTCTAACCATCCGATACCGCGGAACTTTGACGGCGCTTTTGAGCCTTTTCCAAATTTAGCTGCCTACCGCCACATTCGTGAACGAGTTTTCCACAGGCAATTCACAGGCTGTAAAAATGTCGCAGTCCTTGATCACCAAGGCCTGAGTCAGCGTTTTCCCCAGCAGTCTAGAATCCTGGACAGTGCCATGGGGGCTTTTCATTATTTCGAGGATTTATGGTTTGATCCGTCAGCCTGCCTTGATGCTCTCGAAATTTATTTGCGCTCCAGCGGGGTCCTCTTTCATGAGGAGTTGGTTGAGAGAATCACCCCCGCAAATGACCTTGGTCTGCTAATTTGTTTAAATGATGGTCAAATGATTCGATCAAATGAGGTCGTTTTGGCCACAGGTGTGTTTGGTAACGATATCCTTGAGCGCTCTGGCTTTCCTGACATTCGACAGGATTTATTCGAGGGCGAAACGATCACTGGTTCGCTAACAGTCAGTGATCAATTTGTACTAAAAATCGGCAAAATCAATTTGGTCGTCAATGGTCCCAATTTTTTCTACGGATCTTCGTCACGTCACCAAACTGCTTTGTCTTTTTGTGCACCAAATGAGCAATTTGTGTCCCAGCTTCGTCAAGAAGCTGAAAAAATAATCACGCCGCCAGCGTCCATTGCAAGTCTTTGGGGTATCCGCGGTAGGTTTAAATCCCGTGTTCCAGGTGTCGGCTCTGTGGTTTTTCCGGGTCCTATGCCTCGACGGCTCTGGTTGGCACTGGGTTTCTATAAAAACGGTCTTCAGTTAGCCCATCTTTTTGCCAATAATTTAGCCAGGTTAATGGACAATTCCACATTAGTATCAACAGGTTTTCCACAGCCAATTGCGGACATTCGGCCATCTTAAAATGTTCTACGTCATCCTTACTTCGCTTTTTTGTGCAATCTTTGCTCAAGTTGGTTTTTTGTAACCACTTTATTGGACCAAGTGGTACATAAAAAGTTCGCCAATCGATTTGACAAAATCTCAAAATGAAAATGGTTTAAACACAAACTAGATTGGGCTAAAAAGTAATTAATTCAGTCATTTTCAGATACCTAGGACAGCTCGAATTTTGGCACTAATTTTGCTCAGTTCCCTCACAGGGTAATTGGTGTAATGGCAAAAAGAGACGCTTATCCGAAATTTTAATCGGAAATGGATATTTTTTGTACTGGTCCCGGCAATTTTTGCCGTCCTCGCCTGCCAGGAGGCTGACCAGCAAGGCGATTCGACCAGTAATGGCAGAAAGCCACCAGCGAAGAGCCCGACCCAGGTTGAGAACCCGACCTCGCCGATTCCTCCTGTTTCCTTGGATGTCCTCGGAAACGCAAAATTTGCCATCACCGACTACGGCAGGAGCCTGAAGGAAAACAAGCAGGCACTGATGGTGGCGCTGCGGGAAGCTGGAGCAACTGCCCCTGAGCAAGCTCTGGTACTGGCAATTGCTATGCAAGAGACCACTTTCATGACCATCGACGAGATAGACCGTAGTAAAGACAACACCCCATCGGCGAACGTCAGTATTTTGAATATTAATTTCGATATGCTTCAGGAGCTCGGCTATGGCGCCAAAGACTTCGGGTCTCCGCTTAATGACCCGAGACAATTGGTGGTGGCCGTATCCTACATGATTAAGGGGTTCAGGACCTGGACTGTCCCAAGGACGCTGAATTTCCATCGGGGCGGTCGTACAGCTTTTAACGATAGCATAAGCTTTGGAGCGTCAGAGTACCGCAATTCAATAGCGACGATTTACGCCCAAATACGAAAGGATCCTAGCCTATTGGAGGATGGTAGGCGTGTTGAGGTGGATGTACCTCACGTTTAGAAACTCGCATAGGTACCGATCAAAACATCCAAGGCAAATGATTTTTTCGCAAGCCCTAAACCCTGTTTAAAATCAGCTTTGGTGTCCGCAATGCCGCGATCCTCCCCGTCGGCAACTTCTACTGAAGAGGAATTCATCATTGCAGCCAATGGAAGTATTACCGTAGTTCCAATCGATAGCCCTAGATGTTTGACGATTTGAAATTCTACGCGAGCACCAGCTCGCAGCGATAAAATGCCAAGCTTAGCCGACCCAGTTATGATTGGAGTCCCCTCGGTGGTAGCGTCAGCTAAAAGCAAAGATTGAAGCGTAGCCGATGCAGCAGCGGCCGGTTCGGTTAGCTTTTTCGCCTTTACTGATACCGAGTAGAGGTCGAATCCAGCACCAGCGTTTGTGTTGAGCGCGAGTTTTTTCGTAAGATTTTTTCGCAGAAACGTGAAGTCAGCCCAAGTGCCGAAGGCACCTCCTGAGGTTTGTGTAGAAACATACGGATCAGTCAGATCGGTCTGGTAATTAGACGAGTAGATCGTGGACTGAAAAACTTGATACTTCGCACCTAGAGATAGGGCTTTTGAACCAATAGGGATGCCGATTTCTCCGCCGAATCCGATATAGGATGGAGGTAGTATCCCGCTCGACATTTTTGATTCTGTTTTCCATATAGTAGTTGGCGCGTTTCCTTCTGGTGGTAAATAGGAAACTTGATTGTAGCTTGCTGGTAATGAAAGTGCTGACAGCCAACCTGCGGCAACCCTAAAAGGCGCTTTTTTACTGCCAGTAGTTTCAGTTCCAGGTGACTCAATTTCATCGCCCTCGCTGCCACTACCGGCTACTTTTTCAATTCGAGCTTTCATGCCCTTCTTTAAAGCGCTCAGTTCGTTTTTGTTTGGAATTTTGACGATAATCTTAGTCCCACCTTTGACCTTTAATACGGTGCCGCACGCTAGTTTCTTTTTTTGGGGTCCAATAATACAGATCTTGTCTTTTGCCTTAAAGTTTTCCTCAGGGTCACTAGTTAGTGAGACCATACTTTTCGAGTTACTTAAGGCATTGACTGTTGCGGCTTGAGCAACCTTGGAAGTTATGCAGGCAACTAGCAAACATAGTAGCCAAGCTTTAGATAAAAGATTTTTCATTTGCTCAAACGTCCCATTCGCCAATCCGTTGTGGTGATCAACCAACCTTCTTTGACCTTTAATTGATTGGTGATCAACTTTGCTTGCAAATCAAGAGAACCATCATCCAGCTTTTGAAGCATTTCAGGCTCAATGGAAGCACTTCCTGTATTGGCGTTGAACACGCAGTAAAGTGATCCAGGGTTGTTTAGATTGCCAATCTGAACAACAAGGTACGATGGGTCCAATAGTGAATTACCAATGGTCCAGGAAAACTTGAGGGGCTTGTTTGTATCAATACTTAGAGAATCGGCAGTTGGTAAAAGAGTCGCATGATCTAAGCTAAGAATCGACTTTGACTCAACCTCAACTGACAGTAATTGATTGACGGGCTGAACTGGTACTTCAATATCGCCACCAGCACCCTGATATAAAAGTGTCCAGCGGTTCATGCCGAGGTTTATGGATCCATAATTTAGTTGAAGTCGATTGGGATGCCCAGGATGAGGCTTTGCGTTGGCAGCGGCAAAGTCCCGCGTAGCAAAATTTTGGATCTGAAGGTCAGTATCTTGGCCGCGTAAGCTTGTTTGCAGTTGAGGCAATCCCTGGTGACAACCTAAAGGTTGC
>OMIY01000133.1 GCA_900299215.1 bacterium | reverse complement strand
TTGCCGAAACTTCTGGTCCTGAGACACTTGCTACCAAGGTCGCTAAGTGGGCGGTAGAGCCAGGCTCTGATCGGACGCTGGCTCTATGGTCTGGGTACCTTAGTCTGATTTGGCAGTAGCTTTGACGCTGGCTGGCTTTTGTTTGAATACGGTGTCGAAGTCGAGACCGGTCAGCGCTTTGATGCCTGCGACCAGGCGCCAAAGCGCGAGCATGGTGATCACCATACAAGGCAAAACGATTGCTGGGTAGCTGATGGCTGTCATGCGCCCAAGCTCTTGGTTGAATTCAACAGAGCCAGCAGGACTTTTGATGATGACGGTCGACAAAGTGTAGTTGAGAATTGCACTCAGCAGAAACGACGCCGCCAGGAGAAACGTGGTCGTAGTCAAAAGCCGGTCAAACTGGTCGGCATTGCCACGCGCAGCGAGCTCGCGGTCAACAAGTTCGACGTCCATCACTTTGTCGTTATAGAGCAAGGTCCGAACAAACGGAGTTTTGGTCTTAAGAGACGCAAGTACCGCGATTCCCATGAGGGACGGTATGGTCGCCTCCTTAACTGCAAACCATTTGGCATCCAGGTGCATAAGGCCGAAGCTACCGGTCGCCAGGATACTTATGAACCCAAGGATAGAGATCGGATTTGCCTTGCGGCGTAGATAGAAATCATAGAGGCCAAATCCCGTCGGAAAGATCAGGCCAGCAACCAGAGCTCCCATGGGACCTAGACGCTCGGGAGAGCTTAGCTTGAAGAGAATGACTGCCGGCAAGACGATGTTGAAGATCAGGCCGTTGAGTGGACTTTCCGTGAAATGGGACTTTTGGGTCTGTGTCTCAACCAAGGTTGCGGCTCCTGCTGCTACAGATGATTGACGTAAGGGACATCGAGGGATAAAAGATGAGTTCGTTTTTATCCCAAGATCTGCCCAGGAGGATACCCCGGTGGCCATTAAGAAAGCCAGTGATTATAAAGTCGTGAAGCGTCGTAACGGTCGTTTTGCAGTGCGTAAGCGCGGCGGCGGTCTGATCAACGGTGAGGAAAAGACCAAGGTCCTCCAGGCCGCTGGCAAAGTTAAAGTTCTGAAGCCAAAGGCTAAAGAAGCAGCGCCAGAGGCTTAAACGCCCGATATGAGGCCAGCTCAAGTCCGTCCAACTTGGCGGAAACTGTGAGCTTTCTAGCTGTGGCCGTGGTACAACCTTGAGCTGGAGGTTGCCCGTGGCCAAAGCCCTCATTATTACAGAAAAACCAAGTGTGGCACGTGACATAGTGGACGCCCTGGGGGGCTTTTCAGCTAAGTCTGGCGGAGCATATTGGGAAAGCGATCGTTATATCTGTAGTTTTGCCGTGGGGCACATCTTCAGCTTGCTTGAACCTGAAGAGATCGACCGAGCCTATCGCAGCTGGAATATCGCACTCCTACCTATTATTCCTAAAGAGTTTCTTCTCAAACCCATCGCTGGCCATGAACAACGCATCAAGATCCTCAGGTCACTGATCGAGCGACCGGACGTCAATTGCCTTATCAATGCGTGTGACGCAGCCCGCGAGGGAGAGTTAATCTTTCGTGAGATTGTCGACTTTGTCGGTGCTAAGCAGTGGGTAAGACGCCTGTGGCTCCAGTCGATGACGGCGGAGGCCATTCGGGCGGGATTTCAGTCACTACGAGACGGCACTGACCTCGATGGACTTGGAGCGGCAGCCGCATGTCGCGCCCGCAGCGATTGGCTGATCGGAATGAATGCTACGAGGGCCTTCAGTCAGCGTCTGCGGACGCGGAGTGAGCGAGTGCCTTGGTCGGTTGGCAGAGTTCAGACCCCGACTCTCGCCCTTTTGGTGGACCGGGAGTTGCAGATTCTTGGCCACATACCGCGGCCTTTCTGGCGGCTAACAGCGACTTTTGACGCTGGCGATCACACTTATGAGGGCATTTGGTACGATCCAAAGTTTAAGGCTAACGAGAGAGAGCCTGACAGGCGTGATGACCGCGTCTTTGACGAGGCTCGTGCGCGGGAGATCGCCACCAGCTTAGATGGTGCAAGCGGCATCGCTAATGAAACTCGGGACGAGAGTCTGCGTCACGCCCCTTATCTTTTTCACCTGACGGGGCTCCAGAAATACATGGCTCAGCGTTACAAGTGGACCTCTAAGAGGACCCTTGATGCAGCGCAGCGATGTTACGAGAGTCACAAGGTCATTACCTATCCACGGACTAGTTCCCAGTGTTTGCCGAGCGACTACCGGGCCGAGGTGGACCGCCTTGTTAAAGCGTTGGCGGGTCACGATACCTATGGTGACGCAGCCTCCCATATCCTGAGAAACGGTCGCTGCAACGACAAGCGTACTTTTAACGACGCTGGGGTCAGTGATCACTTTGCCATCATTCCCACGGGTAAGTTTAAGGGCCTCAGTGGAGACGACGCCAAGCTCTTTGACGCCGTGGTGCGGCGATTCCTTGCAACCTTTTATCCACCAGCAGTTTATGATCGGGTCAAACGCACGACTGTTTGCGGCGACCACCATTTTAAGACTGGGCCTCTTGAGGCCTTGCGCGTTCCTGGGTGGTTAAGCGTCTACGACCGTCAAACCGAGGACGGCTCGGCAAAGGAACTGCCTCCACTTAAGGGCAAAGATGCCCACGTCCAGATAACTAACCGTAACCTGAAAGGCGAAACTACTAAGCCACCACCTAGAATCACGGAGGCTGGACTTCTAAGCCTAATGGAGCACGCGGGGCGTCAGATCGAAAGCGAGGAGCTTCAGGCAGCGCTTAACAGTGCAGAAGGTCTTGGCACTGCGGCAACACGAGCCGACATCATTCAGAATCTGAAGACCAAGGAATACGTTGACGAGTCACTTCGCCCCACCTTCAAGGGGATCCATCTGATCAAAACGCTGCAGCGGCTTAATGTGGTGAGATTAACCTCTCCAGAGCTTACTGCGCGCCTTGAGTTAGAGCTGGCAGAGGTCGAGTCTGGGAAGCGGCATGAGCAAGCCTATATGGCAGAAATTAGCCGCTACACGGCAGAGGTGGTAAACGCCGCGAAGAAGCTCGAGTGGCAGCAACTATACCCTGACGAAAATCCCTTGGGCGACTGTCCGGTCTGCAGGCAGAAGGGATCCGAGTTTGCGCTCGGAGTGCCCAAAGTCTTTGAGCGCAATCTTTATTACGCCTGTGTGACAGTGACCGGACCCAATGCCGGTTGTGGTTTTAGAGTCTGGAAGGAAATAGCGGGACGGTATGTCGATCGAAACAATGCTGAGACCCTAATTCAACAGGGCTCGACCAGCGAACTCGACGGCTTTAAGACCAGATCTAAGCAGGACTACAAAGCCAGATTGGAGCTACGGGCTGGTAAAGTCGTAGTGCAAGGCCAAGACGGCGAGACCTCAGCCGCTGAGGACCCGTTTGCTGAGGCGGCTGCGCCGCGGCAGCGGGGTAGGGGAGCTGGTGCCAAGGCAGGGCGGCAAGGAGCTTCGAAGGCTACAGATGATAGACCCCAGCAGGAGCGAGTCGTCATCGCGGATTGTCCGGTCCATAATGTGGGAGAGGGCTGCCAGGTCGTAGAGACGCGTGGGGCTTACGTCTGCACCACAAGGCTTGCTGCCTTCGCTAGGGGTGAGCAAAAGCCAACTGGCTTGATGCTGCCGAGGATCCTGTGTAAGAGAGAACTGAGCCAAAGTGAGGTCAAGACCCTGATTCAAGCTCGCATTACAGACGAGCTCCAAGGTTTTACCTCTAAGTTTGGGCGTCCTTTTAACGCCCGATTACAACTCACGCCCGAGGGCGGTATCGCCTTCGTGTTTGCCGAAAGGGCCGCGAGCAACAATGAGCGAAAACCTCAGCCAAACAAATTCCGAAGGCAGCGTTTCAAATCCCGTGGCGAGCGTAGCACCCACTAAGGGGTCAAAGCTAAAGGCGGCCATCGTGTTACTGGGCGTGTTAGCACTTCCCTTCCTGGGCGTCATGCTAGTCTGGAAGGATCGCTGCAAACGTGCGGAGCTGCAGTCGGTTGCTAGTCCTTCGGGTGAATTTACCGCTCAGCAGTTCAGGGTAGACTGTGGACCCAGCATGGCTGTTGCGACAGAAGTCAGGCTTTATAAGATAAAGGACAACAAGCTCGAGGATAACTCCACCGTTCTAGTCCTCCCATCTGACGAACTACTCGACATCAAATGGGCCGATGCCCAAACCCTGACTATTCAACTACCCGGACGCCAGTCCCAAGTCGTGAAGTATCGCCGGGAGTGGGCCGGCGTGAATATCGGACTCATTGGTGACGTCGTAAGCTCAGTGCCCAAGGATCTGGAGAGCATGTTTAACTAAGTCCTGGATAGCGCTCCCCGCGATACACCTGCTACCGAAGCAGGTGCGTCCTGACACCTTCACAGATCAGCTGCAAGTAAGCGTCACGGTCGATACTGACTGGCTTTTTATAACTCATCTTGAAGTCAAACGAGTTGTGCGTGAAATAAGGGAACAGCTTGAAGATGCTTTTGAGCACATGGTCAAGCTTGCCGATCTGCCGAGCTTGAGACTTACGTCCGGTAATTCTAGCCGCTAACCAGACGAGTCTGGTGGGAATGCGCTCGAAGATGATGTGTTGAAGACGACGCATCGTGTTCAGGGGCCCTAAATAACGAAGGTAGGCTTGGCGCCGTGCCGGGAACTGGTTGAAGTATTGGGTGCCAAACGCTGGCAGATCACCAATACGCATAGCATTACTCAGTCCAACTGCGGCATGGACGATCTTGAGATGATCGTGAATAGCTTCCTCTTTGAAGCATTGATCAACAACGATTCTAGAAACCTCATCAACCGGCACAACATCGAGCCGCGCTTCAGGGTCAGCGGCAACTACACGCAAGTAGCCCGCCCCGAAAACGCCGACAAACGCCGCTAAGGCTGCATAGCTATCGATCCAACCTGGAAACGGAGACTTAAGCGCCGCCGATATAATGCTTGGTCTAACTACAGTTATCGGCAAGTGCCCGCGATTTTTGGCAACCAAATGCTCAGCCACACATTTAGTAAATGTGTATGTGTTTGGGTGGCCTGTCAGTGTCAAAAGAGCAGACTCATTTGCCCGGTCGTTAATGATGTCATCGTAGGTCTTAGCAGGGTCTAGTGGTAGCGCCACTAATTCCTCAGCTATGGCGCCTTCGGTATGAGGACGCACGTAGGCTGTGGAGACGTAAATGAATTGTTTGAGTTTAGTGCATGCTTTCGCAAAATCAATCGTCGACAGCGTAGTCGTGATGTTGGCGTTTGCTGCATCTTTAAGCGGCAAGTTGAAATCTACCGATGCGGCGGAGTGAATGATATGCGTGATCTGATTTGCCGTCTCGAGTTGCTGTTCCGCCGTTAATCCCCAATTGGGCATCGACAAATCACCTGCTAAAACCTCTATGTGTTTTTCCCACCCTGCGGGAAGGTTGCGAAAGCACGGAGACGTGGCCACCCTTTCGCGAAACCTTTGCACCGGATCCCTTTTCCGATCCGATCTAAGGAGCAGAATCACACGATCGATACCCAGAGAGTCTTTTTGACGCATCAATTGTTCAAGCACGACCTTACCAAGAAAACCTGCCCCGCCGGTTAAAAGTATCACCGATTTTTGCAAATAGTTCTGGTCACTCATGGCGATCAATCCCCACAGTTACTACGTAACGTTACAGTATATTCGATTTGTTCTCATTAATCCCCGCAAACTACCCGATATGTTGGTTAATACATCACTTGTCAGGTTTTTATTAAACAACAAGAATTTAGAGGGGACCCGATGTATAGGGAAGTTTTAAAAAAAATTAAAGTATTTAGTTTACCATTTCTATTCTCGATTTCAGGCTGCGGTGGGTCTGAGTCTCAATTTGGTGGGGCTACGGCGACGTCCAAGGGCGGCAAGGTCGGCTCGAAAACTGAAGTAAAATCAGAGTTGTCGGACGACCTTACTCAAGTCGCGATTAGCCCAGATGAGGTTCCAAACTATAAAAGTGTCATTGCATTTTTAGATGCGGCTAACGTACCCGTGCCAAACAATGTCCGTTCGGAGGTTATGAACCTTAAAGTTCCTGACGGTCTGATGCTCGCCGGTCCATTCGTAGGGTCGAATGGGGTAAGTTCTTTTAACTTATCGGCTAGGACTACTAACACCCTGGCAAGCCTAGTCGGCATCGTTCCATCCAGTGTAGTCAATGGTTTGCTAGGAACACCTCTAGGAGGACTTCTGTGTTTACCAAATGGTATCCTGTTAGTTACAAACCCATCAGGAACGTCCATTGATATCAACAATAGAGCCAACTGCCTGCGAGTTAGCGGATCGTTCGTTAAGAGCTTCGGTAACGGCCGTAGCTGTTTAACCTGTCACTCCCCACTTGATTCATGGACGCTGAACACGAAAAATATTAACGAGCGCTTCAACTCATCACGCGGAAATGATCCACTTTTTAGAACCGTGGACGGTGCGAACTGCCCTAAAGCCGATGTTTCGACTATCGCTGCTAAACGTCAATCTTATTCTCTACTTCTCTCAAAGGGGCTGATCCGCATTGAGCAAAAGCTGCCAAGCAACGCCGAATTCAAACTTGCATCTGCAACTGGAACCTACTGTAACGAAATCGACTCCAGGGATCCTTTATTGTCACTCTATCGACGTCCCCTGCCTACGACCAATTTAGAACTAATCACATCTGTCATGTGGGATGGTCGCGAAAGTAAAACTGGCGACCTGCGTCAGGATCTCTTGGCACAGGCTAGGTCAGCAGTCGCAACTCATGCTGAGGCCAAGGAGGTACCAAGCGACCGAGTTATGAACGACGCTGTCGATCTTGAAATTTCCATTACTTCCGCTCAGATTACGAGCAATAAAGGCTTTAATCTCTCAACAACAAGGGAAAGTGCGGCGCAGATCCTGGCGCGCCAAAAACTAACTCCCAATGAAAACATTTCTCGGTTTAACACCAATGTATTCACCTTATTTAATGCGTTTGCTTCTTCGTCTAACGCCAATCAAAGAGCTCTCTACCGCGGACAACAGATCTTCAATACCAAGACATTCAATGTCCCCGAGCTCGGTGCGAATACTACATGCTCAAGCTGCCATAACGCACCCAATGCTGGCAGTAACACGGCAATACCTAGAAGATTCTTCGACAATGGGGTCGCCACGGAAGAATTTCGTACATCAGATTTGCCGCTCTATACATTTGTAAGTTTAGATGGACGCAAGACCGTCAAAGTCAGTGACCCTGGCCGCGCGATGGTCACCGGCAAATGGGAAGACATTGGAAAATTCAAAGTGCCAGTACTACGGGGTATCGCTGCTCGTTATCCATACTTCCATAACGGCAGTGCTCGCACAGTGGGCGATGTCGTCAACTTCTATGACGACCGCTTTGACATTGGTCTGAGTCTCGAAGAAAAACTAGATCTAACCGCATTTTTGGAACAGCTCTGACACATTAAAACAAACAGCCCGCCTATCATCGTAATTTTCATGATAGGCGGGCTGTTCACAAGTAAAACGGGATCAAATACTACTTAGCGCTTCAGTTTGGCGTAACGAATACGCTTGGGCGTATCGGCTTCACGGCCGAGTCTTTCGCGACGGTTACGCTCGTAGTCAGAGTATCCACCCTCGAACAGAACGACCTTACTTTCACCTTCGAAGGCTAGGATATGCGTTGCAATACGGTCAAGGAACCACCTGTCGTGACTAATGACCACGGCACAGCCGGGGAAGTCGATGAGGGCTTCCTCGAGGGCGCGGAGGGTGTTGACGTCAAGGTCGTTGGTAGGTTCGTCAAGCAGGATTACGTTTGCTTCCTCTTTAATGAGAAGCGCTAGCTGTACGCGGTTGCGCTCACCACCCGACAGCTCCAATACTGATTTTTGCTGATCGGGACCGGAGAAGTTAAAGCGCCCCACAAAGGTCCTCGCGTTGACTTCTCGCTTACCTAGTTTCATGACCTCGTTACCACCAGAGATGACGTCGTAGACGCTCTTCTTTGGATCAAGAACGAGTCGGGATTGCTCCATGTAGCCAAGCTTAACGGTTTCACCAAGGGTCACCTTGCCGTTGTTGGGCTCTTCCTGGCCACTGATCATGCGGAACAAAGTCGTCTTGCCGGCGCCGTTGGGCCCGATTACGCCGATGATACCGCCGCGTGGAAGGTCGAAATTGAGGCCTTCATAGAGCAGCTTGTCGTCGTATCCTTTAGCGACGTTTTCAAAGCGAATGACTACGTCTCCAAGCCTTGGGCCTGGCGGGATGAATAGTCGCAGATCGTCCTGGGTACGCTCTTGTTCCTGTGCCGCCAGGTTTTCGTAGGCGGTAATACGAGCTTTGCTCTTCGCCTGACGAGCCTTGGGACTCATGCGAATCCATTCAAGCTCGCGCTCCAAGGTTTTGCGACGCTTGTCTTCGGCTTTTTCTTCGTTAGCGAGACGCTTTTGCTTCTGCTCAAGCCACGATGAGTAATTGCCCTTCCATGGTATCCCGTGGCCGCGGTCGAGTTCGAGGATCCAGCCTGCGACGTTGTCGAGGAAGTAACGGTCGTGAGTAACGGCAATAACCGTGCCTTTGTATTCTTGTAAGTGTTTCTCAAGCCACTGCACACTCTCAGCGTCAAGGTGGTTAGTGGGTTCGTCAAGGAGCAGGATGTCAGGCTCTTTGAGCAGTAAACGGGTCAGCGCCACTCGTCTACGCTCACCGCCGGACAGGTCCTTAACGGATTGATCGGGAGGTGGACAGCGCAGCGCATCCATCGCAAAGTTCAGTTTATCATCGAGATTCCAGGCATCCATGGCGTCAAGCTTGTCCTGTACCTCTGCCTGCCTGGTGATCAGCTTGTCCATCTCACCTGGGTCGAGGTTCTCGTCCCCAAGTTTCATGTTGATGTCTTCGAACTCTTGTAAAAGGGCTACGACCTCGCCGCAGCCTTCCTGGACGATTTCTTTCACGGTCTTGGTGTTGTCCAACTCAGGCTCCTGCGGCAGAAACCCAACGCTGTAGCCCTCGGTCAAATGAGCTTCACCAGCAAACTCTTTATCAACCCCAGCCATGATCCTGAGAAGGGTAGACTTTCCGGCTCCGTTGAGACCGAGTACCCCGATCTTGGCTCCGTAGAAGTAAGATAGCGAAATATCCCGGAGCACCTGCTTACCAGTCGACCTGTGGGTCTTGGCAATGCGCACCATGGAATAAATAATCTTTTGCCCTGCATCACTCATTTGCGACCGTTCCTTTAATGCACGTAAGACACGCGGATTCTATTTTGAGACGAACATGCTGCATTAATTTCCGCGGCTTATCCACTTAATTGTTGGCTACGCGATTGAGGCACGACCAGGCTTTCCAAGTTAATAATCTAAACTACTGTAATAATTTGCGTATTTCCATAGCACGCGAGTTTAACTCTTGGTCGCTTTTTGTGGGTGAGGGGAGCCTTTCAATCTCATTTATGAGCTGATTGAGTGTTGCAGTCGCAGTTTCGTTGTCCCCAAGGTGTGTATGGATGATGCCTATTCTCAGCAACAGCTGGCGTCGATCTGCGGGGCGATCTGCCTCTGCCAAACCCTGACTGTAGTGGGTCATCGCCATGGTTGGAGCGTAGGTGTCTGCCCACTTCGGCTCGGCGTAAAGATCCCCGAGGTTCATCCAGAGCGCTCCGCGTGGAGAGGTTCGATCCGGCGGTAGCTTTAAGGCCGCTTTTAGGCTGCTGATGGCTGCAGATCTATGACCCTGGTCGCGTTGAGTCATCGCTAAATTGTTTAGAGCTAAGGCACTCTTTGGATTTATAGCTGCGGCAGCCTGCCAAAAAGTTTGATCATCGCGCCAGATTCTACTTTGTCGTTCTGACCCAAAAGCAAGTGTGGTGCCAAGAATAGATAGTGCTGCGAGCTTAAAGTTTAACGTTTGTCGTAAATTGGCGACGGCTTCTTCAAGTAGAATTGCGATTAAATAGCTTAGGCCAATGATCGGCAGGTACATATAGCGATCGTTAACAAAATTGGCCCTTGGGAACACGGGCAAAACTGGCAGTAAGAATGATAAGAATGCCACTAAACTTACTATCAAGCCTGAATTATTTGGCCTCATCCGTGCGATCGCAAGCCATCCAACCAGGGTGGCTAGACCCAAAGCAGCGTAGATTTGGCTACCCTCAAAGTACTCGTACGACGGATAAAATGGCGCAAGGTTGACCGGCCAGAGAAAGCTCCAAATATAATGACCAATAGCAGTCAGTGAACTTCCGAATGAGATCAGGATACGCATCGCCGAGAGCAAAAAGTCAGACTCAAGTCCTACGTGTTGAGCCAGCGCAATCATCCGGACCATGCCGAATCCGAACGCTATAGCCATCGGCACGATTTGATATGCGTGATCTTTAAAACTGCGTTTGTGACTGACAAAAAACTCGAGTCCAGCGACGGCAAAAGGCGTGAGTACCGTGGTGGCTTTGCAAAGACAAGCGAACACAAAAGCGAAGTAATAACCTAGAATATATGCAATTCGAGTTCTTCCTTGGGTTTTAACCAATCTTCCATAGCAATAAAAACTTAAAAGTATACCTGTAGCATTAAGAAGGCTCTTGCGGTCACTCAGCCAAAACACAGGTTCGACTTGCAAGGGATGCACTGCAAAGCAAACGGTGACGAAGATTGCAGTGATGCTACCTACGTTCCATCTCACAAGACACATCAGAAGTACTAAAATGTTAATCAAGTGAATGATGACATTATCCACATGAATTTGCTGCGCATCCACGTTGAAGGCGTGAACCTCAAGCCAAAAGCTACTAAGCGGGATTGGGATATAATCACCTTCAATAAACTGCGTCCAAACCGTATATAATCCCGACACTGCCGGTGCACCCTCTGCCTGGATTACCGCCAGGAAACGGTCATCATCCCAATGTAGACTTTGACTCTCAGATGCTCGCCAAAAGCTAGCTGCTGTCAGGAGCGCTACGATGAATGCCACGACCGGCCATTTGATACGCAAACTGTCGCCCTTCAATTTCTCGATTAGTACCAAGACATCAAACTTGCTAAAATCATCGTTAATCAATCAGCTTAGATAATCAAGAATCCAAAGAGCAGGAGTTTGACCTTGAGCACTTGGAAAACACGCCGTCAATTTGTGAGTGGCACTGTTGAACTAGGTGTGTTTGGGTTGGTTGGTTGTAAGACGACGCAGAGATCATCTGGTTCTCAGGACAAATCCGCCTACGGTAACGCTGGTGGAGTGCGTGTACGCAACAACCTTAATTCTCCGGCTGGTGTGGACGATTTAGCAGCCTACCGCAATGCGGTTGGATTTATGCGAAAAAGCGGGCAGTGGGAGGCCTGGGCCAAACTTCATGAGTCGTATTGTCCACACAATAATTGGTTCTTCTTGCCTTGGCACCGTTGGTACCTTTATCACTTCGAGGAAGCATGCCGCGCGGCTTTGCGAGACAATGGCCTGAACGACAACTTCAGCCTACCCTACTGGGCCTGGCACGAGGGGGGAGGGGTCATACCAGCGGCTTTCTGGGGTAACGACAATCCTTTGAATGATGCCAGTCGTGTCTTCAATCCCAAGGCTGCACTCCCGGCGGAAACTTGCAGCTCGGAGTCGGTTAATCGAATTCTCGAAGTACAAGATTTTAATTCCTTTGCAAGCGGACCGGCCCCCGATCAAAGGGGTTACAGCACCTTAGGTCAGCTCGAGGGTACACCCCATAATACGGTCCATTCTCAAATCGGAGGTAATATGGGGGCGTTTGTGTCCCCACTCGATCCGATATTCTGGGTTCATCATGCGAATGTAGACAGACTTTGGGCTGAATGGGCGCAAAAACATCCGCTGAGTAGTTTGCCTACCATCCCAGATCCATCGACTTTTGCACAGCAAGATCCCCGTGCGAATCTAGCACCTGACTTCTGGCTCAAATTCAACTTAACAGGGTTTATGGACCCAAAAGGGAAGCTTCTTACCGGAACTCCCACAGATGTTCTCGACACGCGTAAAATGCCAAAGCCTTATACCTATGACACTCTGGCTAAAACAGGCCTATCACTGGCCGATACCAGCGTTGCAAAGTCTAGAAAAGAGACTTTCAAAGTATCGTCGGTTAGCCTTCGCGCCGTTACGGGTGTGGACTCGACAAATATGCTCATTACTGCGAGTGTCCCTTACAATGAGCGCATGAAGCCATACATGAAGAAATTTCTGGCTGGGGAAACTCAGAAATGTAGCCTGGTCCTCACGATTATGAGCGTGCCAATTCCGAAGGAACCCGAGCGTCA
>OMIY01000132.1 GCA_900299215.1 bacterium | reverse complement strand
TTCCTACGATGGACTTCGTGACGACCTCGTTCAGCCCGAAATATTTGAAGCTTGGGCCAAAGGCGAAACTGGCTATCCGATGATTGATGCCTGTATGCGGGCCTTGCTTGCGACAAGTTGGATCAACTTTCGCATGCGGGCCATGCTGGTGTCGTTTGCGAGTTACGATCTTTGGTTACCTTGGCAGCATACTGCACGTCATCTGGCTAAACATTTTCTCGACTTCGAGCCGGGCATCCACTACTCGCAGGTGCAGATGCAGTCAGGCACGACTGGTATTAACACCATTAGGATTTACAACCCGACCAAGCAACTGCAGGACCACGATCCAGATGGTGCCTTTGTGAAAAAATATCTGCCAGAACTGGATCGTGTACCAAAAGAATACCTTGCTGAACCATGGACTATGCCCCTGAAACTCCAAAAGGAAGTAAGCTGCATCATCGGCAAAGACTATGCTCACCCTATTGTTGATCATGCCACAGCGGCAAAGTCTGCTAGACAGAGGTTAGGTGCAGTCAGACGAAGCGCACCCGCCAAAGCAGAGGCCAAGGAAGTCCTGGCAAAACACGGCAGCAGGAAGCGTCCTAGTCGCCGGCGCTCTCATCATGAGGACGATTGACCGTTCAGCCAGCTTATTATAAACTTTAAATAATTTACTTTTCACCCCCATATTCTCATAGTTCCCAACTCTAGGAGTCCTCCATGAACCGATTCACGCGGTTAGCTGGCTTTGCTGTTTTGGGTCTAATGTTAGGAAACGCGGCTCAAGCATCCCCTGTCCAAATTCTGCGTGGCGAAGCGAGCAAGTACGCTGTCAACCCGGATAACGTGCTTTACGTCGACGGCGACATCACTATCGTTCGCTCGTCGGATGCTTCGTTCACTGATTTCTCTGATTTATATGTTGTCAATATGTCTCACCGCAGTGCTTGGCCGGATAATATCGATGATTATGGCCAGATCATTCACTTTGAGCCTTCTAGATTTGCTCTCATGAGCCTAAACGAATCGATGGTCGAGGATTTAGCTGGGCGCCTTCACGGAGAAGGCTTGGCATGCGGTACCGTATTAAAGTTAACGGGACGTGGAATCTTCCCGAGCAAGGCCGTAACGCCCACGCCACTCCTTGATATAGCTCAGGCGGACGAGCGAGTTGAAAGTTTAGCCAAGTCGGTAAAGGAATCTAGGATTCGAGCTGATATTGAAGGCTTGGCAAGTATACCTACACGTTTTCACGGTTCGCCGACTGGCAAGGGAGTCGCCGATTACCTTATGGGCCAGTACCGTGCCCTTCAAGGCAATCGTACTGATGTTACAGTTGCGACTTATGATCACGGTCGTAAGACTAATCAACGCAGCCT
This sequence comes from bacterium, assembly GCA_900299215.1. Taxonomy (GTDB): domain Bacteria; phylum Bdellovibrionota_B; class Oligoflexia; order Oligoflexales; family CAIYRB01; genus CAIYRB01. The sequence goes on along the minus strand of OMIY01000132.1, from coordinate 7,915 downwards.
AGTCGTTAGGATTCAAGGAAAATCGCGTGCGAACGAGGTCATCGTCCTCGGTAGTCATCTCGATAGCGTCAACTGGCAAGACGGTACCTCAAGACGGTCGCCTGGAGCAGACGATAACGCTAGTGGTACCGCAACCAATTTAGAAGTATTCAGAGTACTGATGCAAAACCAAGTTGAGCTGGAACGCACCCTCGAGATCCACGCCTACGCTGCGGAAGAGATAGGACTTGTTGGCAGCCAAGATATCGCCAGCAACTATCGCACCAATAGCGTTCCGGTCATCGCCATGATGCAAATCGATATGGACCTTTGGCGTGATGCCGATGAGCAGGCCAAGATCTGGTTTGTGAGCAATCAGACCAATGATGGATTCAACAATGCTTTAGGACGACTAGTTGACCATTATGTAGGTCTACCATGGGCCAAACGCTCACTCAGTGGCGGTAGCAGTGATCATGCCTCTTGGCACCGTGAGGGCTATGCTGCGGCTTTCCCATTTGAGAATCCATCGAATCATAACCCCTACATCCACTCGGCAGATGATACTATAGCTACTTCTGGTGATTTCGAATTAGCTAGCGGCTTCGCCAAATTAGGCTTAGCCTTCGTGGCGCACTATGGCGGCATGGTGCAAAAGTAACACCTTTCATTTGTCAAAATGCGCATCGTGCCTAGACAGAGCACCAGAAACAGACTTCGGCGTCGGCAGCGTTTTAAAAGTAAATCCGCACTCCTTAAACCAACTGGAATCTGCCAAGTGCTGGCTCACTCCGCTAGCCTTGGCCACATCCTCAGACACGCCGACAATCAGTCCCCGCATTGGATTCTGATCAAGAGCCTTGAGACGACCATCCAACTGTCCTGCGTGCCAGCGATGAAATAACTCTAGATGAATCTTTGTGCCATCAGATGCTGCAAAGGTTACATCCGGAAAACAGTAAGATTGCTGACCGATGGGCATATGCTCTATACCCTCGCTAGCTTGGTACTTGCCGCCTCGCTCATTGAATGTAGCAATGAAACTCGTAATCTCAGGTGGTACAAAGACCGACATCTTCTTGTAGTGGCTTTCCACAGCAATTTTTTGATCTACGTCCAACGTGAAATATTTGCCATTGAGTTTGATGCTAGCAACTAATTGCCATCGCTTCAGATGCAGCACGTAGGGAAAGAACTGTGCGAGCCTTAAACCGTAGCTTTGGCTATTTTGAAAAATCCTCAGCGGCCCACTAAGCTTACAACGCAGCTCACTTGTATCTTCGCCTGAGCTAATCTCACTCATGAGACGCTGAAATTTAAGAGAGCGAAAAAAACTACGACGCTCCTCCAAACTAGGATTTTTGATGATGATCTCAACATCCTCGGCCATCATCATTAGTCCCTGAATTTGAGCGCAATTATACCGATGCAATAAGGCTGATGGCGAAATTGCCTTAAACTCTTTAAGCACTCTAAATTCAGGCAAATCTGCATATAACTGCTCTTGCAGCGATGTTAGGTCGCAACTTTGCGATTTAGCAAATTCTGCCTGGAAATCCCCCAGTGATGCAAAAACCACCTCTCGACGAAGCTTTTCCGCCTGTGCCAGTAGATTGCTTCTTTTAGTAGCGATCTGGCCGTCATCTTCAACTTCATCACAACGATCCAGAAGAAGCTTACGTAATCCAGCACAGTGAGGGTTTTGCCCCCATTCGCTACAATTAATTTCGTCATCAAGTTCACTAAGACGACGACCCGTATGGCGCTTGAACGACTCGACCAACTCTTCTGCCAGCGTGAGGAGTTTTACATCCTTCGGATCTATCAAGCTTGGATGTACACGTTCTTTGCGATTACGATACCGGAGCAGATCCTTGGTAAGCATCATGTTGCCTGCGACGTTGGTTGACGAAATACTCACTCGTGCCTTGAGCGATCACCTCATAGAGCACCGCGCGTTTGCCGGGTCTAGCCCTGAGAATCCGACCGAGCCGCTGCACATGCTCGCGCACCGTGCCGGTTCCTGAAAGCACTACTCCCACACTCGCCTCAGGAACATCAACACCCTCGTTGAGGACCCGAGACGTTGCCAGGACACTGATGGAGCCTGTACGGAAGCCATCTAGAAAAGCCTTCCGCTCCTTTGGACGCGTCTGGTGCGTTAAAACTGGGACAAAAAACTCCCGACCAATTCGATAAGCCATGGCGTTATCATCGGTGAACACGATGATTTGCTCGCCTGCGTGCCGCATGAGAATCTCCCACGTCGCCGCAAGTTTACCTGAGGCTGCCTGCGCCAAGCGCTTTTGCTCGCGGTACGCTCGCATCGCTTGACGCCCGTCTGCCGAGCGCGCTGCCATGCGCACGAATTGCATCCAGTCCGCACCTTGATTGAAGCGGATCCCAGACCGTTTGAGAAAGCTAGTGTAAGTAGCACGCGCCATCTCATAGGCTAGGCGCTCCTCGGCACTCATGGGTACTTGAATATTGAATACATCGTAAGGAGCGAGAACCTTGGCTACCATCTCTTGGATCTTAGCCTCGTAAACCAAAGGCCCAACCAGATCGTAAACCACACTCTCGCGCCCATCAGCACGCTCCATCGTCGCCGACAGGCCCAGTCTAAATGGTGCAATCGAAGCAAGTGCAATAGTTTGATATTGCGGTGCAGGAAGATGATGACATTCATCGAATATCAACAATCCGAATTTAGCTCCCAACCGCTCAATATGTATCAGAGCCGAGTCGTAAGTGGCGACTGTGATCGGTTGCGGATCATGAGTGCCACCACCAAGTAAACCTATCTTGCACGGGCTTGATTCCGCACGCAGGTACTTACTGAGAACCTGCTCCCACTGCTGCATGAGGTCTATGGTTGGAACCACAACTAAGGTAGATCGACCCGTCATGACAATTGCGAGCACTGCCGTAATGGTCTTACCCGCACCGGTAGGCAAGGCAATACATCCAGCCTTGCCGGCATCCCGCCAAGCCCGCAAAGCCTCAGTCTGATGGGTCCGCGGAATAATGGGTTCTGCTAGGTTTAAATTGATGGTTTGGTAATCACGCGCCCGATCTTGCCATTGCTGACCCAAATCCCGGGCGTCGGTCAAAAGCTGCCTATAACAGCGAGCCGGAGCCCGCCACTGCGAGGTCCGCTGATCCCAAGTAAAGCCTGACCAAGGCGCGTCGGCGCTTTGCTGAGGTGGCGTCGCCACCAAGGTCCCCGCTTCAAATCGCAATGAAATCATGGCTATAACACCCTAGCTCGAGACTGATGCTCACCGGTATACCACATCTAAAGGCCAGTAATAAACCGAAGCATTCAAGTAATCATCGGGGGCTTCCGTGGTTAACCACAGCCGATCAGCCTGATCTACAAAAACATTGCTCAACTTTTTTAGTTTCTCAGGCAAGGCTAATTCCCCCACCTTAACGATGTGGAAGCAGGACTCAAAGCGAAAGACATGAACCTTGCGGCCCTTGGAGTCACCGATAAAAACTCTTTTACTCTTTGCGCTAAAACCGATCCCAGTAATAGCTGACGAATGCAGATCACCAGCTCCATCAACAAAACACGCCCTAGTCATCAAACAACTCGATGGCTCTTCACCTTGTCCGCAGCGCATCTCAATCACCGGAAATCCTGGAATCTTCGTCGCCAAAAGGTAGCTCGCAATTCCCTCGTGCTTTTCGTTCCCTTTGCGTCGCGCCCATCCTGCAATCTTGCGGCCCGGTGTTTTCAACCAGCTTTTTTTAAAACGGGCACGTAACTCGACAGTCTCCACTCGTGTAGGCTCACCACCACGGTCGCTAGGTGGCTTGATCAAATCCCAGGCAACGCTTCTCTTAGATACCTCGTTGAATTCAGGTGTGGATATTTCGCGAACACTCACCTCAGTACCGTCCAGCGCTAACCAGCGGCTGCCAGTTTGTCGGTTGATATAGTCCGCACCTACAAGATCAGTCCCCCCAAGGGTGGCAATGAGTGTGCGGCGCGTCTGTGCCTCGATGGGGCCAAAGGCAGTCTCACGAGTCTTACCACTGGGTGACCAATTCACACTTAGAATTAGTGCCTTACCCTCGGGAAGCAAGGCGATTTTGTCATCAATTACAGCAATTCCTGAGATTTCTTTGATGGCAGTCTCGAGAGAAGCTTCCGGAAGCGGCTCAGATAAGTTCTTAAGTTCGGTTTTTGCCAATACAGTTGTCGAAAGCACTGCTTGAATGAGTACAACCAGGAAACTTTCGGCTAATTTTGCAGTTCTTCCAACCACAGCGGTGCACCTCCTGAACTTTGGCAGCCCTGAATCATGCTGCTATAATATTGGTACTACCGCAACTTCATCCATCCTCATGTAACTCCCGACACCAAGTTGACGAGGTACGGCCTTGACTAACCCGCAGCCCTCAGTGAACTACGCACAATTTTTGCAAAACCGAACGACCAGCGAGCGTTTGGCTACTTTGCAGGACATGCAGCGCACCAATCAATACTTGCCCATTTCGTTGGCTGAAGACTTACTCAGCCTCGACCTCATCACTGAGGAAAAGTTAGCGATCCTCGCGCGAACAGGTAGCCGCGACGGACTGGCATTGGAACACTTTCTGACCACGCAAATAGCTCATGCACCGCAGGAACTCGCTGTATCGGTACTGAGGCAATGGGCAGAAAAAACCGACAGCCTGCTTTGGTTCCGCATGCTGCAGGTTGTCAAGTCTCCATTGGTTTCGCAGCGTCTCTTCTACACCATTGTGGACCTAGCTCAATATACTGGAGGAGCCGAGCTGCTCCGCGTCGCAGCAACAGCTGATGGTATCGAAGACATGTCGACTGCACTTCACGGCCTGCTACTGCAAAGAGCATGTCAGTGGCGCGTCGATACCGAGCGTCTTAGAGCTCTAGCTAATCGTAGCTTAGAGCAAGGAGTAGGCATACTTCATCCAGATGACAAGTCGATGATATCGGCAGTCGCCTATTTGGCAATGTTTCATCCAAGTGACTTGGGTCAATTTTTAGCAAAGACTGAATACTCTGAACCCTGGCGCGATATTTTACGCCTAATTGTGCAAAACACCGGACAAAACACCAAAGCAAACCTCAAAAACAGTAAATCTAAAACAGCCACTTCAACGGCCATTGACCCGGCGGTATGGCCACCGGTTTGGCGACGCAATGACTTATCCGATGAAACTATCCACTCTGCGCTACTCGCCTGCCAAACACAGTTGTCAAACGGCAGCAACACAGCACGTACGGGTTTCTCATGGGAGCTTTTTGCTGGGATTTCAGCTGATCGACTCATTGATGCTGTCGTAAAGATCGATGACAACACGGTGTACGCTGGTTGCCTTGGATCTATAATAGGTCTACTACCCTCTCCATCTCCTGCCTCATTACTTGAAAACCTACGCAACCGCCTCACCGGTGCCGAAAATCCTGCCGAACTCCTAACGGCGCTACCTCTACGTCTAAGGCTGGATTTAACGGACGAAAACTCATCGCGCTCGAGTCATATACCGTTCGCCGCAGTCAAAAAGGAACAGGCTAAGACTCTAGCTGGGGAATGGCCGGTAGAGACCACCCAGTTTCGTGATTACGTCCTTGAGACAAATACACAGTCCGCATCAAATGCAGAAAGCCCAGTTCAACTTGCGCAACGCAAAAAGTTCTTTGCCCAAGCCTATGAACAAAAAACTGTTACATTGGCAGCAGGAGAAGACTTTTTCAGTCTTTTGTTGGACGCATGGCAAAAACCGAGTGAACAGAAACTGGACAAATTGGCCTCTGTCGCGCGTCAAGTCGATGGCCTATTTAAAATTTGTTACATTAATACCCTCGGCCGATTTCAGGGACAAGATCAGGCCGTTTTAAAATTGATGGACTTCGTACGATCGCAGGACGGAAACTATTTGAAGGCCGTCGTCCAGGCATTAGGCGAGATTGGCACTCCGAGAGCTGCACAAGAGCTCATTGCCTGCCTCACTCGACCCAACTTCGGTCCAAGTCTACAAGTTGAAATCTGCGCACAACTGAAAACCCTAGATCTCACCAATCTTCAAAATGAATTGCACAGCGCCCTCAACGATCTTAACGTCACCGAAAAATCAGACTCTCTGCTACTAGAAGCTCGCGATATGTTAGCTAGCCTACTTCAAACCTCCGCCAACAACCGTCCAGCCCGTGAGCAGAGAGACGCTGGGCCTACCGTTGAGATCAGCGACACTCGACTCGATCAAGAGCTGGCCGGTAAGATCCCTAACTACCGCGAACTATCCAGTGAAGTGAAACGAGCACTCAGGACAGCCCTCTTCTTCCATATCCAGACCACAGCTAATAGCGCACCATCCTCCATCGATTTAAGCCCTGTGATTGACATGCAATACAAATCACTGGAGCTACTTTTTAGGGAAACCTATGAGGAACCTTGCTCGCGCCTAATGCACACCGGCGTGCTGCAACGTCGACTCGATATCATAGGTTATGCGCGGCCTATCCCTAAGGCCATGGACGATTTTGAACACTTCATAGAGAACCTTCCTGTGGTACGGGAGATACCCTTCTTCAGTAGCTTTAAATTACGGAAGATGCTGCGTGCCATCTGCCAGTTCCGTCCAGGTAAACGCTTCACCTTGGACGGCCTTAAGGCTTTTGCGTTGTTCTTCCTTTGTTTCTCACGCAGCGAATGTCGATACGGTTTAAATGGCATGTTTGCACTTGGTTTTAAGAGCGATGTGGACATGTTTCAATTCTGTAAGTCGCTACACGTATTCCAAGACTTTAGGAATCGGGCTGCTCATGAAGGCTTCCATCCAGATGCCGCAAACGACATCGATGGCATTTGGCGTTCCACTGCTGAGATCGTTCAAATTGTATTTGCAACGAAACAGTTCCTAGATAACGGCATGTCCGCCGCTAATGAACCCAGTAATAAGGCGCGACCGGCTGTCATTATCGAGAAGAAAGTCTCATGACGCCCAAACACGGCTTACATTTGTCATCAATTTTTATCGCACTGACTCTGGGTGTCAGCGGGTGTATTTTGCGTAACGCACAGCATCTAAGCCCAGCACCGACCACGCCAGCACCAACAGCTCCCTCGTCACCACAGCCAACACCAGCACCAAGCAACTCACCTACTACTATTGAAAAGACCACGGCAGGAAAACTCACACCAGATAACGACGTCGTTGAATATGCCAAACTCTGCAAAAGAGAGCTTGGTATCGATCACCTACCCACCTTACCCCATTGGAACTGCTTAGACGGCAAAGAGGTGCCTACGCTGATCCAAGGGGTGCCTCTTAATGCGGACAATTATCGCCAACTGACTCAGCACAAGATTGCCTGCGATTCACCTTCATGGCTGGGTGCTGAGCCCTGCGCCAACTACGGATTTGTTACTCATCGCACCTTAGCTCCGGGCGTCGAGGCTTATCTGATTTGCCGCGATCAAAAATTCACCAACCACCGTGACAAGGCGGCGCGCCTGGCTGAATTTAAAGCCTCGCCAGGGGCTGATTCTTTTAACAGCCTTTACGCCTTTGATAGCTTAGGGATGATTTGGACCAACACTAATACGGGCAAGACCTGCTTTTTTGATTTCGTCGGAACAGTCTATGGTGGCTATGTCCCATCGCCGGATGATGATCACATTCCTGAGTACCAAGAACTACCGGATCCAAAGCCACCGACAGAATTATCGACGGGAACCATAGTCAGTCAAGTTTGGAAGCATAACGCACGCGGCACCTGGCGCTCCCCAGAACATCTAGCCGATAATGACGCCTGTATCATGTGTCACGATACTGGAGCACTTAAAGGCACTCCGTGGGTCGAAACTGTTATGAGTATTCCTGCCAATCCCATGAAAGTTCCACTGATACTAGTTGGTAAATCACTGTCGAAATGGAAAGAGAAATACCCAATCAAATC
>OMIY01000131.1 GCA_900299215.1 bacterium | reverse complement strand
ATGGCAGCATTTGCCGTCTCTTCAGTGGTTGGGGTACCTGTAGGTCTGACCTTGGCGAATAACTACGGTTGGCAAGTGGCGTTCCTCACTTTAGCAATTGTGAGCGGCTTAAATCTCATTTTGGCATGGCGTCAGTTACCGAGAGTTAGAGCTCACTTGATCAATCAGTCGCGATCTAATGGCGTCCTCAATGACATGATAGCGATCCTAAGACTACCAAATTCATGGGTCGCAATCGCTCTTATCACGTCTATGATGTCTATTTTTGCCTTCACGCCATTCGTGAGTCCATTTTTAGTGCAAATCGTAGGCATAGCTGAAAGTGATTTACCGACAGTTTACGTGTTTGCCGGATTAGCCTCGTTTATTGTGTCTCCGCTTATCGGTCGATTGTCTGACCGCTTCGGTGCCCGGCGCGTTTTTATTAGTTCGTCGGTAGTTGCCGTGCCGGCGATGCTTTTCTTCAGTAACTTACCGAAAACAAGTTTGTTTGTGGCTATATCAACCAATACTCTAGTCGCAGCGGTAGGAGCTGCAAGGATGACACCGTCTTTGACGCTGATCAATGGTAGTGTGTCGTCCGAACTCCGTGGACGATTTATGACGCTGATTGCCTCAGTTCAGCAGTTATCCGCTGCTTTTGCTTCATTTGCAGGTGGAATGTTACTAGGTGATCAGGCCAACAGTCTTACGCGATTTCCAGTATTAGGTGGCATCGTTGCCATGTCGATGGTGATCTCATCATTGCTTAGTTTACTGATTCGGAGCGGTGACAAAAAAATCACACACTCCATCTAAATTAAACGCGGTAAAGATTGACCTCGACACGTCTTCCATCATTTAACAGGCTTTGATCTTGCGACAACCGGGCATAGATGGTCGCTATCGAGTTGCGGTAATCACTTGCGCCGTAGCTGGTGCCATCATTAAATGCCGTACGCCCACCGCGCATAAAATTGAGAGTTCGATCGACACCCCAGGTCCTAAACGCCTTGATTAGCAGAGCGACAGCATCACCTAGATGATTGGGGTCGTTTAGATAGGCACCGCCGTCGTTTCGCTGATATCCAAGCATTTGGGCCATATCTAAATTGATATTTAAGTAGCTCAGATTGGCCGAAGGTGTGCCATCTTTGCCACCGTCACGTTCGTCTGATTTCATGTATGTGGTTTCTTGCATACCAATTGCGACAATTAACATCTTTTCTTCAAGACTAGCACCAGCAGCGTCAGCAAGTGAGGTCAGGCGATTTTTGTTCGTCTGTAGCGTGTTGCCGTAGGTCGAGATTTGGTATTTGGCATTGCCTGGAGCGTTGAACTGAATGCCGCTTGCCCCCAGTGGGGAACCAGATGGTTGAGGACTTGGCGAAGGTTGTGGGCTCGGTGCAGGTTGTGGGCTCGGTGCAGGTTGTGGGCTAGGAGCAGGTGATGCTGGTTGAGCGCCGCCGTTATTTTGATTGTTGCCTAGATTACGAAAGAAGTCGAAGACTCCATTTAGTGCACCAGCAATCCCACCGCTGCCTGAGCTGTTATTGGACGGAGCTGGCTTTGGCGCTGGTGAGGTCGGAAGCGCGGACGCTGGCGCCGGAAGTGATGCACCGCTCGGCGTGCCGGTGACGTTGTCCGTTGAAGGCTTGGTTGCTGAGGATTTAGCACCCTCGGTTTCACCTTCTTTGTCCTCAGACGATCGAGGGCCGAGGTCTGGGGGTAAAGGGGCCGGAGGTTCCTTGCAGGCAAGAACCACTATAAAGGAACAGAGAATTACAGGCATCTGACGGTACATAAACAACTCTGCTGGTCACATGGCAGCGCCATCAATGGCTGCCAAATCAGGTTCGTACACTTAGACAAGCAAGAACTATGCCTGGATATTTGTGCGCACCAGGAGTTGTAAGTAGATAAATATTTTAAGTTTATTTATTGAGATGAAATTTTATGTTCATCTTGTTTACAGGAGTGGAGTCAATTTAGTCAGTTACCTTAACTTCCAGACGCCATGCGCCAAGCCAGTATTTCTAACTGCTCATGCGTTGCATGGTCGAACTTTATCAGGCCTGCCTGCGAGGCTTTGAACACCTGGATGTAGCTACCGAACGTTGCCGAAATAACGAGTTGTGCTTTTTCTCTCGTATGTCCCAGTTGAATGCGATCTTGGTAGTAATTAATCAAGGAATCATTGAGCTCGACTTCGAGCTTTTTCGAGGTGTCGTCCAAGTATGTGGCGTGCAGTTGCGCTTCCAAAAAGCCGAAAGCATCGGGATGAGCTACAATGTAGCGGGCAATGTTCGACCAGACCATGCGATGCGCTGCTCGTCCAGTGACCTCAGAGGTCCCCTCGGCGACAAAATTAGCAAACTGTAGCTTCCAGTGCCTAAAGAGTTCGTTGACTAGCTCTTCCTTACTACGAAAGTAGGTATAGAGCGAACCAAGCGAAATCTCGCAACTAGTTGCCAGGTCCTTAATTGAAGCCGCATGAAATCCGCGAGCTGAGAAGTGTTCCAAAGCAACCCTCATGATGAGGGCGCGGCGATCAGGGTCTTTGAGTCGGGCCATGCCTTACCTTGTGCCTTGTGGCTATTCTCGAGGCTATTTCTGAACAAACAGTCATCATTCGGGGGCTGCTTATTAAATCCTATCATTGATATCAATAACAAATTTTCGCCACGAGCCCTCTAAAAAATTTAAGTTGACCCGAAAATTGATTTACAATAATAAATGAGCGATCACTCATTTATGAGTTGGGTTTGGTGAGGGCGATATGGGTTCAAATAAGGGTATTCAACCGTTCAGCGATCGAGATAACGACACATGGCGCCGTTTTCACAGTACTTTTTTTGAAAGTTTGCCCAGCTTTGAAGCCAATCTGCACCCCTTCTACAAGTCTGGACTGGGTGAGCTTAAACAGCTGGGACGGGAGATCCCAAGCCTCGGGTTGATTCAAGAGCTCTTGGCCCCGCACGGTTGGACCGCGGTTTATGTAGACGGGTATATCGAACCCTGGCGCGTCGCGCGACTGATTGCCGCTCGTGTCATGCCGCTGTCCCGGACCATTAGGCCAGCCGAGGAGGTGCTCTTTGCCCGCGAGCCAGACCTTATTCACGACCTTTTTGGCCACCTGCCTAGCTTATTAAATCCTGAGTACCGTCGTCTGTTAACTGTATGGAGCCGCGTGGCATCGATGGCCGAAGTGACTCCGCTCGATCGGGCTTTGTTTCATGTAAACAAAACAAAGGTTAGTTTGAGCGAAAGCACTGCATCTGGTCCAGTTGAACACCTTGATTTAGCCACAGCTGCCTTCGATGCTGCAATGGCAGCGAGCCCGACCGCTCTTTACCTTATCGATAAACTTTATTTTTGGATCTTTGAATTCGGACTTATCAAAAGGGATGACGGCTTTGCGGTCATGGGCGCTGGTCTAATCAGCTCACTTAGTGAACTTAGCAATCTAGGTGTGAAGGGGGAGCTGCAGTCTAGTCAACTGACGATAGATTCTGTCCTGAAGCCCTACTCCATTGCAGATCATCAGACTTCGTATCTTGCGGCGCGGTCAGTTAATGATTTTTATCGCGTCATCAATCAGGCAATGAGCCGTATAAACGAACTCAAGGCACGGGAGTTATGTGCATGATTGCCGAGCCGGGCATTATTATCGGAGCTGGAATTGCTGGAGTCGCCACGTCGATCGCTTTTGCTCTGAAGGGGCAGCGAGTTCAGGTTTTCGAGGCTAGAGATGAACTCATCCAGACAGACCATCTATTGTGGATTGCCCCAAATGGATTAGCGGCACTGGAGCGGCTTGGTGTTCTGGACGAAGTTCTAAAAGCTGCTACACCCCAGGAGTTGATGGGATTTGCTACTGCTGATCTACGCCCGGTTATGACCTTGTCGGGAGCGGCGCTGGCGCTAAAGCTGAATCAACCCATCGTTGCGGTCCGGCGTCGCGACCTAATGGACATCCTCCTACGGCGCCTTTATCAGTTAGGGGGAAAGATTCACTTCGGCCATGAAGTCACGCACATCAGCGATGATTTAGGGATTGTCACCGTGTCGTTTGCCAATGGCTTGCGCGCGCGAGCCCCGTTTGTCATCGGTGCTGATGGTATTGGCTCACGCGTGAGAGGGTTTGTTGATGGTGACGCGCGGGTTAGATATCAGGGGCTGCGCACCTGGCTCGGCTATAGTGATGTGCCCGATGCTCAAAGGTACATAGGTAAGACTTTTGAACTGTGGGGAGATGCTACGCGCTTTGTACTAACCTCGCTCGATGGCAAGCGCATCTATTGGAGTGCACTAGAACGTTTTCCCAGATACGAATCACCGCTCGAGCAGGACGTCAATTTAGTTATCGAGCGACTGCGTCGTGATTTTGATCGCTATCATTCTGACGTGAAAGAAGCATTGCGTGAGGCCGATGCCTCTAGCCTGAAACTCTGCAACTTTGGCGTCGTGGAGCAACTCAGCCGGAATCATCACGGTCGACTTTTGCTGATCGGTGACGCAAGTCACGGTATGCCGCCAAACATGGGGCAGGGCGCTTCCCTTGCGATCGAGGATGCCATGTGGGTCGCCGCTTTGGTCAATGAGTCCCCGGACCTCAGCACGGCATGGACTCGCTTTGAGAACGCACGACGAGCAAGAGTAAAAGAAATGACTAGATTGGCTAACGTCATGAACACAGTATTTCAGCCTGAGTCGCGACTTGCTGGGCGGATTCGTGACGTTGTAGCGAAGCTGATTCCAGACCGTTTGACGACTCAAAGAATGATCCAACTTTACACCCAGTCGTTGCCGGAGTAACACGATGCCTCGAATTATAGTCACAATTCTTCGATTATTTTTTCGCCTACGAATGAAGACACGCCCGCTGCAAAGCGGCGACCGTGACGCTGCCGCAAAGCTACTTGCAGATCAATTTGCTTACAGGGAACCTCTGACGAGACAGCTGGGGCTGAGCTCGAGTGAATTGTTACCGCTGATTAGTGCCCACATCGATCACTGTGCTGCAGGCAATTTGGGGGTTGTAGCACTTCGACGAGATGGTGTCATGCTCGGTGTCATCACTGCAGAGGACGACTACCGACCATTCGTACCGCCTGAGCAGCTTTTGACGCCAAGGCTACGAATGGTCGGAGAAGTCCTGGGCCGCGTGAATTTGCCTCCCGCTTGGAGCCCCGATTCCGAGGGAGAGCTGTTTTACTGCGATCTGGCTGCTACAGATCCGAAGATAGCAGATAAGCATGTGTTAGCCGCACTCACGCTCGGGATATTTGACCATATGACTGCCCGGGGATTCAAACGAGGGTACGCAAAAGTTACCAATCCGCGGATGATAGAGCGTTTGCGTGGGTTTGAGCGTTTACTGGGCTGCCCGATTTTTACCGTGATTTGCAGCTACCGGGATCCGGTCGGTAATGTTGTGACGGCGGTGGGCTGGTCGTTAGACTTCTTGGCCGGATTTTTCAGACATATCAACTTCTCGTGGCGCTTGCCGGCACGAGTTTCTTTCACAACTTTGAGGGAGAGCAAGAGATGATGAAGAATCTATTTATTGGACTATCTTTGCTGTTTGCTGGGTCTATGTCGCCTGCTTATGCAGGGATTCTGCCCAGCGTCGTATCGGAGTTAGACGTAAGTAAATACGTGGGTAAATGGTACCAGGTTGCATCGACAAATCCTTTCTTTCAGCGTGACTGCGTTTGTACTACAGCCAACTACAACCTTAGAGAAGATGGCAATGTGGATGTGGTTAATACGTGCCGGAAGGAAAGCGTTACTGGCGACCTTAACGAAGTTAAAGGAATTGCCTACGCAACGTCTAATCCAGGTAAGTTAAACGTGGTCTTTGGTGGTATTAAGCTGCCAGGGTCCAATTACTGGATTATTGAAGTGGCTGACGATTACTCTTACGCTGTTGTGTCTTCGCCACTTCGACGTCCGATCTGGGTCTTGGCTAGAAACCCTGAGCTACCGGCTGATACCTTGGATGGTATTTACAAGCGCCTTGATGCTCAGGGTTTTCCAGTAGATGCGATTGAGCCGACGTTACAGGCCGGCTGCAACAACTGAAGAGTTGGCATGCGGCGAGCAAGCTTAACCAGGTAATCGCATCATCAGTCTCGTTAATTGCCTCATGATAGCGCCTGTTGCCCCATAGGGTGGATATTTAAGCAGCATATCCGCCCAACTGGGGCTTACGACTACGCTTTTAAAATGGGTAAAAGCATCGAAGCCAAACTTGCCATGGCTTGATCCAACTCCTGAACCGCCAATCCCGCCAAATGGTAAATTGTGGTTGATGAAGTGCATAAGCGTGGTGTTGACGCAGCCGCCGCCAAACTGCACAGAGTTGATGATCCTTTGCGTTACTGATTTGTCGCGGCTAAATACATAAAGTGCGAGTGGCTTTGCACGATTATTAACGATAGCAAGGGCCTCGTCCAAGGTTTTGTAAGTTAATATTGGTAAGATGGGTCCGAAGATTTCTTCTTGCATTAATGGGTGATCGAGGCCAATGCCGTCGACTACGGTAGGCGCCAAGTAGCGGGTGGATTTGTTGTGTTTGCCTCCCGCTAGTACATTGGCACCTTCGAGCATCTTAACTAACCGATCAAAATGGCGGTCCGATATCATTCGCGCAAAGTCGCTGCTTTGCTCGGGATCGTGTCCATACGACTCAGTGATAGCTTGCTTGATGGCAGGAACGAGCTCTGCTTTCATAGCCTCCGGAACTAGCAGGTAGTCAGGAGCGATACAAGTTTGCGATCCATTGAAAAACTTGCCCCAAACAAGTCGCTGTGCTGTATCGAAAACGGAGGCTGAGTCGTCAATGATCGCCGGATTTTTGCCACCGAGTTCGAGGGTGACAGGTGACAAGGTCTTGGCGGCGGCGCCCATGATGATCTTGCCGACTACGGTACTGCCGGTGAAAAAAACATGACCCCATTCATGGGTCATCAGCGCTGTGGTTTCTGGTACGCCTCCATGAACGACTGCGACGTAGTCACGAGGAAATACCGCGCTAAGGATTTTCTCAATAATGGCACCAGTTGCCGGCGCGAATTCTGATGGCTTGGCTACCACGCAGCAACCAGCGGCAATTGCCGAGACCAGTGGACCCATGACTAACTGAAACGGATAGTTCCAAGGAGCGATGATTAGTGCGCGTCCCTTAGGTTCAGGCAGGATAAAACTGCGGCCTGGTTGGGAGAAGAGAGGAGTCATCACACGGCGTTTTCTTGACCACTTTTTGACGTTCTTGATGGCAACTTTAAGGTCGAAATAAACAACGCTTAGCTCAGATGTCGCGGTCTCAAACTCTGGCTTTTTAAAGTCGCTGTATAGAGCTGCGACGATCTCTTGCTCGTGATTACGAATGACCTCGCTGAGTTTAATCAGCATATTGCGTCGATACTGTGGTGACCGAGTTACCCCAGTGGCAAAAAAATGGTCTTGGGCCTTGATCAGAGCTGGAATATCGATTTTGCCGTGATGATGTGATTCAGCAATAGCGTGAGTCATGTTGCACCCATCTGGTCGTGTTTATCGCTAATGTAAAAAATACGCAAGAATCGATGCAGAGGCATACCGCGACGAAACAGAGCGAAGTATCCTATAATGACGCTAATCAATAAGCCAACCACGTAGCCAGCTAGCATGCTTGACAGCATCGCCACACAAGCACGAACGATAAAAGACGCTATCACCGCAAGTGCCAATGTGCCGCCAAACATTGCAGAGTAACTGCCGACAGTGATTTTCAAATAATCGGTACCGTTGACACTGCGGATTGTCTGATCAGAGCGTAGGTTTCTGTATGTCTCGTCAGCAATTCCATTTTGCAAGAATGGCCCGAAGAAAACCCCCATCACACATAATGACAGGAACACCGGTCCGAAAAAGAACCAGATACCGTTATGGTGACCGGGTGTCCACGGTACGCCGTCGTTCAATATGGGATCGTACAAAAATCGCTGCCAACCAGTCGTATCCCAGCCGCAGGCAAGTACAAACCAAAAGACAATCCACGCGAGGTACCAGTTGAGATTGGCCTTGTAGAATTCTCTTTGTCTCGCGAATCGATATCCGATGTAGTAGCCTATGATGCCCTGCGTGACGTTGGTAACGCCGAAGATCGTGACTAGCCATGGCGGAATGTCTGCCAGCGACTGTGCAACTTGCATGGTTTCCCAACGCGGAAACGCCCACAAAAGAAACAGTCCCGATGGTCCAAAAAGTACCGAGAGATAAACTAGCAAACGAATGAAGTGGCGATTGTTGAATACTTTGGGTTCGTCAGCAAGCTGCCGTGCAGAGGCAGCAGCGAAGGATGCTCCGAATGCATATGACCATATGACGTCAACTTGCACCATTAGTGGGACCCTCCCTGTTTGTCGTCGCCGCCAATAAGGGGACGAGCGATCCTGTAAAAAAGGCGTCCTTTGGGGACAGCGATTTGGTAAATTAAGGCGGCAGCTATCGGCAGGCCTGCGAGGTAACCAATCAGGACACTACCTGACACTTCCGCAATGACGCGAACAATCATGGCGGCACCGATCGCTAAGACCAGAGTCACACCAAACCAGGTATAGACATAGCGTCGCATGATACCCAGGTAAGATTTAAGATGGAGTTTCTTGCCGTGATCCGGATACAAGATCTCGTAATTGACGCGGAAGATACCGCGCGAAAGCATCGGGAGAAAGATCGCTCCCATAGTGACTAAGGTCAGGAACACTGGGCCGGTGAAAAACTGTAGTCCGTTGTGCTTGCCGATCTGCCAAGGCTCGCCCTGATTCATAATCGGATCGTACAGAAACCGTTGATATCCAGTGGTGTCCCAACCCGATACGAGCACAAACCAAAAGATCACCCAAGCGATCATCCAGTTTAGGTGAGCCTTGTAATACTCGTGGCGGCGACTGTAGCGCCATCCTACGTAGAATCCAAGGATGCCCTGAGTGACGTTAGTCACTCCAAATAATGTGACCAGTAGTGGATGAACATCAGCTGCGGTCTTGGCAACCTGCATAGTTTCCCAAGCTGGGAATGCCGTCAGTAAATAGAGACCCGACGGGGCAAAGAAAATTCCCAGGAACAGGAGCGCAAGCATGTAGTACCGACTGCCGAAAGGTTCTCGGTCCTTCGCTAGTTCCTTGGTTGCGGCGGCGGCGAAGCTCGCGCCGTAAGCATAGGACCAAATGACGTCGACTTGCACCATGTTTGCCCCCCGTTTGCTCTAGGATACTGACAGATTTATCGGCACAGTTTGGGTTGAACTTAAGCGCAAGAACCTTTGAAAAAGACTACGTTGTTTTGGTTTTCCGGGAGTTTTACCGAGTGGGGTTTCCGCTTGTTGTTTAAGTATCGAAATTAGCTAATTTAACTGATGGTGACAGGGCTATGTAATCTAGTGTATGAGGCGCCGTATTAACACATGAGCTCAGGTCAACATGTTAAATATGCAAAAGATAAAATCACTAATAGTTATGTCTAAAATGTTTGTGATTATGAATCCTTTAAATGGATGCTCTTCTCCAGTTGGCGGGAGTCTTATGCATGGCTCTTCGAACCGACCTGCCGCAGCGTCTGCGTGTCGGGTTTTAGAGTTTTCTAGTGGACCGAAGATTTACGATTGCAGCGGCACTGACAATGCTCTGCGTGTCACGGAACTAGTTGAGCGTGCTCGAGACGGTTTGGGTTTTCCCGAGCGCGAGGGGCCGCGTGCTGGTGATTTTATGTTCGTCGGCAAGTACTATCTAGCATGGATCGACAACACCGGTTTTTCGGGCAAGCTTAATGGTCTGTGGGCTCTGAATGCTGATGTCGAACAGTTAGACTTCGTCCTAGCTGAACCAACTCCGAGTGGAGCAAGACCAGTGAGTATGTTGCTCCCCGGCGAGGATGGTGATGGTCGGTGGCCACGTGCGTATAATGGCGCAGAGCACTATGAGCTGCCAAGGTTTAAAAATGGTCGGCATGACAGCCAAGCTGGCATCCGCGAGGCCAATCATTTTACTGACGCACCGGCGTGGTGGCGAGAATGCATCAACACTAATGATGATCCTGCCCGTTGGGACACGGCAGTTGGTACCACAAACGTTAGTTTGGGCGATGGTCAGGTTAGCTTTAGAAATGAATCACCCCTGACAATCGTAGCTAGGTTTCATGCGGATTCATACCCCTGCGGGTCACCGTTTCCGGTCAGTGAATCCGACACGACAGACCTAAGGCTCATGAGTGGATACACCATGTATGGGGACAGCCCGGTCATCGAACGTCGCTATCAGATGGTAAACGCAGGTGATCACGCGGTGGCGAATTTAGGTATGGAGAAGTTGATCGGTGGTCAGATTCTTACTGATTGGCCCTATCCTCACTACCTTAAGCAGTACCAAAACTTTGTCGCGTGGGACGGTGCTGATTTAGAAAAATTTGCACCGATTCCACATTCGGGGCAGGGACAAAAGTCCGACTTTATTCGAGTGCGAGGGACCGGCAGCTTGACCATAAGCGCAGAGGCCTCTGCTGGTGCAGGTCGGTCGATGACCATGAATCAGCAGGTGGAGAACAGCGGCGAGGATTTCGGTATCTGCCTTTGTATAGCTCATGGCGGATTTGAGTTTACTGGTTCGGTGCTTGCAGGTCAGAATATTCCGGCCAAAGTCGGCAATGAAAACTCTTATGGTCCCGAGCAATTGCGCACTCTGATCGTTGGTGGTAGTCGCGCAGGTGCTAGTTTGGCGCAAGTAAGCACAAAGACCATTAACTCAGATGACGAGAGCGAGGGCATTCACGAAGTCGGACGTAGGGATGATCGCGGTTGGACCGCGGTTGCAGGGCAAGACCTTGCGGGTTTTATGCTCTACAAAAAGTACTTATCGCTTAAGGCCAGAAGTGTTGGTCAGGTTGTATTCTATCTTGAGGCAAATGCGGAGCTAGCATCCAACGAGCCATTGTTTGAGATCGACCTAGTTTTGAATGGAAAACAGGTTCTAAAGAAAAAAATCATCAAGTCTGGTGATTTCTTCGATCTAAACAAAAACCAAAGATTTGTCATCGACTTCGAGGCGCCTGAAGTTGGGCGAATCGAACCACGAGTGCGGTGGCTCGGTCGTGGTTCTGTGACTCTTGATTCCGTCGTAATTAACTCGATTTGAGTTAGCTGTCTATTTTTTCGAGGGCGCCTTGATTTACCTGGATCTACCAAACCTGACACGGCGCCTTCTTGACCATTGCCTGGCCCTCTTTACAGGCAAAAGCCTCCTTGAACTCAGGTAGATTGACCACTACGCCATTGATTCGGTATTTGCCCGGAGAGTGCGGGTTTGTCAGTGCATTGACCCGCAGATTTTCTGGGCGGTTATTTTCGCAAGCCCATTGAGCGAAACCGATGAAAAAACGCTGCGCGGGAGTGAAGCCATCAGTTGAATCAGATGGTTCTGCCTTCAGCTCTTCTCTCCAAGCCAGGTAGGCCAGAATTGTACCGCCGAGGTCTGCGACGTCCTCACCCAAAGTAAGCTTACTATTGATTTTGACGTTATCAACGATCGTGTAAGTTGCATACTGGTCGACGATACATTGCGCCCGACGATTGAATTCTTTGCCATCGGTTGGCTTCCACCAGTCGCGTAAATTGCCCTTGCTGTCAAACTGCCGGCCAGAGTCATCAAAGGCATGGGTGAGCTCGTGTCCGATCGTGCTACCTGTATTGCCGTAATTTGGGGCGGCGTCGAGTTTGGCATCGTAAAGTGGAGGCTGAAGGACGGCAGCCGGGAAGTTCATATCGTTCATCTGTGGATCGTAGTAGGCATTGACGGTCTGCGGTGTCATGGACCACTCCTGTCGGTCCAGGGCTCGCCCAATTTTGGCTAGGCGCCACTCCGATTCAAATTGATAACCCCGCTGCACGTTGCCAAAGAAGTCATCCGGGTGCACCGAAAACTTACTATAGTCTCGCCACCGATCAGGGTAGCCGACTTTGTCAGCAAGGCTAGTTAACTTTGCTAATGCCTGTCGCTTGGTCGGAGCGCTCATCCAAGTGAGGTTGTTGATCCTGTCGCGCATGGCGTCTTCGACTTGCTTTGACATACGCAAAGTCTGATCTTTAAGGCGGGGGCTAAAGTTACGAGTGACAAACTCCTTACCTAGCGCCTCGCCTAACTGCATATCTGTAAGAGCGACGCAGCGCTGCCACCGTGGCGGTAACTTTGGTACACCGTGCAGCGTCCGATCGTAAAAATCAAAATGTTCGTTGACGAAGGCGCTCGATAAATAAGGCGACCTATCGCGAACCAAATTCCAGGCCAAATACGCTTTCAAGTCCTTCAGCTCTAGGTTATGCCACTGCTTCTCTAGTTCCTTGAAAAAAGCAGGTTCACCAACATTAATCACGCGTGGCGTCGGTACCCCTAGGGCTGCGAAGTATTTGGCCCAGGAAAAAGACGGCGTCAGTTTCTGCAAGCGTTTTAAATTCATTGGATGATCCAAATTACGGGAATCACGCCGTTCAACCTGTGTCAGCCTTGCGCGTGCGAGTGCTCGCTCGATGGTGATCACTTTGTCAGCTGCTTGCTTGGCCTCCGCCTCGCTATAACCCATCAATGTAAACGTACGGGTCACATGCGACTGATACGCGTTCATGATTGCAAGTGAGGCTGGCTCCTTACTTAGGTAGTAATCACGATCGGGAAGTCCCAAACCACCAGCGTCGGCGCCGGCGATGATGCGACTGGCGTTGGCGAAATCAGGAGTCGAGTGGAAGCCAAAAAACAGGCCGTCATCGGCCGAGGCTTTATGCATTGCCGCTAGTAGGGCTGGAAGATCTTCCTTAGTTTTCAACTCAGCGATGGCCCGCCAATCGGATGCTAGGGGTTTACTACCCAGTTTTTCGATGTGATCTTCGTTCATACATGAGGCGAAGTATTGGCCTAATTTAGCTTGATCACCGGAAAGCTTAGCTGCATTAGTAGCGAGCTGATCTAAAATCCCCCAAAGGTAGCGATTGGTGTCATGGGCTAGTTTGCCGTAGACACTCCATGACGACTTATCTGCGGGTATTGGATTCTTTGCCATCCACCCGCCACAGCTGAACTGATAAAAATCCTCGCAGGGTGTTACCGTGCGATCGATGCTGCTGGTGTCCATACTGGGAGCATATGGCAATGCTGTGAGAGGTTTCTCAGGACTTAGTTGAGCCTCTTGCTGTTTGCTGATCTCGTCTAAACGGTCACGACGTTCAGCTGACCGGCACGATACCGAAGTCATTCCAAACATTGCTGATAAAATTAGGACGGTTCTTTGCATGTAGTTCACCAAAAATTATTGAGCAACAATTAAGTACATCAGTTTCTGTGCTGTTCTCGAACTGTTAGCGTCAGTAGGCCGCCTAAACCAAGGAATAGGGCTAAAGCATACATACCTACGACACTCGATCCAGTTTGATCGTGTAACCAGCCAACGAGATACGGACTCAAAAATCCGGCCAGATTGCCTACCGAGTTGATAAGAGCGATGCCACCTGCAGCGGCCACGCCTGTGAGAGTTGCTGCAGGCAGACTCCAAAATATCGGCAGGCTTGTAATGATACCACATGCTGCCATGGTCATGGCGGCGAGAGCGCCTGCGGTGCCGTTCAGGTGGGTGGCAGCTAAGTAGAAACCGATGGCTCCCACCAACGCAGGAACAGCGACGTGCCACCGATATTCACGTCTTTTGTCAGCGCTAGCAGACACAAGCAACATGGCGATCAGTGCGCCGATCCATGGAATTGCCGAGAGCAGCCCAACTTGTCCGGGATCAGTGACACCGCTACCTTTAATTACCGAAGGTAGCCAAAAGCTAACCCCGTAGTTACCCATGACGAGGCAAAAGTAAATCAGGCAAAGTAACCAAAATCTTGCGTCTCGCAACGCATCGACAAAGCGTCCGTGGGCCTTCTGCTGGTTTTCTAAGGCAATCTGATTGTTTACAAGCTGAATTTCGGAGTCGCTTAGCCACCGTGCGTCAGATGGACTATCTGGCAATCTAAAGGCGACATGGAGGCCTAAAATTACTGCTGGCAGGGCCTCCAGCCAATACATCCATTGCCACCCTCTTTGGCCGCCATGACCTTCAAGGTATTTCATGATCCATCCGGATAGTGGACCGCCGATGATTCCCGCAACAGGTACGGCTGCCATAAATAACGCTGTGACTCTTGCTCTAAGGCCAGCGGGGTACCAGTATCCAAGATATAGAAGGATCCCAGGGAAAAAGCCAGCCTCCGCAACTCCGAGCAGAAATCTCACCAGATAAAACTGGTGTTCGTTTTGTACATGGGACATCACGCCAGAGAGGATTCCCCAGCTGATCATGATGCGCCCAATCCATAACCGCGCTCCGACGCGATGCATGATTAAGTTGCTGGGTACTTCGAGGAGGAAATAGCCGAGAAAGAAAACTCCAGCCCCAAGTCCATAGGCTGCTTCCGACATCGCTAGATCTGAAAGCATTTCGAGCTTGGCAAAGCCTACGTTGACTCGGTCGATGTAGGCTACGACATAAGAGACAAAAAGTAGAGGGAGTAGCTTCCAGCTAATCTTGCGGTAGATATGTTGGAGTGAGGCAAAGTCGTTAGCCACCTGGATTAAACTCGCTTCCACTGTGTAAGTAGTTCGAGCTCTTGAATCCAATAGTCGAGATAGCTCTGGTCAAGTGAAATCTGAGCTTTGATGCCGCGAATGTCACGTAAATGCTTCTCTGATTCGCCCTCACGGTAATAGCGAAGTTTAGCAATGATCACGTCTTCCGGTGCTGCTACCCATGTCATTAAACCTGGAAGTAATTCAACGCGACGACGTCTCGCGAATTCTGAAGTACCGTGATCCGTGGATTTCTGAACGACTACGTCAACTTTCAGGCCTGATGGCATATGGAGGATGTTAAACTGTCCTCGCCGAGAAAATTCCTGAGCAATGATCTCTAAGGGTGGAACGTAGTAGTCCTCTGCTGGAAAGGTGGTCAGGATCGATGCTGCCTTGTGACCAGATACGTTAACCACCAAATCAACATCTCTAGTCAACCTTGGCTCACCGTAAACAGCAGCAGCCAACGATCCCACGATCATGTAAGGAATGCCGCTAACTTCCATTGCCGAAGCAACAGCTTTTAAACCATCAGCGATCGCTATCATTTACAGCCTTCTTCAATCATGCGAAGTGCTTCGCTCATGATCCATCCATCTGCAGCCTCAGGATATTGCCGCTTCAGCTGCAAAATTTTGATGTCACGTGCCATATCAAAGAGACCGCAAACCGCCTGGATGCTTGCCCAAATACGCTCTAGCTCTGGCTGCTCAAAATCACAGCCGTAATCATTTTTGTCTTGTGTTAGCGACTTTATTGGTGTCACTGGTAAGGATCCATGAGTTTGCTTCTGCTAACTCCAGATATCATGCCTAAATAATGGAGACAAGGCGATGGCTCCGGAGAGTTTGGTTTTGGACGTTGCGGCGAGGGAAAATGCGGTCAGTCGTTCCCCTTGGCGGTCACTGCTCCATCCAAACGTGATCCTCGCCGCCGTCGGGTACTTGGTTGATACCTATGATCTCATGCTGTTTTCCATCGTCCGCAGGCCGAGTTTAGAGGCACTGGGCTACAGTGGCGATGCGCTCTTGGCCAAAGGTGTTTTGCTTCTCAACTTGCAAATGATCGGCATGCTGGTTGGTGGGTTCTTTTGGGGAATGCTCGGCGACAAGCGGGGGCGTCTCACTGTGCTATTTGGATCCATCGTTATCTACTCTATTGCCAATATTGCAAACGCATGGGTCGATCATCTTGAGTCCTACGCAGCCCTGAGGTTTATCGCGGGTTTTGGTTTAGCAGGCGAACTCGGTGCAGCCATAACCTTAGTCAGCGAAGTTCTTTCTATTGAGCATCGTGGTTACGCCACGACGCTAGTTGCTCTTTGTGGTGGAGCGGGGGTCATTCTAGCTGTCTTGGTTGGTGAGCTAGTGAGCTGGCAAACGGCCTATCTTATTGGTGGGGTCCTTGGTTTTCTACTGCTCTTTTTACGTGTGCGAGCAGCGGAATCAGGACTCTTTAACTTGCTGCACAGCAAGGCGGATCGCATCAGGCGTGGCGACCTAGCGTTGTTATTCAGTGGCCGCGTGCGCTGGCGCTTTTTCAAATGTGTACTCGCAGGAGGACCGCTGTGGTTTATGAGCGGGATCCTTTCCACTTTCGCCCCGGAGATTGGTCGCAGTTTAGGCGCACAAGGTGAGCTCAAAGTGTCGATGTGCCTGTTCACCAGTACCTTCGGGATACTGGCCGGCGATCTTCTAACAAGTATGTTTAGTCATTACTTGCGATCGCGGCGGAAAGTGATGGTAGCTGCCATTGCGCTTTGCAGCGTCTTTGTTGTGGCTTATCTCTTCACGTCTCATGGTCAGCCGTGGGCGTACTACACGCTGCTATTTATCATTGGCACCTGTACTGGGTACTGGGCGGTTTTGCTTGCAACCACAGCTGAGCAGTTTGGTACTAATTTGCGGGCTACCGTCACGACCACCGTGCCGAATTTGATTCGGGCCCTCGTGATTCCTATGTCGATTGGGCTCGAAGTTCTCAGTCCTGAGGTTGGTTTACGTGCGGCGGCACTTGTTGTGGGCATGATTGTTTACGGACTGGCCCTGCTATCTGCTTGGACCCTACCCGAGACATTTGGTCGCAATTTGGACTTCCTTGAGACTTGAGGAACCCGGCAGTCGCCTCAAATCAGCGTCTAGCGGTTTTCTTAACCTGCTGATATGCATGGTTTTTTAAATTTTTTCGCTGGCCCTTAAATTTTTCCTAAAGAAATTTCCGCAAGTGCCGAACACTGTCTTGGTGCGCGTGAGTTAGAGCTGAGATCACGCTTTGAGCTAACTTTCGCGGGGGTTTAACATGAAGTGCATAGAAATGTTTGCAACTATCGAACAGGCCAAAGAAAAACTACCTGAGCTACGGAGCAAAGGCATCGATGCTCGCCTGATCGTTGATCCCCTGGAAAGTATGGCACCAGCTCTTGCTGACATGAGTGGGGTAGGAATATCTGTACCCGACGCGCGCGCGGTGGAGGCTTATGAAGTCCTTCACCCGGCATACAAGAAAGCCTCTTAAAACAGGGGCTTGATGATCGCCGGCCAGCCGCCTGAATGGACTTCGGGCCGGCTGGCCGCGAGGTTTCTTAACTTTATTAGAAACCTATAAAATACTGGTGCTTTGATTAAAAATAGGTATACTGCGGCCCTCGCCGAATAGGCTTTTCCAAGACCGGAGGGTACGCAGCATGACCAAGACTCGTGTCGTGGCAGCAATGTCAGGAGGTGTTGACTCCTGTGTAGCTACGGCTTTGCTTTTAGAGCAGGGCTACGAGGTTATTGGCATCACCATGCAACTTTGGAATCATGCTGGCGATGGTGAGGAGCGCTTTGACAGCTGCTGCTCGCTTACTGATGTGCATGACGCACGGATGGCGGCGCATCGTTTAGGTGTGCCGCACTATGTGGTCAATTACGAAAACGAGTTTAGAAAAGGTGTCGTCGATTACTTCGCATCTGAATACGGTGCGGGTCGTACACCTAACCCTTGCGTGATGTGTAACAGTAAACTCAAGTTTGATCACCTGGTAGACCGTGCAAGAGCGCTCGGTGCTGATTGGGTGGCCACAGGTCACTACGCCAGGGTTGTGCATCACACTGATGGACGTCCTAGCGAGCTCTATACTGGACTCGACCCTAAGAAGGATCAGAGTTACTTCCTCTTTGATATGCAGCCCGATAATCTCAAGCGGGCTCTATTCCCACTTGGTGGGCTGACAAAACCTGAGGTACGGGCAATTGCAGCACGTCTTGGTTTGCATACTGCTGAGAAGCATGAGAGCCAGGAGATTTGTTTTGTCACTGGTGGGCGTTACAGCGACTTTTTGGAAAAACATTATCCCGACGTGGTCCGTGGACGCGGTGGAGAGATCGTTGATCGAGACGGTCTAGTACTGGGCCATCACGACGGGATTCATCTATTTACAGTAGGTCAGCGCAAGGGACTCGGAGCATTGGGTCCTGAGCCAAAATACGTAGCCGCAATCGATGCCGAACATAACCGCGTCGTCGTTGATGACTTGGAGAACCTCAAGGTGGAAGGCTTTGGGGTAGATCTAGTCAACTGGCTGGTCCCGCGTGAAGAAGTGACAGCGGAGCGTACATTGAGCGTGATGGTGCGCTACCGCGCTAAGCCGGTTGCTTGCCGCGTGGTGCCAGATATGGATAAACCAGGTCGCTATCAGGTCCTGCTCGCCGAGAAGGCGCGCTGGGTGACTCCTGGTCAAGCGGCAGTATTTTATGACGAGGAAAGGGTAGTCGGTGGAGGGTTCATTGCCAACAACACAGCCTATAAGGCCACCGTGGCCGCGGCCCGCACGCCTGGAGGATTATCAACTCCTGTGGGCACAGCATCAGCCGATCTTCACGCGACTTGACGTACTGCAGGAACGGGCCGGCCACCGCTTTGCCGACCTGACCCTGTTGTACGAGGCGCTGACGCATCGCTCGGCACTGATGGAACTTAGTGCTGCTGCACCGCGACGTGGTGCTAGCGCTAAGAAGAAGAGTCCATCTGACTTGCCAGCGAGTTTGCCATGGAACGAGCGCCTTGAGTTTCTTGGGGACGCGGTGCTAGGACTGTCGATAAGCCAGCGACTGATGGAACGTGGCAACAAACTAGCAGAAGGCGACTTGTCACGTCTGCGCGCTATGCTGGTAAATGAGGAAAACCTTGCTGATCAGGCGCGTAACCTGCAGCTTGGTAAGTTCTTGATCATGGGTAAAGGCACGACACAGACTGGTGGGCGGAATCGTGACTCGCTACTGGCAGATGCACTCGAGGCCTTGATTGGTGCTGTGTTTGTCGACGGTGGTTTTGCTGCTGCAGATGCGCTTGTAGGTCGGATTTTTGCGGATCAGCTCACCGGCGATTTGGCCCAGTACAAGAGATCTGATTACAAAACTCAGCTGCAAGAGCTGACACAGGCTCATAACAAACAGACTCCAGTTTACGAAGTGGCACAGGAGACCGGACCAGATCATGCCAAAGTGTTTGAAGTGCGCTGCATCGTGTCTGGGCATGAGTTAGGTCGCGGGCGTGGTGCCAGCAAAAAGCGCGCTTCGCAGGAAGCAGCAAAATTAGCCATATCTTCATTCAAGCAGATAGCGAAGGAGGGGCAGTTATGATCAATGGCATCGTAGCCATCGTTGGTCGGCCCAATGTCGGAAAGTCAACTCTCTTTAACCGCCTGACAGTCTCGGACGACGCAATTGTCGACGATAGGCCAGGCGTCACGCGTGATCGGCTCTACGGTCATGCCTGGTTGGACGCTGAAAAAACTAGCGGCTTCATGGTCATCGACACCGGTGGCTTTGAGACTGATGATTTTAAGTTTCAGCCGTTCGCCGAAAACTTGGTCTGGCGACAGACTGAAGCCGCGATCAAAGAGTCCGACTTGGTCCTACTGATTTTGGACGGCAAGTCTGGGATGAATCCCCATGACCGCCAACTTAAGCGCTATCTTGAAGAGATCAAGAAGCCGCATGTAGTTGCGGTCAATAAGGTTGACGGACCAGAGCAAAGCCAAGTGATGTGGGAGTTCTTTGAGCTTGGCGTTGACGACTTGATCAAGGTAAGTGCTGCTCACAACCGTGGTGTTGGTGATTTGAAGCATCAGCTAGCTGAAGAACTTCAAGCACTGCCGGATTTGGCCCAAGTCAAATCATCGAACGATGCTATTCGGATTGCAATCGTTGGCAGACCAAATGCCGGTAAATCGTCGATCCTCAACCGCATGATTGGTGAAGATCGGGCTTTAGTTTCGGATATCGCCGGAACTACGCGTGACTCGCTTGATACGCCACTGGTTTACAACAATCAGTCCTACGTCCTTATCGACACTGCGGGGATTAGGCGTAAGTCCAAAATCAATGAGCGCCTTGAGAGCCTTAGCGTCATGCGCAGCTTGCGCGCTATCGAACGTGCCGATGTGGTGTTGCTGGTGCTCGATGCAGTGCAAGGACTCACTGAACAGGATGCACGTCTTGCAGACCTCGCGGCTGATCGGGGCAAGCCGGTTGGGATCGTCGTCAACAAGTGGGATATCTTCCCAGACAAAGAGTCCAACACGGCAAAAGAGTATGCGGCGGCGATCCATCGCGAGCTTAAGACCCTGTCCTATGCTCCCGTAACTTTTGTTTCGGCTCTGACGAATCAGCGCGTTCACCAACTGATGTCACTTGCTGAGCGCTTGGCGCACTCTGCTAAAAGCCGCGTTGATACTAGCGAGGTCAATAGGGTGCTGCGGGCTATGGTGCAGGAGCACACGCCGGCCCTGATCAAGGCCAAGTCCAAGCGGGTTAAGTTTTACTTTGCCACCCAAGTGGCTGTGTCACCCCCGACAATCGTTGTTTTCTGTAATGTTGCCAATGAGATACATGAGAGCTATGTACGCTACATGACTAACAGGTTTAGGCGGGATTTGGGCTTTGCAGAAGTGCCAATCAGGCTTATATTCCGACCGAAGAGCGATGTACGCCAGCGAGATGCCGAGGCGGCTGCCGAGGCAGAGGAGTCATTGAAGTAGGCCCTGTTGATGGTGTTATAATAAGGGGCAATAGTCGATTGCCCCCCCTCGCTCTAGCTGCTACCCAAAATTTACCCAGACCATTCAGATCAGAGGAGCTCTACCATGTCGGATCAACCAGGCTGCAGTAAATTAACTCGTCGTCAGGCTCTACAAAAACTGGCTGCCGCGGTTCCAGTAACCGTAGTCGCTGCAAGTGCAGTTCGTGCAATGGCTGAGGCGCCAGCTGCCAAGCCTGCAGCTGCTCCTGCAGCAGCCGGCCCTGAGCTAAAGCTGGTTCCAGACACCGATGCGACGGCTAAGGCTCTAAAGTATGTTCCAGATGGTACCAAGGCAACCCGAGTCGACAAGATGGGCGTTGCTGGTAAAGACCAAAGTTGTAAGAACTGCCAGTTCTACACCAAGGCTGGTGAAGTTAAAGGCCAAGAAGTTGGCAAGTGCTTGATGCTTCCTGCAGGTATGGTCAACAGCACGGGCTGGTGTATGTCGTGGACCAAGAAGGCCTAAGACCACCAAGCTCCCTTTACGAGCAGATTGGGGCCGATTTGATCGCTCGGTGTTTAACCGTTTTCTACGAACGGGCATTCACCGACGGCGTCATCGGCCACTTCTTTTTTGGTAAAGATCTGGTGCACATCACTAATCAGCAAATTGATTTTGCGACGGCGATGCTTGGTGGGCCAAGGCACTACCGTGGTAAGCCCTTGGCCGTGGCCCACGCGCATCTAGATATCAGAAGACCGCATTTCATGCGGCGTCAGGTGCTGATGCGTGAGGTTCTCGACGAGATGGGAGTTGCCGCACATCTGCGCGATGCTTGGCTTGCGCTCGAAGAGGACTTGAGACCAGTTGTTACGCGACCGACTAAGGGTCTACCTTAGTTGCGAAAATACGTTAATTTCAAATCCCAGGAGCGCAGTTATTGTTTTCGCAGCGACAGTAGAGCGACTGATCTTTCCCGTTAACGCTATGCCAGGGACTACCGTAGATTCCGTAACGCTCACAGATTCTTTTGTTTTTATGTTGAGCGACATCACCTTTGCAATCTCCCGTCGTGACACCACCGAGTTGACCGCTGGCAGTAGAGAAGCAGTTACTATCCTCTTTGCCGCAATGATTCATTTTTAGCATCGCCAAATATTTGGGGTTTACCAAAGTGGCCTTGAATGCTCCACCGGCGGTGGGTCCGCCCATCGTGTATCCCGAAGGTGCTCCCAAACTTGCGCTAGCACCCAATTTGCACAAAAAATTACACTCGCTGTTGCTAGCGAATAGACTATGCCACGCCGATTTGCCGTTTTCTTTTTCCCATTCTTTGTAGATGGCTTGGCAATTAGAAGCCGGGTCGTCCTCATCGAGGAGTTGAAGATTGGCTAGACTTGGGCGCGATTGGTTCGCCGCGGCAAAGCGTGCCGCAAGCTTAGAAAACTCTTCCTTGCCACGGTTCGAAAACGAAATTTTTTTCCCCTGTACATTGAAAAGTTCTGCGAACGAAATGGACTGCAGGAATGTTCGGTGCTTCGCAATAAATGAGTCAGAAAAAATCGCTGCGCCCACCGGATTCTGTCTGTACGCCATAATCGTTGCCAATGCTGGTTTCGCCAGAACGCCTGCGATCTTACGCCTAAACTCTGCCGCTCCCTCTGGAGTGCTTTCCAATTCATTAATCTGTTGTACCCAGGGATCACTGTCGATGTCGTAAGATTCATCGGCTGAGAACTTTGAATCATCGTTGCTTGTGCATCCCGACAGACCCACAAGAACAGTGGCTACAACAATGATCGATGCCAATACAGGCGAAGGTGCACAAATGTAATAATTTCGAAATAATATACAATCAAAATTCACTAAATTCATGCTTGGTTCCTTGTTTACTACGACCCCCAATTCAAGCCCTGGACTCGAAAATTTTCGCCCTTATCGGCTAAATCGACTAAAAACTTTAGTTTATTTCTAAGATTTGTTGGCGTTGTGTTGCACAAACGGGTGAATTATTAGGAGTTGTATCTCGGTGCGGGATTGGATCAGCATGATCTCAATATAGGTCGCCAATTTACCCCCAATCTTTTCGGCGGGTTCTAGTTTTTTGTGAGTCTCAACTTCGGCTGCTATGCCGTGCTTACTCTCGCCACAGCTCTTTGACAGCCAGACTATAAAGCCTCACCAGGACACAGGATTCGTCGCCGCGCCGGTCCAGGGAATTCTCGTATTTGAGCTAAGCTTGGACTCAATCTGCCCAGTGGTATGCGAGATGATCGAGATGTCTCCGTTGACCGTGAATGCATAGGTTTTACCCGCGGCATAGCCAAGTCCCAAGACTTGACTCACTCCGATGGAGCCAGCCAATGATACGGATCCGTCATCTGGATTTACGACTAGAAGCTGATCGTATCTTGGGCCTTGCCCAGTAACCGTCGACCAATATAGCTTCCTATCAGGCAGGGCGATAATATCTCCTGAAGTCATATAAGTTCCAGCAGGTACGAGGGTGCGTTGTGTACGTGTGGCGGCGTCGATCATGTAGACGCCATTGCCTGCAAGCACCATTGATCCATCGCTCAGAACTGTAAGTCCACAAATCGTTTTTACGCCGTGGTCCATAATCCGTGTGAGCTTTGCTGTGATTGGATTTACGGCATATAACGTCGTTGAATCGACTGCAAACATCTTTCCTTTACCATCGATCGCGACATCCCAGATTTGATTACTGCCGTTAAACGTACCGATCATGGTAGCGATGCCACTTAAAGGGTTGATCGAATACAGAGCTGTAGCGGTTACCCCGTACATCGGTTCTGGAGCCGTTGGGATGGCTCCCGTGTCGTTGGTCGCAAATCCGACGTCGTCCTTGCCGCTTTTTTCAGGTTTTGCCGTTGGAGTTGTTTGTGGGCCGAAGAAGCCTGAGTTGTTGCTTCCGCCTGGTCCGTCGCCGCTGATGGGTTGAGGTTTCTTTTTAGTCGATCCACTTTCATTATTTTTAACGGATTCACCGCTAAATGTGCTTTGTTTGCAGCTAGCGGTGATAGTTGAAACTAGCAGGCCAGCTGACAAAATAATGACCGTTAGCGCCTTCATGCATTTGCCTCATTTTGGATCAACGTCGCACCAGTTAGGGCCGCGGGCTGCATGAATAGTGCCAGTTATTTTTGCTGTTTTTTTGGGCGTTTACGGATCGGCCTGATGCTAAGGCCGTACAGGTTGGATCGTAACTAAGGCCAAATTGTCTAAAGCTTTTGCAACTTTCGACCGAGGTTATGATGCCTGGGCCGGTAATGAAGTGATCTACGGCGCCGCTGATCTTGCCCAAGCCATAGCCTTTGGAGTGGAACATGGCCGATCTAGAAGCAGTGCTCAAAGATTTTGAGCAACGTCTAAGCAGTGTTGAAGCCGAGCTTCAGAAACTCCAAAAGGTTTCGCCTGTGACTACTATCCAGGCTCAAAAGACGTTACCTATAGAAACGGAAGAGGCTGATCCCTCTGGGATGTCCATACCTGTCTTGACGCACGATAGTCCGGCATCCGTCCCTGCGTCCTCGGTAGATTCGTCTAGCGTGTTAGCGATCATTGGCATCGCCTTCGTGATCCTTGCTGGTGCCTTTTTTATCAAGATGAGTATCGACTCAGGATTTCTAACTCCAATGCGCCAGGTGATATTAGCAGCTGCATTCGGTATGGGCTTCTTTTTGGCTCCGCAGTTTCTACCGCAACATGTAAAAGCCTACGGTGCGTTCCTAGCTGGTGCTGGTACGACTATTCTTCACCTGACATGGGTTGGTGCTTATACAGTCCACAGTTTACTGCCCGCAACGGTAGCACTTATCTGTGCAAGTTTCGTAGGTGTTGGTTCTGTTGTTGCCAATTTTGCTGGTGGTAACCGGATCTATTTGCTGGTGGCCATGGCTGGTACCTACTTAGCGTTACCAATTGTGGGCTATTCAACTGCCGACTGGCTGGTTATTTGCGCTTTTTTGTTGATATGGAATGTGTCCTTCTCCCTCACAGCCTTGGCACAACGGCGGCGTGATATACTGTTTGTCGCATGCTATTTTGCTATGTTTTCCTTAATGCTCATGACCAATTTGGCGCAAACCCATGACCAGCGCCTAACCCTACTAATCGTACAATTGCTACAACTCGTCATCTTTGCCGCGGCGATGCTCACCTATTCCGTAAAGTTCAAAGATCCTCTGTCGTCTGGAGAGAGTATTGCTATCTTGGTGGTGCTGCTTCTCTTTTACTGGTCTACTTATTATTTGCTGTCGTTGATCACGCCTAACTTAGCTCCGTGGTTTGGTATTTCGATTGGAGCCTTTGTCTTGGCTATGTACTTGATGGCCCGAAGGTATTTGGGAAGAGAGCTGAAGAGTGATCAGGCGCTACTCTCATTTTCTACGATCACCTGGGTACACTGCATTTATTTTGAATTGCTGAGTGAGTCACTCCAACCCGCGACAGCTCTGCTGATTGCGATCGCCTCCATGTTAGTTTGGTACCGATCGCCACCAGCAGCACAGAGACTTATCCGCTGGCCACTATTAATTGTGTCGTCGACGATCATCTACGGGACACTGCTAACACTATTTGCGATCGATTCCTTGGCATACCCGCATCTCTACAACCTCGCTTATGGTTCTATTGCCGTGATCGCCTTCCTCGCTGTTAGTAAGAAACGCGAATCCGATTCAACCTTGGCACGCTACATTGATTTCGTATTGGGAATTGGGCATCTCGAAGTTTTGCTTGGCCTGTACCGCTTTTCAATCGACCTATCCTGGTCGGGCGCACTTTTTGTGAGTCTCACCTGGGGATGCTACGCCGTGCTGATTCTCGCCACTGCCAATTGGCGGCGTGATCGGATCCTAGGCCACTCAGCGCTTATCATCCTGCTCGCCGTCGGCCTTAAGGCTATCTTTTACGATCTCGTTAATACCACCAACTTAGTACGGGTTGGCTGTTTACTTGGTGGTGGTCTCTTGCTTTACGGATGTGGCTGGTTTTTAAAGAAGATGCGGGCTTGGGACTAAACTGCGCACATGCAGTCTACCGCAGGCTAATAGCCGGGAGTTCTTCGCCGCGCTTGAGCCATATCCCTTCGCGCCATGGGTAATTGCCCTCACAGACGTGGAGGGTGTAGGCGTGCCGGGAGCGCGTTGAAGTATTCTTGTGGCTCATGTGGGGAGCAAGGGCATGCAGCAAGATCACGCTGCCTTTGGGTACCTCCAGAGGTACCGTGGCGCTCAGATCCCACTCAGTGGCGTCGTGCGTCTCAAACTTGCAATTATCGTCGGGCTGTCGGGTCATGGTCTGGCGCCGTCCACTTTTGTGGGCGCCCGGGATTCCCCAGAGGCAGCCGTTATCGCGCGTGGCGTCCTCGAGCGCAAACCAGAGTCCGACCAGGCTAGATGGCTCAGTGTCGAGGAAGGTGCTGTCCTGGTGGCAGGTGACCTCGCCACCGATCTCTGGCTGCTTGAAGATGTACATGGACTGCATGATACGTGGGTCTTGAAACTTGCCTAAACTCGCGACAATGCTGCGAATCTCAGGCACAGTCGAGAATTCCCTAAAGACCGGATCGAGATCCGCCAAGGCGTGCCCGATCTTATTGATGGCCAGGTGTTTGTCTCTAGTGAGGGTGCCGTCGGCAGCAAGTGCATCTTCCT
>OMIY01000130.1 GCA_900299215.1 bacterium | reverse complement strand
TAGATTCGCACTGCTGCACCTGTGAACACGAGGATGCGTGTATCAGTTGCTGTCACAGTCACAATGTGTTTGCAGTCCGCTTAGTGACTGCTATTGCTTTACCTATGACCTCGCAAATTAGCGCCGATTTCACCGAGAATTTGTTGGATTCTGCTCAACCTGAGACGGACATTAATAGACCACCGATCAGCTCTACAGCTGTTTGAGGCAAAGCAACAATTAACATTGCTTAGATCCGATTTCAGGCAGCCGACAGGCTGCCTGTATCTGGCTGCTCGTCAACTGTGAGTCATGCCCCTTACTCAACTAAATGGAGCATGATATGAAAAGTTCATTCAATGGTTTGCTGATCGCATGGGCCTCTTTTTTTGGTTTGATGCAAGGTGCAGCTTTTGCTGCAGGCTGCGGTGAGCGCTGCTGTCAGGAAGGTGGTTGCTGTGAGGATGGCAGCTGCGAAGATGGTGCTTGTGATCAGACTCATTGTACCAATCCTGAATGCCCGCACGGCACGTATCAAGAAGGCTAAGAATCTGAAAAGTTTTTGAATCGTGGTTTTAATTGAACCTTAGTGGTTATCTTTAGGACGTGACTTCACAGCTTTGACGAGCAGTTAGTTGAAAAAAAACATCTATGTTTTAGTCTTTCTTACTTATTGAACCCATGGTTAGAATTAGCTAATCTTATCCGATATCCTAATAGCTAATTAATTAAGGATCCGGAAACGATGAGGCACCCTTTTTGCCTTTTTGTGGTATTTGCTGCAGCGATCTATGCTAATCCGTGTCTGGCAACAAGCGGCCGCAAGGTGCCTGAGAAGAAGACACCTGCGAAAGTTGAAAAAAACGAGGAATCAGAAGCTGAGCCACAAGCAAGCGCTGAGTCCCCGCTAGGCATCAGCTTTGAACTCGGCATCCCAACCGGTGTACACTCCGACATCATCAAGAACGCTGAATCGATTTACAACGTCCGCAGTGGCTCAGGTTCTGGAAGCTATCTGACTAGCCTTCGTCTCAACTACTCTCCACAACGACCAACTAAGTTTTTTTACAGTGGGGGCATCGGCATCCTTTCTGGCAGCTTAACCAGATCCGGCGCTAGTTACAGCCAAGGCTCTCTGAAACTTACCGTGAGTCAGACGGAGTTCGTGTTCTACGGTAACTTTGGGTATAAAATCATGCCGCAACTTGCCCTAGCAGTTGGTCTAGATAGTTATTTTGGGATCCTCGAAGAATTTAAAGTCTCGAGTCCGACGGGTGGTGCTAGTGGTAGCCCGGAGCGATCGGTTATGCCCTCGGCGCATGCAACCCGCTTGAGTGTGCTTTACTCCCTCTCACCAAAGATTGCTCTAACGCTTAACGGATACCTAAAACCAATTTACTTCAATTTCTGGAGCGAACGCGGCTTTGATGGCCTCACCGTGGGAGTCCTCTATGGTCTTTAATCGCACCTTGTTATTTGCTGCGTTATCTCTAACCGCCTGCGGTCTTGATGTGCAACCAAGGAGCGGGACTTATAACGCCAAATCAGACTGCCCTGATGCCACCGTCAAAGAGACAACGCTGAACCTCGATTTTCCTGGCAACATCATTACCATTGCAACCGATGATAATGCCACCAAGCTCGGTTTTCCATCAGCCGTCTTCGGTTATTCCATTGGCTCTGACGTTTCTAATGAAAGCGGTGCTCGTTCTTGTACAGCGCAGCCACTTGCTAAGAACACGCCATATCTGGTGTTTCTATGCAAGGACAATGGTACGCCGGTCTGTACGATCACTTTGAGGCAGTGAGACTCGCCCAGTGCGGGTCCGCCCCTCATTTTAGAAGTACTGCCGCACACCTAAACTCACTTCTACGATACCGTTTCTGCGTCCAACGCGCACACGCACATCGCGGTTGCGCTCTAAAGTGAGTGCCGCAATAGCTTCTAGCTCATCACGGTCAAGCAGACTTGGGTTCCAGTAGCGCGCTAAATCCAAGCGGCTCAGGAATTTAAGGCGATAGCTGGGTTGGTATACCAAACCTGTTATCAAGTGCGCCCCCCCATGCCAAGGGTGATCAGAGTTATGGGTCAGACCAAGGTCAGGGCCAATCAGAGTATATGCCAGCCAGGTTTCGTCGCGAGATCTGTAAGCCTTGCCAAACTCCAGCTGCAGAAATGATCGGCTGTGCCGCCCTTCTTCTGTGCGAGCAAAGCCAGCTTCCGCCCCCGCATCAAAAATCCAGGCCATCTTCGATATCAGCGGAAGGTCGGTAGCTAGCGATGTGATTTGTAGTAAATCAAGACGATTTAGCCGCGTCTGATGCTGACTCGGTGTATGGCGCATCGTCACGTCAAGAAACTTAACCTCCATCTGCGGCTGATAACCCAGAGCACTGGCACTGAGGTCTTGCAGCGCCGGCCTCCAGTTTAGGTCAACAAAGCCCCCAGTATCACCTCTGTAGCCACCAGTCGCACCGATCAAAGCACTGTCGTGACCAAAGTCCACCCTGGTTGAGACTGTCTCACGAGACAATGGTGGTGACTTGATACCAAGCGAAGCGCGCTTCCTTAGGAGTTGTTGCCGCAACGGCCCATAGGTCTCAGCTATACGCGTGCCTGCCAACTTTTCCTTAAAGTCGAAGAATTCAAGCAAGGCATCAATAACGCGTGCCTGACAGTACTTGTCACAGTCTCGCCAGACGTCCGGCGCATCTGGATTTTGGGATTCTCCGATCGCGATCAGACGCTGCGTCTCAGTCTGACTGAGATCCTTGAGGCGAAG
Organism: bacterium; assembly: GCA_900299215.1. GTDB lineage: Bacteria > Bdellovibrionota_B > Oligoflexia > Oligoflexales > CAIYRB01 > CAIYRB01. The sequence goes on along the minus strand of OMIY01000130.1, from coordinate 1,372 downwards.
GATATACCGAGACTCTGCCGAGGGACGATAATGCACGTCCTTAAGCAGCCCCGGCACTAACACGACCGCTCTGACGGTATCAGAGGGAACAGCGTAGAGGTTGAATTGACGGGTGAGTTCGAGCCGCGGAGCAGCCGCCTCGAGCAGCGATAAGATGACGTACGAGCAATTCTGATGAGCGTAATAGTAGGATATTCGCGTGCTACCTAGCTCCCAGGTAACGAGTTGCAGTAGGTCCATCTCGTCCGGAGTCAGTGCAAGATCAAATTCCCAAAGATCGCGACTTTCGTAGTTGTTGTACTCTTGAATCTTGCGATGGTATGGGAGCAACGCGTAAAAGCCCCAGTAACCACCTGCTAGCCCCTTGAGGGGATACAGCAACGAATATTCGTCGTCGACGGCAGCGGAAAAATTGATGACGTCATCAAGGAGTACATGATCCTCCTCTCCTCTGTCCCGGCGACGATGCACTTTAAGAAAAGAGTGGCCAAAGAGAGACGCTGGATTGTCCATAAAATAGTTTGAGAAGACCAAGCTCACCTGGTCGTAGTCAAACTTAGCCATATATTCGCGAAACTGCTGGCAGTGGACCTTGGGCAGATCTGCCTCGCGGATGGACAATTTCTTCTTAAGAAATTCCCAGCGCGCAGGGTGTTGGCAACGCGCATGCTTTTCACCCGCTGATCCTGCTTTTTGCGATTCCGCAAAGGCCAGAAGTGTGGCCTCTAGCTCGGCCTCCGGGTCACCACGACCTTCGGGGGCCAGGAAAAAACTAGGCTCATCGATAATACTGGTATCACCCTGAAAATACCCACCCGGTATGAACAGAAGTCGACGCCAGGCCGTTGACTCCGCCAAATGTTGAGCCCGCGCAGCCTCGATGAGCCTTAATGCATAAGGCTGATTTTGACTGGCGCGGGCGTTAACTGAGAAAAACGTCAGAATCAGAAAGGAGGCATTAACCCACGCGCTGGCAGGTTTCCCCCAAAGATTTTTCAGACTGTACTTCACGGATGTAGTTCGCCAGTACTTTATCAGGATTTTGATCGTTATAAATGTCACCATAACGACGCTGACTGAATTCTGCAAACTCTGCGTGAGGGCAGCCGAAAATTTCTGCCAGCGCCTCTAAGTGCTGACCTTCGCCTTGTGCTGACTCTTTGGTGAGCGAAGCGAGGTTGATGGTCATATAGGTGCGCTGCTCAACCTCTTCAATCGAAGAACGAGATTGAACGCAATTTGATGTACCGGAGGTAATCGCCGAAGTCTGGGAGTCACTGGAGCCTATAACTGGCGCCATACGCAGCACGGAAACTGCTAACTGCCGGTCCCGACTGTCACCCTTAAGCATTTGCGACCAGAGACCGCAACC
>OMIY01000129.1 GCA_900299215.1 bacterium | reverse complement strand
CCCCCCGTGCCGGTAGCAGAGGGGGCGCGAGCCTTTTTTCTGAAGTCAGTGTCTGCAGAAAGGGGCTTGTAAATGGATTTCTGTTTGCCAACATTGGCAGATTTAGACGACTTAGTTGGCGGTACGGGCAGTGCCGTGACCGAGCAATTGGAACGTCGCCTCATTGAACCGGCGCGCGTGCTGCTTTCACGGCAAAGTAAGCACATGCGTGCACGTTTGGTGGCGTTGGCCTACGACCTCGCGGGCGGAGGAGCTGATCATCAATCATTAGTAGAAAAGGCAGCAGCAGCTATGGAGCTGCTGCACACCGGCTCTCTGATCGTCGATGACATCCAGGATGGTAGCCGCCAAAGACGTGGTGGTCAGAGTTTGCATGCGATTTATGGGCTGCCAACGGCCCTGTGTGCGGGTAATTGGCTTTATTTCAGGCCTATGCGTATCTTGGATTCCCTAAAGCTGCCAAGTGAAACCAGGCATCGTTTGCTGACCGCATATTACGATGCAGTCGAAGCCGCTCACTACGGCCAAGCTCTAGATATCAACGTCAAAGTCGATACACTCGCGAGACAGGAAGTGCCTGCGCTTTGCGATGCAGTCATCGCATGGAAGACTGGCACGATCACCGCTTTAGCTATGCGCGTTGGCGCCATTATAGCTGGTGCTAGCAGTGCTGCTGAGCAGGCTCTTGCCGATTTTGGCATGGCCTTTGGCAAGACGCTCCAGTACTGCGATGACATTGGTAATGTGGTCGGGCGTCGGGACCCAAGTAAGCGTTTTGAGGATTTGCGTTTGCGGAAACCCACTGCAGTTTGGGCGATGGCAGCTGCGCGCAGCAATGACGATGACTTTGCTGTGTTTCGCGCGGCAGCACTGCGCGTTGAAGATGACGCCGCGCCGCTGATCACTTGGCTTGAGGAACGTGGCTTTGTTGCTGATGCCACAGTGCGTCTAAACAAAGCGATGCGTCTTGCAATCGATACGCTTGCAGAGGCCTTGAAGCCTTATGCAATTGAGCAGACTGAAGCGGCAATCACGCGGCTTCGTGACCTTACTGAGGAGTTAATTGATGCCTACTAACCTGACTCCCCCCAGAGCCCCCCAATCCATTAAAAAAGCTGCCGTCGTTGGCAGTGGTTTTGGCGGTCTGGCGGTCGCGATTCGGTTGGCGGCTGCTGGTGTTAAAACGGTGATCTACGAAGCATTACCCGAGCTAGGCGGTCGTGCAGGTGTGTTCACTGAGGACGGACATGTATTTGACCGCGGTCCTACCGTAGTCACAGCTCCGGACACCATCACCGAACTATTTGAACTAGCTGGTAAGTCCATGCGCAACTATGTTGAGCTGATGCCAGTTAGTCCGATGTACCGTCTGTTCTGGGAAGACGGCACGACCTTTGATTACAGCGCCGAAGAAGAGTCTCTGATGGCGGAAATTCGACGTTTGTCGCCTGATGACGTCAATGGTTATCAGCGTTATTTCCGATACGCGCAGGAAGTATTTGACGAAGGCTATACCAAACTATGCCATGTTCCGTTTCTCAATTTCTGGGATATGGTGAAGGTGGCTCCACAGCTGATTCGTCTCAATGCCCATGTTCCCGTGTACTCGACGGTCAGCAAGTATTTTAAGAGCGACTATCTACGGCAGGCTTTCTCTTTCAATAGCCTACTAATTGGTGGTAACCCCCTGCGGGCATCGTCCATTTATACGCTGATCCACCCACTTGAGCGGAAGTGGGGAGTGTATTTCCCGCGCGGTGGCACGCATGCTTTAGTGCGCGGACTCGCCAAACTATTCACAGACATTGGTGGTGAGATTCGTCTAGGCACGCCGGTACAGAAAATTCTGACAAAAAATGGCCGTATCAGTGGCGTGCAAGATGCTAGTGGCAACAAAGAAGAGTTTGACACGGTCGTAAGTAACGCTGACGTGATTCACACCTACGATAAGTTGCTTGGTCACGAGGCATCAGCAGCCAAGAAAGCCGGTCGCTTGAAGGCGAAGCGCCATAGCATGTCGCTGTTCCTGATTTATTTCGGTACCAATAAAAAATACGACAAACTCATTCATCACAATGTGATGTTTGGTCGTCGTTACCAAGAGTTGCTCAAGGATATTTTTGACCGTGGTGTAGTGAGTGATGACTTCTCACTTTATTTGCACGCGCCAAGCTTAACGGATGATTCCTTGGCGCCTGAGGGCAAACAGACCTACTACGTCCTCGCCCCAGTGCCGCATCTTGGTCACGGAGCCTTTGACTGGAAACGTAACGGTGAAAGTTTCGCCGACAACATCATGGCATATCTAGACGAGCATTACATGCCTGGCCTACGCAGTGACTTGACGGTACGCCGTATTTTCACGCCGCTTGATTTTAAGAGTCGTCTTAACGCCCATGAAGGCTCAGCATTTTCGCTAGAGCCAACACTGACGCAGAGTGCCTACTTCCGCGTACACAACGCAGATCCGCAGCTACCTGGACTTTACTTTGTTGGAGCTGGTACCCATCCTGGTGCTGGGATTCCGGGCGTGATCGGTTCTGCTAAGGCGACTGCGGGTGTGATCCTCGGGAGTGAAGTGGCAGAATCTGCTGGGGCATTGCAGCCCCAAGTAGCAGGGGTGTAAGGTGGCAGAGCCTACCTTAAGCCCAACGCTACTTGAGGCATGCCGTTCAAGCATGCGTAAAGGATCATTAAGTTTTTTCTTGGCGTCGCGCCTAGCTGGGGCGAGGTTGCGGCTGGGCTTAATGGTTCTTTACTCGTGGTGTCGTTACTGTGACGATGCCGTTGATGCGGGTGATCAAACTGAACTCGTCGAGCGTCGTAGTCTTGCTGTCGATGAGCTGAGGCGCGAGACGTGGGCAGCCATGCACCTTCGGTGTGTCGAAAGCTTGAAGGATGTCAGATCATCTTTTGCAATGTCTGCATTTCAGTGGTTGACTCAGTGTTACCGCATTCCTGATCACTACCCGCAAGAGCTCTTAGCAGGCATGGATATGGATGTTGCGGGTCAAGTGTATGAGAGTTTTGATGACCTGAGGCTCTATTGTTACCGCGTTGCGGGAGTCGTTGGGCTTATGTTTAGCCACTTGGCTGGGGTGAGCGATGAGGCGGCTCTGAAGCACGCCGCGGATTTAGGCACTGCCATGCAGCTCACTAATATCGCGCGTGATGTTCTGACTGATGTCGAACTCGGACGGGTTTACTTGCCACATGAATGGCTGCGGGAAGAAGGCATCAGACCTAGTGATGTGGGGAATCCTGCGCATCGAGCCGCGGTTGTAAAAGTGGTGGAGCGTCTGCTCGCGGTTGCCGACAAGTGTTATGAGTCGGGTGAAGCAGGGTTGCGTTACCTGCCGTTGCGGGCTGCACTGGCTGCGGGAGCCGCTAGGTTTATTTACGCTGAAATCGGCCAACTGGTCCGCCAGCGCGGGGTGACTGCATGGGATAGCCGTGCGGTCGTGTCCCTTGGTCGCAAGCTTGCTCTGGTTGCTAAGGCAGTAAGGGTCGTCTGCGCCCAGCGCTGGTCTGACTTCGGTAAGACTTGGCAACCTGCGCCAATTCGCACAGTTTGGAGGTTTTCATGACAACGAGCGTCTTGACACAGACTGACACCGGCGGCAGCGTATTCAGAGAAATTTGGCAGTACTTAAGTAATATCAGGTCGTTCAAGCCCACCGACTGGCTACGATACCTGAGCTGGATGTCGACCATTTTTGGTCTTCTAATTGCCACCGTATCGTTTACAGTATTTGGATACCTCAATGGTGTGGATTGGCCTGGCTACGTCTGGTGGGTGCCGATTGGTAACTTTCTGTTTGCCGGCTCGCTGGCGATCGATGACATCGGTCATCGGACGATCTATAAGTCACAGCTTCGGCGTGGCGAAGCCTACGTCCACCAAATGATCGTGGCCACAGCCGTGCCAAGCATTGTCTTTCTCTGTCTTTGCTATCAGCATCCGCAGGTCTTTACGATGGTGGCCCTGGGATTCACGATCTTATCGTTTTTCTATAGTGCTCTTGATGAGGCCATGCACTGGCACCGCTACCTGACTCAAAAGCTGGACCGAGTCGAGATGTGGGCCCACTTTGTGGCCATTACCGGGCATGTGATCATGGTCGCGGCCTGGTGGCAGTGGTTTAACGCTGGCTACCCTGGGGTCACCGAGACCATCAATAAAATCATCAGCCTTGCGACTCAGCAGGCCTGAAAGTGGGTTGCTCCCGGGGGGATCTCCCCCGGGCTACCAACTTGGCGATGTGAAGTGAGGTCAATTGTGCGGATCGGATGCAGGGCCCACTGGCTAGTTAATCCAGAGGGGCTTGGGTAAGACGACTCGCGGTCATTTTGGACATCGCCCGGCTCTTAGGTACGACTAAGCAATGTTCGTGCCAGTTTGGAGCAAGTCGATGTTTTTTTTGTGACGGGCTTTGACGTCGAAAATGCTGGGGAAATTATCCAAACGCGATTTGCTGGGATAGATGGCGGCGAGTGCTGGTAACAGATTGTGTGATTGGCTGGTTTAGAATTGTTACTGATTCCCATTTGAAGCCAGCCAACCCTGACCCTCACTCACATGCGCCGTTAGACGCACAGTAGCCCGAGCAGCATTCACCATCTGTGCTACAGGAATCGCCCGGATAGATGCACATACCGGTGCTGGTGTCACTCAGCATACATGTCTGATAGGAGCAGAAACCGCTACAGCAATCGTTAGCGAAATCGCAGCGATCACCGATCCCGACGCACTGGGGTGCACTGATGGCCGATGCCGTTAGAGATAAGTTCAATAATGCCAGCGCAGCGATCCAGTTACGGGGTGTCATGTTTTGCTCCCAAGCCCGACGTTTGGCAGGGGCTTACCCGGCGTAGAGGGGACGGTCAAGTCTAAACTTCCGGTTTAGAGGCCTCAGTGTTCTGGATCGCCAGCAGGCAGGCGGCCATCTTGTTGCGCGTTTCGAGCCATTCATGGGACGGGATGGAGTCGTAGACAAAACCAGCCGCAGCCTGCGTTGAAGCGGTGCCGTTGGCCACGTGTATGGTTCTGATCAGTAGGGTAGACTTTAGGTTGCCGTGCGAGTCGAACATCCCGAGACTACCAGCATAAAACTCGCGGCTCATAGACTCTAGTTCGTAAATGAGCTGGGTGGCGCGAATTTTGGGAGCGCCGCTGACGGTGCCGTTAGGAAAGCTAACTCGCATGGCGTCGTAGGCATCTGCCGTTCTGGGCAAAGTGCCGACGACTTGACTGACCATGTGAAACACATGGCTGTATTCCTCGACGGTCATCAATTCCTCGACCTTCACGGTGCCGGGGGCAGCAATGCGACCGATGTCATTACGAGCCAAGTCCACCAACATCACATGCTCGGCGCGTTCTTTTTCGCTTGCCACGAGTTCCTGCCGCATGGCCGCGTCTTTCACGGGGTCCCATGTCCGACGTCTAGTCCCGGCTATCGGCCTGTGCGTTATGCGATGACCCTGCACTCCGACCATCATCTCAGGAGATGCACCGACCAGGTGATGATCCTGCCATTTGTAGTAAAACATGTACGGCGATGGATTAAGCATCCGCAGATGACGAAAGATATCAAATGGTCTTGCTGCGGTGCCGCGGCTAAGTCGATTACTAATTTGAATCTGAAAAACCTCGCCGGCACGAACTGCTTCGAGACATTTTTCCCCAAGCTCCTTGAACTCATCCTCTCGAAGTGCGGCATCAAACCGCCCAAAATCTAGTGGATCATCGTTTAGCGTCAGCTCCGGTGCACGATGAGGATTTGCTAGCAAGTCCATCTGTTGGGCTAGCATTTCAAGCTCGGCTTCAAACTGACGCCGCAACTTGTCCTCGCTGCGTCCCGATATCGGTACATTGCGTGCAACGAAAAGCCTGCGAGCCAAATGATCAACAATTAGGAACTGGCGCGGCATGAAAAATGCTGCATCGGGTAAACCTAACTTCTTTGGTGGCGCTTTACCGATACGTGGCTCTAGAGCCTGACCGATGTCGAAGCCGAAGAATCCGGTAGCTCCGACCATGGCGGCTGTGTCTGGTCCACCGAGTCTAGTGCCCTTTGGATACACCGTTGCGACGTTCCAGCGTGACATGACGTCGCGCAGCGAATTAATCGGATCACTGATCGGCAAGCTTTGCGACTGAGCCTTGGATCCGCCGATCAGACTTGCGTACTCACAAGTGTTTGTGGCGCAAGAATCAATTTGCCAGGTCCAAATCGGATCAAAGCCTAGAAATGAGTAGCGCGCGTTTGGTCCTGGCGTGGCGGATTCGAGTAAAAAGACGTAGGGCTCGTTTACAAATCGATCCGCCAGGGTAATCGCCGTCTCGTGATCGAAGGCCAGTGGGACGCAAAGTGCAACGAGGGGGTGCGTTTCTGCTGCGCGTGAGAAGTCTTCAAATTCAGGGAGTTTAGGCGCCATCATGGAGTCCTGCGTCGCTGGGATGATAACTGTCCTCCCAGATTAACATGGGCAGCGGTGTTTGGGGATTTGCATAGTGCTCGGGTCACTTAAGTCCGCTATCTTTTTACCGGCGATCCAAAGGAAAATTAGTATTTAAATACCGATAGTTATCGAAATTACTCAAGTTTTGTCCAAAACATCCGAACCAGATGTTAGACGGAAGGAGTTGGTAATCCGAGGCTCTGGTGCCCAGTTCTGGGCTGCGAGAGAGAACCCCGATGAACCAAAGAGTTAAAATCTCATCTGCAGTTCGTACACGCTTGTTAGCAGTGTGCCTTATGTTTCTTGTTCTCTTGAGTCAGGAAAGCCTCGCAGCCACTCTGGTTAGCTTGAGCTATTCGGGCCGCCTGACGAGTCCCAACGGCGCTCCTGTCGAAGGCACCGTGCCGCTTGAGGCACGTTTTTGGACACAAGCTGCCGGTGGCACTCAACTTGGGTCAACCATTGACTTCCCAGGTGTCTCGCTCACGAACGGTATTTTTAGTATCCAACTCGAACTGGAAGCCTCTGATGCAGCGTTTATCTTTGGCACTAGCGACGATCCGGTATTTATCGAGATCACGGCAAATGGGAAGGTCTACCCGCGGCAACGGTTTTCTTATGTCCCCTACGCTTTGCGCGTCCCGGTCGATAAGCAAACAATTAAGTTTGACCCGGATGGTAGATTGACTTTAGCGGTTGGCCTTTTGTCTGGCAGCAACGCTTTCTTAACAAAAGATGGCACGGGCAATCTGGTGTGGGGTACCCCTCAAGTTACAAAGCTGCAAAATCAGTCGATATCTGCAGCCGCACCAAGTTTCGGTCAGGTGCTGAAGTACGACGGCAGTCAGTGGGTAGCCGCTGATATTAGGGCGAGTAGTGAGTCTTTTACAGGGATTCTTCCCGTGATTAGCGGTGGTACTGGCGCGAGCTCCTTGACCAGCTCTGCTGTATTGTTAGGCAATGGTACAAATGCAGTACAGACTGTGGCTCCCGGTTCCAGCGGAGAAGTACTTACCTCCAACGGCACTACATGGAACAGCGCAGCATTACCGGCAACGAACTGGGCATCACCCGGTGCGATCGGTGCCACCACACCGAATTCTGGTAACTTCACTAATCTAGGAATCACCGGCCAGATTACAATCCAGGGTGGTGCGCCTGGAGCAGGTAAAGTACTGACTAGCGATGCTTCAGGTCTCGCCTCATGGACGACACCAGCAGCCGGCAGCGTTACGTCAATTGCATCCGGAGTCGGTCTTTCAGGTGGCCCTATTACCAGTGCTGGCACCATCAACCTCGCCGATACCACAGTCACGCCTGGTACCTAT
>OMIY01000128.1 GCA_900299215.1 bacterium | reverse complement strand
GTCTACTTGCTAGGCAACGGTAGGCGTCAAAGTGAAGCTATGGGTGAAGGTGAGGGTGACGCTAAGCTTAAGGCGTAAAATTCGCTGACAGATAGCTATGTAGGGGCTTATATGGATCTGCTAACTATCTGATTTTAATGTATCTAAGTTGGATATCTAAAGTTTTTGAGCGAGTGACCGACTCTGCCTTTGTGGATATTGCTTGCATTGAGCCCAGCCGGGCTGATGAGGTGCCCGCAATGGTAAAAACAGGTTCACTGAAGGATTCGAGATCGAAAAAGGCTAGAGTGTCTGCTCTCGGAGTCGCTCTGCTGCTGCTGTTAGCCACAAGCTGCACGAAAAAGGGTTCGTCTGGTGGTAGTGCCAGTCCGGCCCCGGCACCCGCAGATCCGGCCCCAACGCCACCAGGCAATATCGCTATTGGGTTGGCTCAGGAGCTTGCTACGACCATCGAAGTAGCTTTGGTTGAGAGTGGAGTAGCGCCAAACCAAGCCAAAGCCGTAACTAATGACGTGGCTGCAAGTGGAGCCCTATCCATACAAGTCGCCGCTAGCCTTAGGCTAACCGAAGGGCAGCCTGAACTGCTTGCAGTGGCGCCAACGGTCGCTGGTGCATACGTTGCCAATATTGATACGCCTACGGCAGGTTTGGACGAGGAGACCCGAAAAAAAGCCATCTCCACGATTGTAGGTGCGACGGTCAAGTTTTCGGGAAGTAAAGATTTACCGGATGATTCTCGGGCGAATATTATCGCAGCAGTAGCGGAATCTGCGGTCGCTAAAACTGCCGAAGCATCGTTGTCCGAAGACGGGTCTGTAGAGGCGATTGGAATGGTGGCCGATGCTTCCTTTGGCAACATGGTTGAAGCCAAGATCCCAGCTGACAAACTAGGAACTGTCGCGCAGACCATCGGCGACCGAATTGGGAGAGGGGTGGGTGACGCAGGTTTGAGCGTGGGAAAACTTCCTGATGCACTCAACAAGGCGGCGGAAAAAGCGGGTACTGCGCTGGGGCGCCTGCCGCTTCAGGATCCTACTGCGGCAGTGGCTTTGACGACCTCTGGCTTTGTCAACGGGCTATCTGCCAATAGTCGCCTTTCGAAAGAAACGAAGAGCTCAGTGATGGCAGAAATCCCCAAAGGTGTAAGTGCGGCCATACCGTCATGGTTGCCCGCGGATAAATTAGGTACGGCCCTAGATAAAGTTACCACGGCGACCGTCGAATCATTTGTCGCCAAACTGCAACCATCTGCCTCTGAAGTCACATCCTACTTGCCACGCATCGCAGAGGGCACTGTGGCAGGCTTAGCCCGCTCCAGTGTCGGGACGCAAGTGATAAGCAGCAACGATTTGGCTGCCAAGCCTATGCAATCGATCATGAGCAAGCTGGATGAAGTGCTGCAGGATCCAAGTGCAAGAATGGACGTGATAAGGACGACACTTACCAAATCGATCTCTGCGCTGGGGAATTCTACCCAAACAAGTCGGGTCACTGAGATTGCTCCGCAGTTGGTGGATAAGGCCTTCGCACTCGCTACCGAAAATCGAGCGAAATTTCAGTTAGATCTTGCGGATGGCAATACCGCAGGAAAAATCAATGTCACCACCTTTTACGACTCAATGATGAAAGGGGCTATTGACGGAGTCGCGAGTGTAGGGACACGTAGTCAGGCTGTAGCGTCAGCAGCAGCTGCATCGGTGATGGCGAAGACCATGGATGCTGCCGTGACTTCCATGAACACAATTTACAGTGGCAATAATGGCGATAAGATTAGCCAGGATCTGCTGAAAAGTATTCCAACACGGGCTTCACAGGCCGTGGGCGAAAAATTGGCCAATGTTTTACCACCAGATGATTTAAACGGTGCCTTTGCAGCTGTCACATCGCAGTACTTATATGGTGTGCAGTCGGTTGCTGTAAGCAAGGGCCAGAATGTCGATATTGGTGAACTCTCCCGTTCGATTACTGCAGATTCACTTGCCACTTTCAGTGGGGCTTGGAATGCTCAGCCGAAGGATATGCAGACAGCAGTCACTGCGCTAAACAATAGGCTAGGTGTGGTCGGATCGACGCTCGATACGAAAGTCCTTGCCTCGGTTCAGGCGGGAAGTCAGAACGTGGTGGTGCAGGCCTTAGGTGGTAAGGACAACATGGATCCTTGTCCCTTATTAGGTGTACCAACGGTCGTCGCTTGTAAAAAGCTTGGGGATTCGTGTCCACGCGGGAAGAGTGGGGGAGGCGAATGGGTCGACTGGGTCGAGTCCAATGGTTACAGGTATAATTGGCGGCCAGATGCCACAGGCGAGCGCTGTTTTATGTACCGTGAACTAATTGTAGACGCTACCACTGCATCGATATCATGTCCTGCGGGGATCAGTGAGTACGTTTACGGCGTTGGCTGTAGGCCGATACCCAAGACCTGTAGTGTTGGTGAGACTTTTGTCTACGGTGTCGGTTGTAAAGCGACGACGTTTTTCTGCCCTGTTGGGCAAAAGTTTTCGACTAATGGTGGCTGCATTGCCGATACCGATGGATATTTGTGTGATGGAAACTTCCGAAGAACAGCTGATGGTTGCGTCGCGGCCTCAACTTCTTGTGCTGTCGGGTACCAATTTGATTCTGGTTCGAAGAGTTGCGTAGCTGTGAGCGAAACTCCGCAATGTCCACCTGGTTCGTCCTACAATAACTCTGCGAAGAAATGTGTGTTGGTAACTGCGAGCAGTACCGGCGTAGCCGAATCATGTTCGGTCGGGATGTATCGTGATTCAAGTGGAGTGTGCAGAGTTGTTGGGGTGTGCGAAAGCGGCAAATTTTGGGATGCAGCTGGTCAAAGCTGTAGGGTGGCTTGTGAGGATAAGAAAGTTTGGGATATGGCGTCGAAATCGTGTTTAGCTATCGTCACTTCAGTTACCCAGTGTCCGGAAGGCCAGCAGTGGAATGGTCAGTCTAATCTGAGTGACAAATGCGAACCCTGTCCACCAAGTATGCCGTGGGATCCGAACGCGAAAATATGTCGGTCCCTTGGTACCTGTAGTCCAGGTTATGCCTTCAACCCAGAAAAAAGCATTTGCGAGCAACAGGTAAGCATCAAATGTAGCGACTCCAAAGTTAACCCGGTCCCCCCCCAATTCGTGTCAAGTTCAGGGGTGGTTGGTGGGGTGCAGCTCAGTTGGTCAGGTAGTGCGGACGGTTTTCTTTTAGTTCGGAACGAGGCGAGTTCAGCTTACCAGATTAAAGACGGGGTCTTGTACGAACTGCGCCGCAACCTAGCAGTGTCAGCAGACGGAGCGTCTGGGTCAGCTCTAGTCATTTACAAAGGCGTCGGTAGTAGTTTTACTGATTTTGAGGCTAGAGATCCGCTTAAATCGTTCAAGTATGATCTGTATGCCCTTAATTTTAGATGCGACGGTCCTGTTTACTCCGCGGCAAGTTCCGTATCTGTAAAACCTTTGGAAGCATTTGCCGCTAACGATACACTTGTGTCTAGTTTGCGATCAAATGCCAGCATGCTCAGTCCTCCTACAAATCTGATGGTCCTTCCAGTAGCACCGACCGTAGCATCCACTAACGTCACCGGTACCAGTAGTAGCGGGGGCGGAGTCCGTATTTCATGGCAAAAAGTTAAGTCCTTGATTACGGGAGCGCAGTCGGAAATCCCTGCTATGGGATATGTAGTTGCACGGCAGGAACCCCTTGCCTCTGGGCAAAGCTCAATACTTCCCATGTTTACCGGTGCGACCGTGTACACTGGGGCGACCGTATGCACTGGGGCGACCGTATGCACTGGGGCGACAGTTGGTTCTACCTGGACCGTGGTCTACGTCGGTGACGGAGACACATTTTTTGACGAGAAAGCCAATTATCAATTTGGATACCGTTATGCCGTGACTGCTGTTTATTCAGTTCAGAATAGCGCCGGTAGTTTGGAGCGACTCTATTCCGACCCTGTGGCAGCTGTGAATCCAGTAGTTACTAGTGACGGTAGCACACCAGCTTTTGCCGGTGTCTCTTTGGCTGGAGCCGCCGCAGATCGGATGGTCAATAAGAGCGAATTTATCAGGGACGTCGACTCGAGGCTCCTCGGCCCGATAGTCGGAGCTGGTTTCAATGACAGCAAGACAGCTTATTTTATGGTTGCCGCAAGTATTGACTGCAGTTTGCAAAGAGATTTCTTCTTAGAACCTCCAACTTTAGGGGCAGTGATTAAAAGTCTTAAAAACGCGAGTCTACCAGACGGTGACTATAAATTTTGCCTGCGCCTTCAAAATGACTTTGATAGTTTCGCTGTCTACTCAAGTCCAGTCTTTAACATCGATACGACGCCACCAGTGATCACTGCGCCAGATTCAGTATTTATCACTGGATCTGGTAGTGTCTCGATCAATATATTCGAGTCAAAGATCGCTGATGCAGACTTCATTCAGTGGAGCAAAGTGAGTGGGTCCGGGTCTGTTTCATTTGGTAGTCCGAATAGCGCCGTAACCACATTTACCGCATCGGCGCCGGGACTTTATAATTTGCGTGTGAGCGCTAGCGATCGTGCAGGTAATTTTACTGCAATGGATCTGACTATTGACTACACACCCAACGCAACGACGGTAGCATCAGGCGATCCGAAATCATTAGAACTTACGGTCCCGCCGAACATAGTTACCGACACTGTGAATATGGTCTTGTCAGGATCATGCGTTGGTCCATTTGGAATTCGTACTCTGGATATCTCTGGAAATCAGGTTGCTGTGAAATCGGATCTAGACGTCACCTTGCTTGCCTCGGATAGTGGCTCGCCTACGGCCGTCAACTTTTATTCAGGAACCGATCCGACCTGCACAATGAAAGTGGTAGGTGGCAAGGTTAACATCAAGTCAGGTGGTTCAAAGGCGTTTTTCTACCTGAAGTCAGACCCCGAAGCGTCTTCTCATTTCACCCTGTCAGCCTCGTCAGGCTCGATAAAGTCAAATGTACCAAGTGTGACCAATGTCAGGGCCGATAACCGAGAGCCAGCCGCTGATGGGGTCCTTGAAATTGCAGAAAGGTCAGTTGCGACCGGGCCGGTCCTATCGCTCTATGGTTTACCCAGTTCGGTTCCGATTGCGTACGCAATAACGCAGCAAAGTTCATGCTCCAACTATCTCCCTTACAATAACTCTATACCTCAATTTAGTAGTGCTTTTAGCAGTGGCGCAGGGGATTATTATATCTGTCTAAGGATCGGTAGCGGTAATAGTGGGTCCTTCATTTATGGGTCCTCCAAGAAAATTTCTGTACAGGAGGAGCCCCGGAAATATCTCAGAGTTGAGGGGCCAGACTGGATTACGGATCGCACTTGCTCTGGGCCATTTACAGTATCTTTAAAAGACAGCTCCGATAAGGTAGTGGCTGCAGCGAAAGATATATCCATTGCCTTGCCTAGTAATTATCAAGACTTGACCTTTTTCCCGGCCGCGGAAGTCACACCGGCATGCTCAAATGCAGCAACCACTAAGTTAACGATTGGGGCGGGAAATAGCTCAGGAACGTTTTACGTTAAGTCTGACTCCGCCACCCCTCAGAGCATGCTCCTGAACTTAAACGCAAGCGACGACCAATCTCTATCATATTCGAAACCACTTGAAATCTTGCGCCTACGCCTCGCTGGTGTGGCGAGCGATGGCGTGATTGAGCCATCAGAGATTACAGGTGACGTTGTCGGCCTGTCGAACGAGTCACTCAGCAAGGCCACCGTTTTTTATAAAAGGGCGCTGATTGCGCAGGAATGTAGCGCTGACTTTTTTTCCGTTTCAGATGATGAGACTTCGAGAAGCTACGATGCTTTGATAAAGAATTCGGCTGCTGGGTACTACCATATTTGCGCCAAATTGGGAGCGAACAATACGTTCAACTACCTGTCGTCACCTGTGTTTCGATTTGTTGACCCGAGCGTGACAAATACCCAAGAGTTTACAAAGTTAAATTTAAAAGGCCCTAATATAATCGGAGAGGGGATTTGCACTCAGTTCGAAGTAGTTGCGGCAGGTGCGAATGGACCAGTTATATTAGAAAAAGCAGCGAATATTGGAATTCTCGCGACATCAGCGGGCATAGACATATTCCAAGGCTCTAGCTGCCAACCGGAGAATCCTAATTCACCATATGCGACCCCAACAGTGACGATAGCCGCAGGGGTGAGTTCTGGTACGTTCTATGTTAAGGCAACTCCGTTAGCGCCGGTGGATACGCAGATTATTGCGTCGAGTGAAGCGGTATCGCAAGCGAAGGACGTCGGCATCGTTAGGCTAAAGCTGGCAAACGCGTCTCTAGACGGAACTATCTCTCGGGACGAGCGTTACCAATCGAGCCCAGTGGTTTATCTGAGTGGACGAACGAGCTTGGCACCCTATTATGCCATGGTTGGGTCGGGGGCATCGTGCCCTACTGCGGACATGGATTACGTGCTCATGCAGCCACCTACAGCCCAACAACTTTTTAATTCTGGACTTGGCAAAAGAAATGTTTGCGCAAGATTTAATTTTGAGATCCCACTTACGATCAAGAGTCCAGAGATTGATGTGAACGACAGCATCAGTCAGATAGTCATAGACGGTCCGAGTTTAATGCCGACTTCAGGATGCGTTGAGTACTCAGCAACCTTGCCAACGGCAAGCGCCACCGGCTCGTCAAGTATGAGTATCGTCTCTTCTACAGCTCTTGTTAAGGTCTTCGAAGACCAGGCATGCCTGAGTGATGGTTCTACTTTGACGCTCGCGCAAGATCAAACAAGTATAAAGTTTTATCTACGCGCTGAATCTAATGCTGGTGATTCGGTAAATATAAGCGCGTCCTTTGGACCTCTTACTACAAGTCGTCGTCTGGATGTAGTGTCTGTGCGCCTAGCGCAGGTTGCGGCGGATGGTTGGCTCAATGCTGCAGAATTGTCCGCAGATCAACCAATTTTGGAGGTTGGGGTCATCCCTGTGGGTGTCAACGTCTCGTATAAGCGTGTGGCTGTCGGAGATACGTGCACTGATAACGGTTGGAGCCCGATTAACTCAGTTCCACGCACTGGTGAATTTGCTGCTTTGGTCGAAGGGTCAAGGTACAAATACTGCTTCAAAATTGACCCAGGTTCCGGTGTTCCTTTGATGCTGCAGTCGTTGGCTTTTGAAATTGACAGAACCCCACCGGCCTCTGTCCAAGCTGGTGCCGATTTGCAGCTCGCAGGCATAGTCCCAGTATCGCTGAACGGCAATGGAACAGGTGGTGCTGTCTATAGGTGGTCAGTAAGGACACCAGGCGTTCAACTTGACGCGGATCCTAACTATCCTGGAAATTCGCTCAGGGCACGGGTAACGCCTTTGGCGGCCGGTACCTATGTCCTGCGTTTGGTCGCTGCAGATCTCGCAGGTAACGAAATATACGATGACGTGCAATTAACCTGGGTCCCTGAAGCCTCTCAATTATTTGTCGCGGGCCTCGACAAGCTGCCGCCTAGTTATTGTAT
>OMIY01000127.1 GCA_900299215.1 bacterium | reverse complement strand
AGGTGAGTTTCGTTGCGCGATAAGATGATAGGAGTGCCGTTAAAAATTTGTGCGGATGCACTGGTTAATGGGTCGGTGTCATCGGTAGAGTAACGAATTTCAGTAGCTGGGCCTTCGCTTACTAGTTTTACTTCAACGGGTGCGTTGTAAATTCCGGGTGATGGGTACGCATAAGCTGTGATGAAATTCGGGTTTAGCTCATATTGATAGCTTGAAACTTTGCCGTATGTGCCATTCAGCTCGCTGACGGTCATCACGTCTAAAGTCCCAGTTGTTTGGGTTGGCTTTATTGTGATTGGCCCGAAAGTAATATCTGCTGTCGCTGGTAGTCGCGTTGTACTGCTCGTCGGATCGGAACCGTCTAAAGTGTAAAAGACATGAGTGCCAGGCTCGGATGGTGCGAGTGTTAAAGTTGGGGCAGTAGTAAAAATATTTGGCGAGAGTGATGGAACAACTTTGTTTTCGGCAATCCGCCCCGAAATGGTTGCCAACTGTGCGCTACCTACGGTTGTCAAAACACCCGATTGCAGGGTGTCTATGCGAAAAAAGTTTGTACCCAGTGGGCTACCGGTAAAGGTATGTGGTAAAGCGGCGTCGCCAATGTAACCTGTCGGAGCGCCAGAATCCCAACGAAGCAGTGTACCAAAGGGGCCGTTTAGTACGCCGTCAAATCGCTCCTTTGCCAGGCCAACATCGCTGACAACGCGTACTCGACCACCCAGCACCTCAACATCATTGACACCGTACGGATGTGTGATGCGGTAGACGCCATTTCTGGCTCCGACTGCGACGAAAAGTGTGCGTTCGAACGTCATTCGTTGTCCTGGGATCGGGACTCCAGTAGTGAATGCGGCTTCGAGTGCGAACAGAATGCGGAATTCGCCACCTGTGGTCAGGGGAATCCGGGCTTCTGCCATCCAGTAAAAGGCTTCGCCCGGAAAGTTTTCTGGAAACTCGATAGGCTTAGTCGGATCGTAATCTGCAGGCGGTGCGACGCATTTAGGATCGGCATCAATGCAAATTTCAAGTCGAGATCCGGTAGCATCAGCGTACCACATAGGAAACCCATGAAGCGGATGGATGGGGCCAACGGCTTGCAGGGGAGGGCCGACCAAGGCAAAACCAGGATCAGTGCCGGTTGGTGGTGCGCTTGATGAGGCATCCTCATGCGGTGTCGCATTCGTAGTTTTTGGCGGTTCCTGGCTGCTGTGGTTGCGGCGATCGACCAATCTGCATCCGCTGCTTATAACGGTGCTCAACACTAGGGATACAACGCATCGGAGCATGAGCGGTTCCTCGGGTAGGGGTGTGAATTGGGGCCAATGGAACTAATAGGTTCAAGAACTTATATATTCATGTTATAGCTTACACGACTCTGGGCGAGGATTGAAATTAGTCACGTATATCGCTGGCATTGTGGCATTAAATTTGAATTTTTGTATTTTGGTAATTTTCGTTCAGGAGGTAGTCTGACTAAAAACTCTGGAAACGTTAAGTTCGGTATAACTTCAGAAATCAGAATGCAGGCACCTTGCTTTGCCGTTATGATCGCGCTGAAGGAGGAAGAGCCATGACTAAACAAACAGTTCTAGTGCCGCTAGCAGAGGGGTTTGAGGAGATCGAAGCCATCACCATTGTCGACGTGCTGCGCCGTGCCGAACTTGAGGTGAAAACCTGTCATCTGCGCGAAGCTAACGTCACAGGCGCTCACCGCTTAACGGTCAAAGCTGAGCTCAGTATTGAGTCCGTCGACGCTAAGAACGTCAGCATGGTGGTGCTGCCAGGTGGCATGCCGGGAAGCAGCAATTTGGCCGAAAATCAGCGCGTGCTTGAGATTGTGAAATCCGTGAGCGCAGCGGGCGGTTATGTGGCGGCCATTTGCGCTGCGCCAATGGTTCTAGCCGCGGCTGGATTAATCAAAGGCAGAAGAGTCACGTGTTACCCTGGGTTCGAGGGTAAACTGGACGGAGCCAGCGTGAGCAAAGACAAGGTTGTCGTGGATGGAAAAGTCATCACTGGCAATGGGCCTGGGAGCGCCATTCCGTTTGCGCTTAAACTTGTTGAATTGCTGCGCGGCAAAGCGGTGGCTGATGAGTTGGCTAAGGGCCTACTCTGGGCCTAAACGAACGGTCGACTGATCGGATTGCTGATCAGTTGACCAGCGGTTGTGGCTGGAAAAAGTTTAGAATTTCGCTGATGACTGGTGTCCGCAGGGAGTCGATTTCTTGCAAGATCTCATGCCGGGCGCCAGCAACGACGCGCAGTTCGCAGTGTGGAGCCGCTTGGCAAAACTCCTCTTGGCCCTCCGCTGTGACAGTGTTGTCTTCGCCAGCTTGAAAGATTTTAATTGGGACGCTTATTTTTCTAGCTAGGCGTGCAGCTCGATTCGTCGCCGCAATAGCTTCTGCCATCCAGCGATTGCTTTGACCGCCAATGACCAGATCGGGGCGTTTTTTGTACAATGCATTTGTAGCGTTTGCTCGCGCAACGCTGTGAGTTACGGTGCTTTTGCTGCCGTCCTCGCGAGATGGATCAGGATTACTTCCACCTGGTCGGTAGTCGCTGCCTTTGCCGCGCCAAACATTGAAGCCGATCACCGTATTGACCAACCAAGGTGGGAAGCCGCGGGTTTTGATGCCAAACATTGGGGCTGAATAGGCTACAGCTGTAAAAGGGCTCGGTCCTGCAGCAAGCATTTCTGCGCTGACCATTCCCCCCATCGAATGGGCGAGAAGAAATAAAGGCCGACTACTAGCCGGTACGACGATGTCGGCAACAAACTGCCTAAGGTCTCGCACATAGTCCTCAAATCGCTCGACATGGCCGATGTGGCGTTCGTTGACCAGACGTTGGGATTCACCCATACCGCGTAGATCTAGGGCAAAGACGTGATAACCGGCTCGCGTTAAGTCGAGCAAAATCTCGGCGTGTTTTAGCATCGATTCGCTATAGCCGTGGACGAATACCACGGTACCGCGGCCCGGAGTACCGGAGGCGGGAGGAAGGCTTCGGTAGGCTATCTTAGTGCCGTCGCCAGCGCGGAAGAATTGAACTTTGGAGCGCTCTACGAGAGGCAGGGCCTGCGTCTCAAAGTTGGTCGCAAAGTCCGACTCAGGCAAGGCGTAAGCCTGTGGGCTTGGTAAGGCTGTCAGGCTGAACGAAACTAGCAAACAAATCAGTGCCGTGCGGCCTGACGAGAGAAAATCAGGGAGGAGCACAAAACCTCCTATGGGGCGGATAACTAAAATTTTACGGCTCACGGTGGAGATGTGTAAAGTCGCCGTTGAGGCTTTGTCATGTATCGATTAGGGTAGCGCTACTAGGAGGCTCCCGAGTGCAAATTGACAGACGATCCGTTTTGTTTGTCGGTGGCGGTTTGGCAAATGGTCTTGCGGCCTTGCGTCTGACCATGCGGCGCCCTGATTTGGCCGTGACCGTGCTTGAAGCAGGCCCGACTCTGGGTGGGGATCATACTTGGTGCTGGCACGAAAGTGACATAACTGCCGACAGCGATTGGGTGACGTCTCTGGCGTCGGCTAGCTGGCAAGGCTACGATGTGCGGTTTCCAGACTATAGTCGCACGCTTACAGGGCGCTATCATGCTCTGCGATCAATTGATTTTCACAGCAAATTGACGCACCTGCTTCGGGGGCGAGTGCGGACTTCGACGCCGGTTCGCGAAGTTTGTGGCGATCACGTCATTCTAGCCAATGGCGACCGCATCGATGCCGATTGTGTGGTCGATGGGCGCGGATTCGCTGCTGTTGATCAGTCGCACTGCGCTCCATGTGCGTATCAGAAGTTCTTCGGACTATTCCTGCGTACGGAGAAACGTCACTCAGTCAAACGGCCCATGCTGATGGATGCAACCGTTGATCAGCGTGATGGTTACAGGTTTTTTTACGTACTGCCGTGGAGCGAGCACGAGCTCTTAATTGAGGACACATGTTACAGCGACATGCCTCAGGTTAATGAAGATGCAGCTCGCTCCGATATTTTGCAGTATGCTGAGGCCATGTCCCTAGGCGCATTTACTGTCACAGCTGAGGAACGTGGATCGTTACCGCTTCCTCTTTATGGCGCCCGTGTCCCTGATTTGCCCTCGACGCATATACACTCTGGTGTGCGAGCTGGACTTTTTCATCCCACGACCGGTTATTCGATGCCGGAGGCCGTTCGTTTTGCTGAATGGCTCAGTGGAACGGACGGACTTGGACGACGTCAGGGTAAAGATCTTGCAGTAGCTGCCGCCCGTCGCGCCAAACAAGTTTGGCGCCAGGGCGATTTTTGCCGCCGTTTGAACAGCATGTTCTTCAAAGCTGCTGCGCCACCTGCAAGACGTCACGTTATGGCCAAATTTTATCGGCGTGATCCCCAGCTCATCGCCAGATTTTACGGTGGTCAGTTAAGTTCAATAGATTGCTTGCGTCTGCTTTCTGGACCTCCCCCCGTGCCGGTAGCAGAGGGGGCGCGAGCCTTTTTTCTGAAGTCAGTGTCTGCAGAAAGGGGCT
>OMIY01000126.1 GCA_900299215.1 bacterium | reverse complement strand
TTTGTCGCCCCTATTTCTTCATCTTCTTGATTGCATTATAGTTATACCATTCATTGGAGAAAAATACCGCCCCCTAGGAGGCTCAGGTGTTATTTTGGATAGGCGAGTTACTTGAGAAGCATTTCGGGCCGTTCCGCCTTTTAACGTCCTACCTGTTCCTGGGTGGGCTCAGCGTAAGCCTCTGCTGGCTCCTGACTTTTATTCTGCTACCGCGGCTGGCCAAACTGCTGCCACGAGACCGGGGGCGTGCTCATGCAGTCCAAAGTTCTGCAGCTCAAGGAAAGCCAACTGGGGCCGGAGTGATCTTCATTTCAATATTCACGATAGTCGAACTCATTGTCCTTCCACCTACCAGCCAGTCATTGGCGGTGATCCTCCTCAACTACCTAGCGATGCTATCTGGATGGTTCGATGACAAGGCGATCAATTCTTGGAGCGAATACAAGAAGGGGCTGATCGATGTGTTTCTGGCAGTCGCCGCATCGACGCTGCTGTGTGATGCGCAGACCACGACTATTTGGCTACCTTTTACCAAGGCGACCTTGAGTGTACCACCATGGCTGTTTATCGCTGGCGGAACCATACTCATCTGGACGGCAATCAACTCTACTAACTGCACGGACGGTGTGGACGGACTGTCTGGTACGCTAACTGCCGTGGCGTTCACGAGTCTTGGTGGACTGCTCTACTTTGTCCTAGGGCATAAAGAGATTTCCAATTACCTTCTACTCCCGCATTATCAGGATGGCGCTGTTTGGGGCATCATGGCGTTTTCGCTGGTAGGGACCATTCTCGGGTACCTCTGGTATAACGCCAATCCGAGTAGTCTCCTCATGGGCGATGCGGGATCGCGGGCCCTTGGCTTTTTGCTCGGCATCTTCGTGATCAAGACGGGCAACCCATTCATGATATTTATAGTCTCGGCAGTACTTCTCGTGAACGGTGGTACTGGTCTAGTGAAAGTAGCACTTCTTAGATTTTTCAAGATTGCCATCTTCAGGACAATTCGGTTTCCACTGCATGATCATGTGCGCCACAATAAGGGTTGGTCAAACACGCAGGTTTTAGTGCGATTTGCCCTAGTGCAAGTGATGGTGACCATGATCACGTTAGTACTTCTGATCAAGATTCGCTGATTAGGTGCCAACACCACGCATTTTAAGGTGCATGTTGTCGCGTTTGGTCGCTTGAGCCAGTGCCTGTTCGGCGCTGATGATACCGGCTTTATAAAGTCCAAATAGCGAGTCATCAAAAGTTTGCATGCCGTAAGCGTCACCGCTGTGGGCGATGATGCTGTGAAGATCCTCGAAGTTACCATTTTTCAAGATATGGTCCCGAACAGTAGCGTTGTTTACCAGGATCTCAAACGCTGCCACGCGGGCCTTACCATCAACGCGTGACACTAGCCTTTGCGAAATGACAGCTTTGAGCGTGCTAGCAATCATTTGTCGGAGTACTGCATGTTGGTGCGGTGGAAAGTAAGAGAGCATCCTTGTCAGCGTTTCCGCTGCGTCCGTGGTGTGCAAGGTGGATAGGACTAGGTGACCGGTCTCAGCCGCCATCAATGCTGTCTCGATGGTGTTTTGGTCACGCAATTCGCCAACCAAGATGACGTCTGGATTCTGGCGCATTGCCCCGTGCAGGGCCGAGGCAAAGGACTCGGCATCGATGCCGATTTCGCGTTGCTGTATAGTCGACATCTGATCGGTAAAGAGAAACTCGATGGGGTCTTCAATGGTGACGACGTGAGCTGAACGTTCCTTGTTGATGCGCTGGACCATGGCGGCTAAGGTCGTCGATTTCCCCGAACCCGTCGCCCCTGTTACCAGGACTAGGCCTCGCTTTTCGTCGCTTAGGCGTTTCAGAATCTTAGGGAGCTGGAGTTCCTCCATGGACCGGATATGCTGAGTGATGACACGGAATACGAGGCTGAACGTCTGTCGTTGCTTGAAGACATGTCCGCGAAAGCGATTGCCGTCTAAACTTTGGTACGCAAAATCAGCGTCCCCCCGAGTCTCGAGGCGCGACCGCAGATGCTCCGGCAAGATGCGGCTGACCCAGTCGGACATGATTTCGACGGTGATCTCCTGACCATCACTCAGCTGAATGATGTCACCATTGAAGCGAAAACGCGGCATCACCCCCGTCTTCAGCAACACGTCGCTGGCACCACCGCGCACGGCCACTTTGAGTATGCGGTCTAAGTCCAAGGGTAGCTCCGTTCACTTTTTAAACTGATCCACTTAATTGTTGGTGGAGGGGCAGAAAGCCCTCGAATCAATATCGGCTGTACCAGCTTCTTTGCTTAAAAATGGGGAACTTACGGGATTTGGTAGAAACCACAAAAACTGGTTATCTTTCTCAGCTTGGATGGTATGTGCTAACATCCCTAGAGCGTTGAAAAAAGATCGTTTCGCCAACAATTAAGTGGATCACTTAACAGATGAAACCCCTCATCCAAGCGTTATCATTGGTGGTGTCGATGGCATCTGCTGGGACAGCGTTGGCCAAACCTGCGCGACCTCCGGTGGAGGCCCCGAGGGGAGTTGGGGGATTCAGTTTGGATCGGCTGCCTCCTGGCAAAAACGTGACGATGCCACGGCCGGCGACGACATATGTGCGTCTCGCGAGTCGCGTCGTTTTGACGGGCACGGACATGCCACAGACGTTGAAGTTCATGCCAATCAATTTGGGCAACGGAACTGTGCGTTCATTGAGGCTAGCTATTTTTGATAAAAACTCGGAGCGCGTGCAGTACGTCCGTGTCAGCCCCGACACTCCGTTTCTATATCCGATCAAAGACCTTTCGCCAATCACCGTTATTGCCGATGCGATTGCCGGTAGCACTGAAGGGCTGCAGCTACAAGTTGAGAGTGATAAGCCACTCGATGTAGCGCATTAACACAAAACAACGCGATGGTGTTTTCCTAGGCTTGCTCCTCTTGCTCCTGAGGAAACGAGTTGGGTTTGACTCGTCCTGTTCAGTCAGCTAAGTTTTGGAAAGAATTTCTTATGATTTTTGTAAGTTGGCCTGGCCTGTTGTGACAACTGCTTCACTTGACTTGAGGAGGATGCCCCAAATGAAGGCTCAATTACTACGGGTTGCGCTTTGTGCGCTTACCCTAACTCCGGCGGCTTTCGCTGCGGATAGTTCAGAAGATGCGGATAGTTCAAATACCCGTCAAACGATGGACAATCAGTTTTGGTGGCCAAAACGCTTAGACCTTGGGCCTCTGCGCCAGCATGGTGACAGTTCGGATCCCCAAGGTGACAAGTTCAACTACGGTGACGAGTTTAAGAAGCTCGACCTCAAAGTTGTCAAAAAGGACATCGAAAAAGTTCTGACTACGTCGCAAGATTGGTGGCCGGCTGACTGGGGCACCTACGCACCGTTCTTTATCCGTATGGCATGGCACAGCGCCGGGACCTACAGGATTGCTGATGGTCGCGGTGGTGCTGGTGGTGGCCAACAGCGTTTTGAGCCGCTCAATAGCTGGCCAGACAACGCCAACTTGGATAAGGCCCGTCGTCTGCTTTGGCCGATTAAGAAGAAGTACGGCAAAAGACTATCCTGGGCTGACTTGATGGTACTTGCTGGCAACGTCGCTCTCGAGTCCATGGGCTTTGAGACTTACGGTTTTGCTGGTGGCCGTCCTGACGATTGGGAAGCTGACTTGGTCTACTGGGGACCGGAGAAGAAGTTTCTCGCGGACGAGCGCTACAAGGGCGACCGAAAACTCGATAATCCGCTAGCTGCAGTGCAAATGGGTCTCATCTACGTGAATCCAGAGGGACCGAACGGTAAACCTGATCCGCTAGCTGCGGCTAAGGATATCCGTGAGACCTTTGGGCGCATGGCGATGAATGACGAAGAAACAGTCGCCTTGATCGCTGGTGGTCACACCTTTGGTAAAGCTCACGGTGCCAAAGATCCTTCCAAGTGTCTAGGTCCAGAGCCTGCTGCGGCCGGCATTGAGGAGCAAGGATTTGGTTGGAAGAACAAGTGCGGCAAGGGACATGGCGCCGATACCATCACCAGTGGTCTTGAAGGTGCTTGGTCGAACAGTCCGACCAAGTGGACATCGCAGTATCTTGATAACTTGTTTGCTTTCGAGTGGGAGCAGACCAAGAGTCCAGCTGGGGCAACTCAATGGATTCCCAAGGATGATGGCGGCAAGAACCTAGTTCCAGATGCTCATGACAAAGATAAGCGTCACGCACCAATCATGTTTACGACGGACTTGGCGCTGAAGTTTGATCCTGAGTATCAAAAGATTGCTAAGCGATTCCAAGAGAACCCGAAAGAGTTTCAACGTGCGTTTGCCAAGGCTTGGTTTAAGCTAATGCACCGCGACATGGGTCCTAGGTCACGTTATTTAGGCTCGGAAGTGCCTAAGGAAGAATTAGCATGGCAAGATCCTGTCCCCGCTGCGACTGCTAAACCAATCGTGGCTAAAGACATCGCGGCGCTCAAGGCTAAGATCCTCGCTTCCGGTCTAAGCAACTCCGAACTCGTCCGGACAGCATGGGCCTCGGCTGCAAGCTTCCGTGGCACCGATATGCGCGGTGGTGCTAATGGTGCGCGTATTCGCCTGGCTCCGCAAAAGGACTGGGCCGTCAATGACCCGGCCGAGTTAGCTAAGACCATGGCTAAACTGGAAGCGATTCAGAAAGACTTCAACAAGGCTCAGGGCAAGAGCGGAAAGCAAGTCTCACTTGCTGACGTCATTGTTCTCGGTGGTAACGCTGCGATCGAGAAGGCGGCCAAAGCTGGTGGCGTCACAGTTGAGGTTCCGTTCACGCCAGGTCGCACCGACGCAAGCCAGGAGCAGACTGACGTTGTGGCAGTTTCTGTTCTAGAGCCTAAAGCTGATGCATTCCGCAACTTCTACGGAGAAGGCAATTACTTTTCGCCTACTGAGATGCTAGTCGAGCGTGCTAATTTGCTGACCCTGACCGTTCCAGAGATGACCGTACTGGTGGGCGGTATGCGTTCACTTGATGCTAACTCTGGTCACTCCAAGCACGGGATCTTGACCTCTAAACCTGGCACTTTGAGTAACGACTTCTTTGTCAACCTACTCGACATGTCGACCGCGTGGCAAAAGTCCAGCACCGAGGGGCTCTATGAAGGCGTGGATCGTAAGTCGGGTGCGGTTAAATGGACGGCGACTCCCGTCGACCTTATCTTTGGATCGCAGTCAGAACTCCGCGCTTTGGCTGAGTACTACGCAGCCGAGGATAGCAAAGAGCAGTTCGTCCGTGATTTTGCCAAAGCATGGGGCAAGGTCATGATGCTTGATCGTTTTGACGTGAAGTCCTAACAGTCGAGTTCAAATTTGCTAAATTAAGAAGTCCCAGAAGGTCACCCCCTTCTGGGACTTTGATACGAATATAATTAGTTAGTTTAGTTGTATCACTTCAGTTTGATCCATTCGGAACATTGGGTAACTCATGAATCGAGCATTCCTGATTCTTACTAGTTTAGTCTTCGGGTTGTCAGCTGGAGCTTACGTTTGGCTAGGTGCCGATGATTCCATGGTTGCTGTAACCGACGTTGATACTAATCAGAGTTCGACTGCGGATGTGAACCAACCGGTGCGTAAGCTGCAGGAAAAGCCCGAAAATCTCACAGCTGAGATGCAGCATTTGCAAATCATGGAACTAGAGCTAGATCGCGCTAAGGCTGCAGTCAGTCGCGGCAAACGGCGTCTGGCTGAGCTAGAAAAAGGCGGTCGCGGCGGTCCGGATAGTTTAGATGCCAGGACCACTCGTGACAAACTTGAAGCTGATCGCACCGTTGTGCAGCAACTTAAGGCGGCTATTAAAGCCCAGGAGACTGCGGTGGCCACGCTAAAAGCGGCTACGTCTCGTCAACAGTAGGTCGAGACGCGAGTTGCAAAAACACGCAAAAATCAGCCTGGGCTGTAAAAACTACGTCAGATTAGTCCTCAAAGTTCTAGAACCAAATCATGAGTCAGATTTGATAGTTAAGATTTTCTGAAAAAAATCCTTAAGTTTAAATACTCTTAAGCCGATAACATTGTACCGGTCCACATAGAGGTCGAACCACGAATGAACGTGGGATCATGGACTCGATTATAGGCTTTTAAGTCGTAATCTGAGATCCAAGATGTCAACGATCGAAGGGACCAGACGATGACCAAAAAGCAAGATAAGGCATCAGCACATTCACCTTCAGTAGTGGAATCAACCCTGAGTCTTCAGCGTCGCGAGTTTTTGCGCGCCTCAATCTTAGGAGGCTTAGGCTTTGGTGCCTACAGCTTTCTCAAGCATAAAGGCATGAGTCAGGTCGGAAGTTTCGTTCGCGATTCTATGGCTAGCGGCCTTTCACGTCACATGAGCGCAGTTGACATCATCAACGATGCACTACGCGGAGGACCGTCACTGTTGGGCCTTGGAGAAGCTCTAGCGGCAGACAACAAGAAGCCAGGCGTGTTCCATGTGTTTTATAGGACCTCCCACGATATCCGTAACGAGCTGCATCTGCTCGATTACGGGCCTCAGTACAATATGTTTGGAACCGGCAGCGTGAGCGCCGGCGCTAACCCGCTAAACCTGAAACAGCAGACTGAGACTAAAGCACCGGCCCCACTGGATCGGCTCAATCGATGGGCCTATGACATCTTGACTACGGGTAAGATCAACGGGGCGACGGTAGTTGTTCCAGGGTCGGAGAATGAGGCGGCATTGACTCCTGACCAGATCGCGCAGATTTCACTGATTGCTGGTGTCGGTATGCCGGGTAGTCTTGCTGTCCACGCAAATGCGGCCATTCCTGGCTACGGCAACCTAGAGTATGTTATGCAGCAATCGTTTACCAACTATAGCCCCATTGGCGCTTTGGTCATCAACACAAATGGCTTCGACGGATCACCCAACAGAACCGTTACCATTCCCGGTCGAACTGTAGTCGGTTTCATCAACTCAATCGACATTCCTGGTGTCTATATGCCTCGAAGCCGGAGCAATAATCCGGTCCAAGTTTTTGACGATTTAACCAAGTCAAAAACGGTAAAGGACGTCCGTACCCAGATGCTAGATGCGCATAATCTTTTGGTCGAACAACTGCAAAATTTACAAAAATATAAGGCTGCGTCACAACAGACTTTCGCAACCTATGGCCAGCGTAAACTTGAGGGGCTCACTGCGATGCAGGTTTACGCGGATTTATTTAAGACTGGGCTGGTAACACTTGGCAGCGTGGGACTCGATTCATTTGATTTTCACGCACAAGACGCACTACGAATGCCTAATGAAGATGAGAAACGTGGAAACATGGTGACGGAGTCTACTCAAGCCTTGGCGGGCGTCTTCTACATCGCCAAAGCCGCATTTGCTGCGAAAAAAGACGCGATCATCCACTTGAGCACATGCAGTAACCGGACTCAAAATTGGGAAAAAGATAATAGTTTAGTGTCAACCCTGACCTTCATCATTAAGGGCTCTGGTTCATCAAGCCCGTTCAAAGACGTACCCAAGCAAACTTTACTTATTTCTGATAATGCGAAATCGATCTATGCAGAAGGCTCAGAGTCACCTGACGCCCCGAGCTTCACTAGTCCGGCTGCTGTACAACTCGGTGTGGGCACCAAAGGTCTGGTGGGAAGTCTTGAGGCCGGAATTGTGAATGCTGTCGGCAAAGCTATAGGCCAGACACCAGCTATGCCGCTGCTGAGTCCGGCCGCCAAGATTATTTGAAGTTCACAACGGAAGGACAAGTGCAAATGAAAGGCTTATCCTTACAAAAGCTCTTTAACTTTCCGGACAAAATCCCCCGACGGGATCACGACGTTAGGATTGCTGCCCTGGTAGTTGGGTAGCCGCAAGCTCTCTTCACCACCGTTGCGATATTCAGCAACATTCAGTCCTACTATGGTCAGCTGATTGTTGTACATGCGCAGTGCCGGGCCACCCGATGATCCTCGGGCGGTATCGCAGTCGTGAAAGATCATCCTTCCGTTAGCGTTATCACCGCGTTTATAGCAGTTATGGTGAACACCGGCAGTTTGGCCACCGGCAAAGTCACCTGAGTACCCGGCAACTGACAACTGTTGCGGAAAACTCTGAACATTAGTGCCGAGTATTCCTAGCCAGCCATACTGATCGCCAATTGCTTTGTTGAGTTTGAATATCGCCCAGTCGTCACCACGAAACTGCGCTGGGTCGTTGGTTCCCCACCATGTCCAAACGGCATAAGCCTCGTCTTTGTGAGTGCCGCCTTTGTGATTTGGATAAAAGTATACTGGTGAGGTTGTCAGCTTTTTGGTCTGTGAGTCAATCACACAGTGGGCCGCCGTTAAAACCAAGTCACGTGCCACTAAGGTCCCAGTGCAAGCGCTGCCACCGATGCGCACCATGCCGATGGTTCGCCACGGATATTGATCGGTCGTGATTGCTTGGCGATCATCAGCACCGAAGACGTTTTTAACCTCGCTCTCCTGATTCGTTTGACCGCAGGACATAAGTAAAAATCCCGATATAACAGTCGTGACCGCTGAAGACCATAAACTCCGCATGGCTTACCTCCTTGTAAACTTCGCTTCGCTCAAGATTTAGATGGGCTGTTTTGATTCTCTAAATGAGAGATTGCATAAGGTGTGCCATAGCAATCTGAAGTGAGGGATTTGGTTGATTGCGTCGGTAATAAGTGGGTTTTGTGTTGGTTTTTGTCAGAAGATCAAATGGCAAGGCTGCGGTATCAAAACTAAACCGAGACCAATGTGCGGTAAGAATTGTTTACCGCCCTAATAAAATCGCTCGCAGTCAAATTTAATCAGTTGGTCCCGCACGCAGGAACCTGGTCCGAAGGCCAGCAACCTAACTTCTGATTGCGCATTTCAACAGCATAACGACAAGAGCTGACAGCTTCACCACAGTAGCCAGGAATGTTGCCACCGCCAAAAGCACCACCGGGAGCGTAAGCGCATTCTTGTCTCAGCCAAGTCAGCTCGCTACAATCACATCCCGCGGCTACAAGCTGGTAGAAATCCTGGTAATCGGATGTCGGGTTGTCGTGATGATGATGTCTCAGCGCGGACGAGCTGCCAGAGTCATTCTTGGCGCAGGCTGTGCAGATCAGCAACAGGGATAACGTGATGGTCGATTTGATCAGTCGGTGGCTGTGATTCATATTAATTTCTCCATGAAATTTTCACGCAACACCATCACAGTGTGTGTCTAAAACAAACGCAATAAGTCTCGTTGTGTTTCTTACACCCGTTCGCCAATGAAATTGATAAACGGCTGTGAGTCAACATGGGACTCCTCAAGACGTTCGATATAGGTCGCTCTTAGTATCCGGTCGCCTCGTAAATATCACGCAGAGGTTTACCGCCAATGGTAAGCCCTATGCGGTAATAAGCTTTAATTTGCTTGAGCGCAGCTCCTTCGAATGGCCGGATCTTGTCGATTTCGGCTTTGAGCTTGTCGATTTCGTCGAAAAGCATGGCGTACACCCCTATCCCAGCTAACTCAGCGGTAGAGTGCATCACCACGATTTGGTCCGGTGCCTACCATGATCACCGGAGCACCGATATGACGCTCGACTTCAGCGACAAAGTGACGTGCAGCCGCCGGCAAATCAGCGATCTTACCGCTGCGCGGGATGTCTTCGCTCCAGCCTGGCATGGTTTCGTAGACGGGCTGACATGCTTCTAGAACCTCTGTGTCCCAAGGCATCGAGGTCAACTCACCCGCAGTCGGATGGCGGTAGGCAACAGCAATTTTGACTTCTTTCAAACCGGTGAGAATATCCATCTTGTTTAGGATCACACCACTGAGGCCGTTGACGTCGACGACGTAACGAAGGGCCACGGCATCGAGCCAACCGACGCGACGTGGACGTCCGGTGGTGGCACCAAACTCCTGGCCTTTGGTGGCGAGCGACTTGCCAACTTCGTCATGCAGTTCGGTGGGGAAGGGGCCAGCACCGACGCGCGTGACGTAGCCCTTGGCGATGCCGATGCACGCACCGATATGACGCGGAGCCAGGCCGATGCTTTGGCAGGCGCCTGCCGATCCCGTTGTACTGCTTGTGACAAAAGGATAAGTGCCGTGGTCAATGTCGAGCAGCGCTCCTTGCGCTCCTTCGAGCAGAACTTTTTTACCCGCAGCTACCGCCGTACGGATATGCGTCTCGGCATCGGTGACGAACGGAGCGAGGCGGGCCGCGGCAGCTTCGAACGCTGCCCATGCCTCATGCCTGTCGCTGAGTACTTTATTGAACTCAGGATGAAGCTCGCGCATTTGTTGCAGCCAGCGCTTGCGGCTGGTCTCGTTGACAAAATGCCCGAGTCGCAAACCGGACCGAGACGCTTTATCAGAGTAGGTTGGGCCAATTCCGCGCTTGGTTGTACCGATGGCACCATGACTGCGGCTTTCCCGCTGCTCATCAAGGTATACGTGCCAGGGAGTAATCACGTGAGCGCGCCCGGAAAGCCAAAGACGGCTTGGGTGCAAGGTGACGCCGAATTCCGCTGCGCGCTCCATCTCGATCACGAGCTGGGCAGGGTTGACGACTACGCCGGCAGCCAGCGCGCTGACCTGACCGTCGTGGAAGATGCCGCTTGGTAACTGATGCAGCACGATCTTCTTGCCATCGACATAGAGCGTGTGACCAGCATTATTGCCACCCTGATAGCGCACAACTAATTCGGCATCAGCGGCCAGCGAGTCGATCCACTTACCCTTGCCTTCGTCGCCCCACTGGGCTCCGATGAGGACGGTGGTGGAGGCTTTTAGGGGTTCGGTCTTGCCATGCTGGGCTGGTGCGCTCATGGGGTGGTCTCTCTACTGTGAAAATCTGTGATCGCAGTGATGAAAACGCTCAGAATCGCTCAAGCTATTTCGCCCCAGTTGTAGACGACCATCCTGCCGCTGTCCACTGGAAGTCACCGGGTCCCCGTGATATGAACCAGCTCGGCTGTTTTAACCAGAATAAGCGGACGGTGGTAGTTGTTATGAGTGGCGGAGCTGGAACGGCAAGTTTTGATAACCTTTGGGCCATTTCTCCCTTGGATGGTCGCTACGGCGGTCAGCTTCAGGGGCTGGGACATTTTGTAAGTGAAGGGGCGTTGATCCGGTACCGGGTTCAGGTGGAGGTTCAATGGATTCTACACCTAGCTACGCTGCCTGA
>OMIY01000125.1 GCA_900299215.1 bacterium | reverse complement strand
TCGTCGCGGAATTAAAACAGCAACCGAGTTACGGACCGATGATTATCTGCTCGGGGACGATCGTAAATTTCACAGGTTGACTGAGCTCAAACGACTACCAGTCGATCCTGGACAGCAAGTTTATAACTTTGTGATGGACGGGCAGGACGATAGTCCGGTGCATCACGTGGTCCTTGCAGACGGCATTATCACTGGCGATTTATTGGTGCAGCAGCAGCTCGAAAAGGGTCCAGTCAGTATTAGTAAAGTGGCCATCGATAGGAACTAACTCGTGGGTCAGGGGGAGAGATGTTTAAGAAACTTAAACTAGGTAACCAGTCGGGCAGCGGCCAAGTGATGTTCTCCCTCGCACTGATCGCGGTGGCGGGCGGCGTAGCCACTTATATGGCGACCAATGATGAAAACAGTATTCGTCAGGCAAAGGTCCAGGCTGCACGAGATAGCTCACAAACTGCCAACAACACAAACATATCAGTTCTATCGTCACTCATGCGGTTTCCCAGTGATATTCCCCCAGCTCTACAAGTGGCGAGCAACCCAGCCTATGTACCAGCTGTTTACCCAGACCCGTATCTATACGGTGGGTCTCCGGGTACTGTGAGGCTTGCATCGCTGAAGACTCCGTCTGCCAATAGTCGGTGGGGAACTAACGGACAGGGTGAGATCACAGTCAAAGGCTTTAATGGCGGTAAGGTAAGCGATAGTTCTTTGGATGCCGTTTTCCAGAACGGCGGAAATCTCCAATTAACGAGTGATAATCAGCACGCAGATAGCAAAATCAATCTTACGGGAATCATTAGCAACAGTGCTAGTACGCAAATTGACAAGGTCCGGGTGGCCTCGCTTGCTAGCGTGACAGACGGTGCGAATAGTAACTACCAGGACACCATTGAAGCGGAGCTCACTGTGCCTGTGCCACCGCCTCCAGAGGTGAAAAGTTTTGGCAATAGTCCAGTCATCGGTTGGGGACAAAAGGCTTCGATCAGGTTTCAAGGCTTCGGCCTGATGACAAGTTTCGTTGCTTTCCCATATGGCGGCGACAAGGGTGCTGGTTGTAGCCTAACAGTGCCAGCGGCTGGATCAAGCATTCGAAACTCGCTCAACGGTGGTTTCGATCTTGGCTCGTGCAGTTTTGGCTACCAGACCCCTGACCGAGAATCTGGGGATCCACTACGTACGGACTTCGGATACATTACCGTTTTTGTCGAAGCAACGGGACCAGGTGGCAAATTTCAGGGTAAGGCTCTGATTCCAGCATACAAACCGGCTTCCTGCACCTTTACCGCTCCGACCAATTATCAGACGATGGCTGCAATGGAAACAGCAGCTATCACAATGTCAACAACAGGTGCGGTCACTAACTCTCCTCAGATGGATATGCCCACAAACTCGACTCCAGACGGGCTATTGGTCGCAGTCACGAACGGATGGCAACGCACCGGAAATTGGACTAATACGCAGGCCTTCGGTGTTGCGAATTGGCGAGGTTATTTCAGCCCCCGTCAGAATTTCGGCGAGGCGACTATTCACGGTCGAGTGACTGGGCCTGGCTTAGCACCTGGAACCTGGCGGGACTGTGATAACGTCGCCAGAGTCAACATTCGGCAGGCAGTTTGTTACGAACATGGCGATGGTACCTATCGCTACATCAATCAGTGCTATACGCGTGCAGACGGCTATTCGATACTTTGGACTAGTCCTGGCCCAAGGTATAACAAGTGTCAGGGCTGGTACTGGTCTTGCGCTGGATGTTATTGCGGTGAAACGCATTTTCGTGACATGGGCTGCTTTGCTCCCGAGACCCAAATCCAGCTGGCCGATGGTTCGGTGCGGCGTATTGACGAGCTTCATACCGGTGACCTCATACTAAATCCGCTAACGGGGCGTTCCTCGAAGCTGAAGGGTATGGTCAAAGGTCCTGAGAAAGAGCCGATGATTGAAGTCGGCTACTACGGCAAAGTCGTTCGCGTAACGACTAAGCATCCCATGTTGACTCGTCGCGGAATTAAAACAGCAACCGAGTTACGGACCGATGATTATCTGCTCGGGGACGATCGTAAATTTCACCGTTTGACCGAGCTAAGACGACTCCCAGTTGATCCCGAACAGCAAGTTTATAACTTTGTGATGGATGAGCAGGACGACAGTCCTTCGCATCATGTTGTCCTTGCAGACGGCATTATAACTGGCGATTTGTTGATGCAGCAGCAGCTTGAAAAGGGTCCAGTCAGTATGAGTAAAGTGGCCATCGATAGCAACTAACTTGGTAATCCTTGGGGGCGAGTATGTTTAGGAAAATTAAACTTAAACTAGGCAACCAGTCGGGTAGCGGTCAAGTCATGTTCTCTCTAGCGCTAGTCGCAGTTGCAGGCGGTGTCGCTACGTACATGGCCACGAATGACGAACGCAGCATTCGCGAAGCCAAAGTTCAGGCTTCGCGAGATAGCTCGCAGGTTGCCAACGGTACGAACATGTCGGTGCTTTCGTCACTCATGCGGTTCCCGAGTAATATTCCCCCAGCTCAACAAGTGGCGAGCAATCCAGCCTATTTACCAGCTGTTTACCCGGATCCCTACATTTACGGGAATTCTGTCGGAAGCGTGAGACTGGCATCTCTCAAGTCGCCGTCAGCTGGAAGTCGTTGGGGAAGCAACGGTCAGGGTGAGATCACTGTCAAAGGATTCAACGGAGGAAAGGTAAGTGACAGCTCAATGGACGCAGTGTTTCAAAATGGCGGAAGCTTGCAACTGACCACCGATAATCAGCATGCAGATAGCAAAATAAATCTTACTGGTGTCACCCCTGCAGGAACAGGAACGCGTATCGATAAGATCCGGGTGGCCTCTCTTGCCAGTGTGACAGACGGCGCACAAGGTAATTATCAAGATACCATTGAAGCCGAACTTACTGTACCGACTCCTCCTCCACCTGAGGTGAAGAGTACTGGTAATTTGTCAACGCCTCTATCCTGGGGGCAAAGCGCGACGATTAGATTTCAAGGATACGGATTAATGACTAGTTTCGTAGCCTATCCACTAAATAATCAATCAGCCGTTTGCCGTCTGGCGGTTCCGGCAGCAGGAAACAGTATTCGCAATTCGGCTTCCGGTGGGTTCGGTTTAGGATCCTGCAACTTCGGGTTCCAAACTCCAGACAAATCATCGCCCGACCCCGCCGTTGGGTACATCACGGTGCGCGTGGAAGCAACAGGACCTGGCGGTAGCTATGTTGGTGCCATATCCATTCCTGCCTACAATCCACCCAAATGTAGTTTTGCGCCGACGACTTACCAAGCAAACGAGGTGAGCTCAGTCTACATTTATCTAAACACCGCGGGTGGTGGACCTGTTACTGGAGCACCGCAACTTGAGATGCCAGTAAATAGCACCTATGACATGTGGCCACCTAACGTTAACGATGGCTGGA
Source organism: bacterium (assembly GCA_900299215.1). Classification (GTDB taxonomy): domain Bacteria; phylum Bdellovibrionota_B; class Oligoflexia; order Oligoflexales; family CAIYRB01; genus CAIYRB01. The sequence continues at coordinate 9,427 of OMIY01000125.1, read as the reverse complement.
AGCACATTGGCAACTGGGTTAATGCAAGTCCTGCAGATGCTAACAGAGTTACGTGGGCAGCACCCTTTGGCACCGGCTACAATTACGGCCAGGCTGATATATTTGGTCGGGTTACTGGCCCTGGTATCGCTCCCGGTACGTGGCGCAATTGCGAAAATATTGCTGCGGTAAACATCAACCAGACGGTCTGTTTCGAACACACCCTGCGTCAGTACTTTTACCTTGGTCAGTGCTACAGAAAAACAGACGGTCAGTACGTTAAATGGTACGCCTACGGACCTAAGTACAATAAGTGTATGGGGCGTCTATACTATTATCCCGGTTGCTACTATGAAATCGGTACCCGCGATGGTGGTTGCTTTGCTCCCGAGACAAAAATTCAGCTAGCAGACGGATCCTCGCGGCGCATTGACGAGCTTCAGGCCGGCGATCTTATCTTTAACCCGCTAACGGGGCGTTCGTCTAAATTCAAGGGGATGGTCAAAGGTCCTGAGAAGGAACCGATGATTGAGTTAGGCTACGACGGAAAATTTGTTCGCGTTACGACCAAGCACCCAATGCTGACCATGACGGGAATTAAGCCGGCCATGGATCTTCGATCAGGCGAAGAGGTGCTTGGAGCAGACAAGAAATTCCATAAATTGAGTGAGCTGCGTCGGTTGCCAGTGGATGCGAATCAGCAGGTTTATAACTTCGTCGTGGATGATCCAGACGACAGTCCAGCGCACCATGTGGTTGTGGCTGACGGCATACTTACGGGTGATTTGCAGATGCAGAAGGATTTGGAAAAGACCACCAAGCCCGCGGGCAAGACTGCAAGTAATTGAAATGTAATAATTTTTTATAAAACAAACTATATTTATTTAGTACATTGACAAATTAATAAAATAATATAGATATTATCCTCCGCGTCATATCTTTTAAACTAGATTCGCTGGGGATAATATCCATGAAATCGTCAAATTTTGCCCTGTTATCTTTGACGTTAACTGTCGTCAGCTGCGGCAAGATCACAACCGAACGCGAGCGTCATCAAGCTCGTGAAATCGACAACTTGCGCAGCGAACTCGCGACCAAGGATGCGACGATTAGGACCAACGAGTCTGACCTCGATTCAACAAAATCAGACGCAGCAAAAAAGGCAGCAGAAATTTCGGCTCTCAACACTGAGGTTGAGGCTGAAAAAGCAAAAGTTGCTGCTGCTGATGCTAAACTTATAGCAGCAGATGATCGCATCGTTGACCTGCGTCGGCGTTACACTCATCACGACGAAGAGGTGGCTAAGCTCACTGGTGAACTAGAAGCAAGAAGCGCCGAACTCGCAAGTGCCACTGCCGACAAGACGGCGTTAGCTGCCAAAGAAGCTGAGCTGAAAAAGAGCCTTGAAGCCGCTAAGATCGAGAGGTCTAACGCAGCCAAAGATCTTGAATCAGCTATGGCAGACAAAGCCAAAATCGAAAAATCTTTAACTGACGAAAAGCGTACCGGACTGCAACTTTTTCTGGAAAACTCTGCTCCGGATTCTATGTTTGGTGCGGCTGGTGACGATGTGTCCGAGATTTTCATAAGACGCGGCAACGACTGTGCCGTAGTCATCGATTTCGCTCCGGATGTGCAGGTGGTCCCTGCTTCAGATCGTACCACCTTACCAAGTCTGAACGGGTACACAGTTCTTTCCATGCGGGCAGCTTACCGTAAGGTGGCCATCTGTCGGGATGGCAGTAAGATTGAGGCGCAGGTAGAAAAAGGCTTCCTTTACCGAGCACTTGGCTCTAGCACGGAACGTGTCCTTGTGGTTGGCAAGGAGTCCAGCTCCTGCGACAAGGCCAGCAATGACATCAAGGCTGCCGCAATCCTTGGCGATTCGAAATATGAGACGATCAACCCGTACCGCGGCGAGATGGATGGCATCGAGACTATCGATTTCCCAGCCAACTATAAGAATTTGCGCCTCCACATGGGTAGTGCCGTGGTTGGTGCGCCCAACTGCGGACAAGCTGCCAAGATTGGCGCTCCTGACGATCTGGTCGCGATAGCATGCGCTGTTGCCGTTGATAAAACTCCCGACAATCTATCAGTGACAAAAGGATGTTTTTCGAAGAAGTCATTCCTTGGACGTGAAAGCACACGTTTTACAGCCGAGTGAGCTGACTTCTCGCCTTGAAAAAACCTTTGAGGATTCAACTAATGAAATACATATTTGTCGCCATATTAGCTCTCTTATCTGCTTGCGGTCCAAGTTCGGCTTCGAAGTTAAATGAAGCCTGGAATAACGACAACGACCCGACGATTATCGTTGGCACTGAACTGAGTACTAGATTTAAAAAGCTACCGTTATCCGGCGAAGTTAAGATGAAAGGTTGGAGCGACACCTATTGGCCAACCTACACTGGCGGTATCAGCTTGCGTTGGCTGACCAACGAGTACGGTTACGATCTGATTCCAGAATCCACCAAAGATACACGTTTTGATGAGCAGTCCCCGGCTGAAAAATATGACTTGGTTCTTGGTAGATTTGACTTCCCAACCGTAGCTTCCGAGCGTCAACGGACGGAAGTTATGAAGACGGTAGAAGGTTCGAAAGAGTATCAGGCGGGTTTTGAGATTCCTGGATGGTTTGGCCTTTGTCATGGCTGGGCTCCAGCTTCACAAAACTTTGCTGAGCCACAAAGGCCAGTCGAAGTTGCGCTCGCCAACGGCAACTCAGTAGTATTTTATCCATCTGATATCAAAGCTCTGCTGATTTACTACCAACAATACAACGGCAATCGTTCGACGAGGACTGTTTTTGCAGGTGAGCGCTGCAACGAAGAGTTCAAGAAACTTGATGAGAAGCTCGCTGCCGGTGAGGTCACTAAAGCCGAAGTCGATGCCCTCAAGGAATCGCCCGAGTGTAGGGACGTTAATGCCGGTATGCTGCACTTAGTTCTTACCAATGAAATTGGCAAAAAGCGTGTTGGCTTGGTCATGGACCGTACTCGCGACGGTGAGGTCTGGAATCAGCCAATCAATAGCTTCGAGAGTCAAGTCGTTGAGCAGGTCGACAAGGCCTCGCCAGGTGCCGCAGAGGGCACGGTCAAGGAACTCTTAGTTGAGACTGCGGTTTACTATACGGTCGAGACGGAGCCTAGTGCCGAGCCTATAGGTGCTGTCGAGCAAGGAGCTCTCTATAAATACTGGCTGGAGCTTAATAAACAAGGTGACATCATCGGTGGGCATTGGGTCTCAGAAGCTCGGCCAGATTTTCTCTTCCGTGAATCGGCTCCGATATTTCAAGGGTACTTTAAGCGTCTCGAGCAGATTTACAAAGCTTCGATCGACTGAACTTATCTGATACTTGTGAAAAAAATTGCGGGATGTCTTTTGACATCCCGCTTTAATTTTACGGCTTCAAATAAGCTTACTCGCCAAAGACGGCAGCAGCTTCTTGGCTTTGCTGAGAACCTTCAGACGGTGCTTGGCCACCTGTGACTGGTGCTTTGAATGCGAACCCACCGACATGATCCCAGTGCTGGCGGCCTTGGTGGTGATCTTGAGTGTTGGCGCAAGCCTCTAGGCTTTGGCCTTCTGCACAGTGCCCGAAGTAAACATCGCCCCAGTAAGCGGCGAGGTTAGTGCCACGTAAATAGGTGCCGCGGAGCAGCATTTCTTTGTGGTTAGGGCCGACGTCACTGAAAATGACGTAAAATACGGTGCGTCCGTGGTATTTAGCAGTAAAGAAACGATTGCTGGACGCCGACCAATTGTCGTTGCCGAGGGTGATTTCGCCTTCACCGCGAGCTGGCACTGTAAGGGTTAGCTCGCGCTTCACTAATTCACCATTGTTGTTCACGTAAAATACTTTACCTGGGGCAGCGACGCTCTCTGCTTTAGCTGCTCCGGCTAGTGTTAGAGCCAATACTGGACCGATGACCATTGCCTTAACGATTGAAGTCAAACGCATAGTGGTAGCCTCGCTTTTAAGTGAGTCCCGAGGACCGCGGCTCACCATGAGCGACGATCACAGAACTCGACGATCACAGAACTTGACGAACTCGACACTTAAACGAAAGGCAGAGCGATTACCCTGGGGGGGGTGGGCTCTGCCTGAGCCTCTATAGTCGCTCAGCTTGAGGCAGAAGCCAAAGCAATTTTTGATGAATTTTATGGTCTATTATGGATCGGATTACTTGATTTTAATGAAAAAATCAGTATGCTTGGGGGCCCTCTATGTAAAGGTCTCGTTCTCATGCTCAGTACTAATGGTGTGACCCTGGCTTATGGTCAGCGGGTTCTCTTTCAAGATGTTTCCATAAAATTCCTTCCCGGCAACTGCTACGGCCTAATTGGTGCCAACGGCACGGGTAAGTCGACTTTCGTTAAGATCCTGTCCGGTGAGATCAAGCCTGACTTTGGCGAAGTCTTGGTGACTCCTGGTGAGCGGGTTGCTGTCCTCAAGCAAAACCAGTTTGAGTTTGATGATATTGAAGTACTTAAGACCGTGCTGATGGGCAATAAGCCGCTGTACGCCATCATGGACGAGAAGGAGCAGCTATATGCAAAGGAAGATTTTAGCGACGAGGACGGTTTACGTGCCTCTGAACTAGAGACTCGCTTTGCAGAGCTTAACGGTTGGGATGCGGAATCACAAGCAGGTGAGATGCTCGAGGCCCTTGGCGTAAAGGCTGAGTTGCATCAGCACAAGATGCGTGATCTTGAAGCGGGCTTAAAGGTACGGGTTTTATTGGCACAGGCACTTGCTGGTAGCCCAGACATTCTCTTGCTTGACGAACCTACCAACAACCTTGATTTGGCCTCCATTATGTGGCTAGAAGAGTTTCTTTGCGAGTTTAAAAACACCGTAGTAGTGGTGTCGCATGATCGTCACTTCCTCGACAAGGTGTGCACACATATCGCTGACATTGACTTCAGCAAAATCACTTTGTACACCGGTAATTACTCCTTTTGGTATCAAGCAAGTCAACTTGCTCTGAAGCAAAAATACGACAAGAACAAAAAGGCCGAAGATAAAATCAAGGAGCTCAAAAGCTTTATCGAGCGCTTCTCCGCCAATGCTTCGAAGTCGCGTCAGGCTACGTCGCGTAAGAAGATGATTAGTAAACTCAATGTTGAGGAAATCAAGCCATCGTCGCGTAAATATCCTCACATAGTATTTACTGAGGAGCGCGAGGCCGGTAAGGACCTTCTGCAGGCCACAGGCTTAGCAGGAACGCTTGATGGTCGGTCTATGTTTAGTCATCTTGATCTAACCATAACCAAAGGCGAGAAGGTTGCTTTTGTCGGGCGTGACGGCGCTTTTGCGACACATCTTTTCCAGATGCTTGTAGGCGAGCAGCCTGTCACCGGCGGTGAATTTCGGTGGGGGATCACGACATCTCGCGGTTACTTCCCGAAAGACAATGCCACTTACTTTAAAGAACCATTGACCCTTATCAACTGGCTGCGTCAATGGGCGCGTAATGATGCTGAACGCGATGAGGAATTCGTCCGGGGCTTCCTTGGGCGTATGCTCTTTAGCGGTGAAGAGGCTACCAAGCTCGCGCCGGTACTATCCGGTGGTGAGAAGGTGCGTTGTATGCTGGCAAGGATGATGATGCAGCGCAACAACGTGCTGATCCTTGACGAGCCAACTAACCACCTTGATCTTGAATCGATCACGGCTCTCAACGAGGGCTTAATTAACTACAAGGGTACGGTACTTTTCACCTCACAGGACCGTGAGTTTGTGAATACTGTGGCCACTAGAATTATAGAGCTTACTCCTAAGGGCATCCTCGATAAAGTCATGAGTTATGACGACTATCTGGAGTCGCCTGAAGTACTGGCTCAACGTGAAGCTCTTTATTAGTCAGCGACTTTTTGCCAAAAACACATCGATCCCTCATTAGAGGCGCGTTATCATCCGAGTTAGGGTCAAGCTTGGAGGTAGCATGCGTCATCTATTTGAGGCTTTGCTGAGTATGGTTTGTGTACTTTGGGGCTCGAAAGTGGCAATGGCTGTGCCAACTACTGTGCTTTGTCTCGGAGACTCTCTTACTGAAGGATACGGCCTCAATAAAGAGGAGGCTTGGCCCGCATTGTTAGAGGGCCTGATCAAAGCTGATGGGATTAACGACCTAACGGTGATTAATGCTGGGATCAGTGGATCGACCTCGGCTAGTGCGGTGTCGCGTCTCAAGTGGCACCTTAAGTCACTTAAGAAACCAGCTATCGTGATTTTGGAACTAGGACCTAACGACGGCCTTCGCGGGCTAGATCCAAAGGCTACTGAGGCCAACCTGCTCAACGTGATTCGTTTGGCTAAGGACAACGACTTACGCGTATTGTTGGCTGGGATGCAGATGCCGCCTAACTATGGGCCCAAATATACTGATGAGTTTAAGGCGGTATTTCCCAGGCTTGCCAAAAGTCAGGGGTTGGACTTGATTCCCTTCTTCCTTGAAGGTGTAGCCGCTCAGCCTAAACTGAATCTCGCCGATGGCATCCATCCAAATGCGGACGGGTACAAGATCATCGCCAAAACGGTGTGGCATCATCTGCAGCCAATGGTAACCAACAATTCCAAGGTGCAAAAGCGATGAGCGAAGCTTTTATCACGCTAGATCACGTAGCAAAATCGTATCCAGGGGCTCGCGACGGTGAATCGTTGCAGATCTTACGTGACGTTGATGTCAGCATTAGGACTGGGAGTCGCACAGCCATCATTGGGCCTTCGGGCAGCGGGAAGTCGACACTAATGTCGTTAATGGCGGGACTAGATCGCCCGAGTGCGGGTCGCATTAGCGTGATGGGGCAGGATTTAGGGGATCTAAACGAATCGCAGCTGGGTCAGTTTCGCGCGCGCCATCTTGGTATTGTATTCCAGCAGTTTCATTTGATTTCGCACCTGACAGCTGAGGAGAATGTGGCGCTGCCTTTGCGCATTCTTGGGGCCACCGCCCATGAAGCATCGGTGAGTGCGCAGCGTGCTCTTGCAGATGTGGGGCTGGAGCACCGTATCGATCATGTACCGTCTCGCTTGAGTGGGGGCGAATGTCAACGAGTGGCCATTGCCAGGGCGATGATAACCAAGCCTGCAGGTATTTTGGCTGATGAGCCCAGCGGCAATCTAGATGTGCGTACGGGTGATCAAGTGATGGGTCTTTTATTTGAGTTAACGAAGGTGCATGGAATCACTCTGATCCTTGTGACTCATAACGAGGACTTGGCCAAGCGATGTGATCAACGATTAGTTTTGCAGTCGGGGCGACTTGAGCATGTCTAATACTGTGACATGGTTGGCTACGAGGGAGCTACTGCGTAATCGCAGTTTTCTCGTAAGTTTTGTGTTGAGTTTAAGTTTAGGGCTTATTGGATTCCTGGCCCTCGATAGCTTCAAGCACTCCATGCAAAGTTACCTTGAACAGCGCTCGCAGATGCTTCTTGGGGGCGATGTTCAGCTCTATAGTTTGCGTAAGCTGGCTCCGAGTGATGAAGCTGCACTCAGTAAATACCTTGATGAGGCTACCCACAGTCATGTTGAGATCAGACGTGAAATTCAATTAGTGTCGATGGTAGCGACTGCAAGCGGTGACAGTCGATTGGTAGATATCAGAGCGGTTGACCAAAAGTTCCCATTTTATGGGGAACTTGTCCTATCTCCGTCGCGTCAAGGAGACGTCCTCACTGGCCCAGTAGCATGGGTTTATCCTGAGCTATTGCAGCAACTTAATGTCAAGATTGGCGAAGTCCTTAAGATCGGAAGTCAATCTTTTACCGTGACGCACAGTGTGTCGCAGGATCCGACTCTATCGGGACTTGGGTTTAGGATTGCCCCTAGAGCCTATATTGACATCAATATGATGGAATCAACCGGACTGCTGGCAAATGGAAGTCGGCTTTGGTTCGTCTGGATTCTCAAACTACCGCCAAATTTAGACGTCAATACAGTAGCAAATGAGTTGCGTCAGCTACTGTCGCCAGACGTAAAGGTCGACACCCATTATGAATCTAGTCGGGACAGTGGGCGTTTCCTTCAGTATTTGAATGACTATCTTGGACTCGCTGCTTTAGTGGCAACCTTTTTCGCGGGTGTTACCTGTGCTTATCTATTTAGAAGTTACCTCGGTAAAAAGCGCCGCGACATGGCCGTGCTGCTAAGTATGGGTCTTGGGGTCAATGCAACTCAGTTAGTGTATTTGGTTCAGCTACTGCTCGTGTCAACTTTGGCAGCTGTGATTAGTTTGGTAGCTGCACAATTATTTCTCCCGCTACTTCCGCGGGTGCTTGCGGGCCTAGTCCCGGCAGAGCTCGCAAATAACGGTTTTCAATTGATTGCTAATCCTAGGAGTTGGTTACTCGCAGCGATTTGGGCAATTGGGGGTAGTGTGCTGGTGGCACTCCCGACCTTGGTGCAGTTGCGGCGCGTTAAGCCGGCACAGCTCTTTCAGGAGGCCGCTTACGAGGGAAAAGAGCCTTTGGGTCTGCGCTGGCTCTGGTGGTTACCTGCTCTCGCGCTTTTTTGGGCGGTTGCAGCGATCCAAGCTAATTCACCTCGGGTCGGCACCTGGTTTTTGCTTGGGTTTATGGCGAGTGCCTTGCTACTTGCTTTTCTCGGCCAACTTGGGCTGACTATCTTGGCCCGGATGGCAAAGTCGCGATGGTTGGCTTGGGATCTGGGAGTCCTCAGCATGACACGTCATCGCGTTGCCACCCTGGTTTGCTTCGTGTCTTTAGCTCTCGGTACCTTGCTGTTGATACTCATTCCTCAATTGCGGACTGGGATCGCTGCTGAACTTGCCAGCCCTAGTCGAGATACCTTGCCGGCTTTGTTTCTCTTTGACATTCAGCCAGAGCAGTTACAGCCTCTGCGAGAAATCATCGCGAACCAAGGAGGAGAACTTGGAGTAGTTTCACCGTTGATCAGGGCGCGACTAGAATTGATCAACGGCAAGCAGCCTGTGGAGCCAAAAGTATCAAGCTCTCGCACCCAAGTTTTTACGAGTCGTGAGCGTGAGGAGAGTGAGCGGGCACGAAGTCGTCTTTACAACCTTTCTTATCGCGCTACTTTGTCTGGATCAGAGGAGATCACTGCCGGTCAGCCATTTCCTAATGATAAACCGGCTGACTTGCCATTTGTCTCGGTAGAGGAGCAGTTTGCCAAACGAGTCGGGATAAACTTGGGTGACGTTCTCAGTTTTGATGTCCAGGGTGTCAGAATAGACGGCAAGGTACTTAATTTTCGCAAGGTTAGGTGGACTAGCTTTCAGCCTAATTTCTTCGTTCAGTTTCAGCCAGGTGTCCTTGAAGATGCGCCTCAGACTATGATTGCTTCGGTCGTTGTGGCTCCTGACAAGACAGCCATCCAAGCAGCCATAGTCAAGGTCCTACCGAATATCTCGGTAATCGACATAGGAACGACTGTAACGAGGATCTTAGCATTAGTGAC
>OMIY01000124.1 GCA_900299215.1 bacterium | reverse complement strand
TGTTTTAACACCTGGTTTGGGTCTTCGCCTGGTTTTTTTGGTGATTTCTCATCATCGTGAACCCATGAGCATCCTTCAGAATCTTTGTCACTCCACCAGTAGTCACCGTTTCCTTTCTTTTTGTTGCCTTCGGAACACCACATATACCAGAAGTGTTTACTACAACCAAGGGTGCCTACATAACTCGAATGGCTCTTAATCGCTATTCCTTCAGTGCTAGCCATATTTTCCCGGGCCGTATTATTGTTGAGGGGTATATTTGGGTCATTAGTGTTACTGATGCACTGGTAATATATTTTTGTATCAATTTCTGTGGCACTATCCATACATGCCTTTACCGCATCAGCGCAGGCGTTCTTAATATTTTCGTTGGCTCCACGCTCACCCGCTTTGGCCGCGGCATCGATTCCTGCTACCACTACGTCACCAAGTGGCTTCGCTACTGCTTCTGCTCCTCCCTGCAGGTTTAGACCAGTTGAAGGCTTGGACGCCGAAAAATTATGGTAAGTCGCAATAATCAATTTTGCTCTAGCGGCCTTTACAAAATCCACTAAACTATATTTTTTCAGTAAAGCGTCGAGAGCTTCTTTGCTGCCATTGGCTCGCAGACTGTCAGCCATGATATCGTCAGCAAGTTGAAAATCTTTAACCTCGATATTACCGACTCCCGCGCCATGTTTCTTTAGGAATTCGGCATAAGAACCGTTAAACCCTCTGTTAAGGGTCTTGCTGTTTCGCTTAAAAATTTCGTTGGCATCTTTATAAACTGTTCCGTTAGCGGTTACTTCCAGACTTTTATCTAGGTGGTAATCTGGTTTTCGTGACATCGTGGTGTTAAGTTGCTCTTTGAAACCCGGATCATCTTTCAACTTTTCATACATGTTGAAATATTGCTGGGATTCTGCCGACACCTTTGCATCAGAAAATTCTGACTTTGCCGAAGAGCAGGCAGCTAGGCTAAGTAATAACCCCGAAACCATTGCTAGCAGTTTAGTTCCGCCACTTTTGCTGTCTACCATGTTGTTTAAGATCATCCGTGAAACTAACATGACTCCCCTTTCTTCACTGAATTGGGTTGATATAAACATCTAGAGATATGCAATAACTTCGGTTTACCTCGATTCATCTGAGCCAAATCCGTGGGGGCGAAACTGCGGCGGCAAAAATTAGCTACGGTATATTTTTGTGAGGCTGACTAGATGTGATGCGAAAATAGTGCCAATTTTCACGAAAGTTCAGGTTCCTGTCGCATCTGATATTATGGAAACGAGGCGCAGGATATTTTCGTCAAGCATTTTGTGATCTTAATTCGATAGTGCGAATTGCTCGATAGGAACAAACAGGTTTGTATTTCCGAACTTGCTACAACTTTTTTGTGTTTAAGGTTTTTGCGTTTCTGGCGCTGCATCTCAGGAAATAAAATGTTCCTATTACTTTTAAACAGCCTTATTAGAGATTTACGCTCCACTGTCTAGAGATTAGATACGGCGATTGCAATGCTTCTAAAACGCTATTTGCCATCGTGGCTAGGCGGTGTTACCGGCAGTTCTGAACGAAAGATAAAAGAGTAGCGGGAGAAGGTCCCGTCACTCTTCATAAATCTTTTCTGTGTTTAATTACTAGCTGTATCTAGCCCAAGCCATTGAAGTTCTCGCTGCACGTCTTGCTGGACTCGTGGGCTGATAGAAACTTCATGATCTTCAAAATAACTCAAATTATGGAGATCGAAGTTGAGTGGTCCTAGTTTATGACATGAGATACAACTAGTATGAGCCACATGGGTCTTGAAAGGATCGGCAATTCGCTTTGACTTCAGTTTGCGCTCAGGAAACGTCCAAATGACGGACTCTTCGAGTTCAGCACGATCTGGACCTTGAAGTTGATCCTTCAAATCAAGGAGATCCTCCTCGTCACGGCGTACAGTGCCACGCGCTTTCAGTCCGTAGCTAGCGAGAACACGACCGTCTCGTGCCGACTTTACGGTAAGCTCCTGACGCTTTAAGGCTTGGCCACTTTGATCCGGTTCAAACGCGATAAACACCCATTCATCAATCATGGGTGGATCGCGTCCCTCAGGTAGCGAAAATGCCGTCAATTGAGTCAGGTTACTTGGTTTGGCGAAAGTTTTGAGAAAGCCTGCAAGGCGACTTAAAAATAGAGCGGCGGCATGAGCATTGGCGAATTCAGGCCTTTCACCTAGGCCGTCGTAGCTCGGGGGCTCATGTTGGCCGCGTAGTGCCATTAACTGATGAACCACACTACGGACTAATTGCTTGTTGAGACGATCATATTCGGTATCGTCCACGTTCGACAGGCCTGCGGCGCCCTCGCGTAGTTCCGCCCAACGTTTTGACTGTTCTGCGCTCAGTCCCACCGTAGGATCAAATTTGTAGAGGGCGTGGATGGCTCGGTCATCGGCATAGGCAGTCCAGTGGTCTCGCTGGTACTTTTGCGTGATTGGTTGCCAAACTAAACGGAGTTCGGGCTGACACAGAAGAGTGTTACGCGGGGTAATGTAGGGTAGGAGGGGCTGGCAGGGAGCAAATCTAACTGCGACTAAACGCCAGTCACTCAGCTTATTTTCGGTCTCTAGGGCGCTGCCCACACTCGTTTGCTGAAAGGCTTGGTGGATGGCGTCCCACCAGGAGGCTGGAAAAATCGCCTCATCTGCTGCGATCTTGGCATTGCCGCGAGCAGGCAAAACTAGCGCCAAATCTTTAGATCTAGGGGACGGGTCATTGGAATTGGGCTGGCCAAAGGCGGCTGATACCGTCCATCCGTGAAGGACAAGCCACAGCAATGTGAGAGTTGGGGGCATAGGGGTACCTCTTTCATTGGAGAGGCCGCAGGGTACCAAATGAAAACGATTCTCAATACAAAAATCAGCATTGATCCGCGAACAAAATGATATTGATTCTCAATATCAAAAATGGCAGTCTGGTTTTGTAGCTAAAATTTCGACAAGCAATCGGAGCAAACCATGCAGCAAATGATACGAATTCAGCAGTGTCCAGGCGGTTTGGTGCATCTCTCCATCGGTGCCATGACTGTACGCCTCGATCAAACAAGCTTTCTGGCAGTCGCTACGGTCATTCAGGCTGCGGCAACTAGACTACAGCAGCAGAGCGTCAGGTCTGATGCCCCCCAGCTTCGCGTCATCAGCGGAGATCAAAAATGAAAATTCTCTCGACTATGATTGCTTTAGTTGGTTTTGCCTCACCGTCATTTGCCACCGGAGCGCCTGCAGATTTCTTACGCCAGATGACGGGATGCTTTAGCGTCGTCTTTCACTATGTCGAGGACGGTAAGCATGACAAGAATTATGCGCCGATTATTGAGAAGGCAGAGTTAGTCAGCGAAGCTCCATTCATCATTAATCGGACCTTGATTATTGAAGGTCAGCATCAACCACATTGGACTGAAGAATGGGTCGAGACTGAGGCTAGAACTTGGCGTCAAACCGTGACAGGTCCATACGGCGATGTGCGTTATAGCTGTGAGGGGCCTTGGATTCTAAATCAGTGGAGCTGCCTTGCAGATCCCGCCAGTAAACCTCGTCGTGACAGTGATCGCCCTTACGATCACCTGCGACGCATAAATACTTTACAAATTAACCAGGATCGGTGGGTTCATGTCCAAACCAATCAAAAGATTGCCGGCGACAAGTCAATCTATTCCGTCGAGATCGGTTGGAACACTTACGAAAGGGTAGATCAGCAACAGTGCCTTTGACTGTGAGCTGAGGTAGTAGCTTCGCGGACCTGAGACTTAAGTCTCAGGTCCATTTTGTTTTAGGTCTGAGGCAGTGTCATATGACCGTAGGATTCCCAACGCATCATCTTTACGACCGCTTGGTCATCTATGGCGCTTGGTTGCATCAATCGAGTTAATGCTAAGAACAGGGCTAAGCCGCGAAAATGAGTGGGGCCAAGGCGATACTGGATACCCCGCCAGTAGGCAGCAAGATCCACGGACGCCCCATTCATGTCGACTACCATGGGATCCGGAAAGTAGTGACTTGGTTCAACGCGCATGCGAGCTTGTGCTAACTCAGCTGCTTCAATGATGCGCTGGCGCCACTGTGCAGTTAAAGGTCGTTTCGAGCATTGCCATACTGCAAAAACAAATGGCAATTCAGTGAGATCACGCCAGACGTCCCCGAGGTCGATCACGCTGCGGTAAGCAGCTCGTTTTACCAAAGCTTCGTCACCGATCAGTAGTTCAATCGGGCGCAGCGTACTAACGACTGTACTTATGCTGGTGTTCGAGCCAGCTCTCTGATCGTAATTTGATTCGCCAAACCAAAGTCTGTACAGAATCCGAGCTAATTGAGTGCTGGTTGCCGAGGCGGGAGTTACCGACAGCACCGGCACTTTTTCAAGCGGCACTGGCGGTAGATCATCAGCGGCCTTGAAAATAAAATTAGCTGCACTACGCACATCAGTTTCGTATCGATGCAGAGCCGCTTTAAATATCTCTCTGAGCAGTGCTTGACGACGATGAATGAGTTCGGTCAGCTCGGCATCATCCTGTTGTAGTCCGAGATACACACTAAGCACGCTTCCGAGTGAGGCGATGCCAACGGGAACAGCAATTTCCATAGCGCTGTTTTTCACCAAGCAAACGCTTGAACTTGGTGCGAGTTGGATCTTGCCCTCTGCGAGCCATTTATTCACTTGAGCCGGATGGCCGCGGTGGAACTCTAGTTCGGAACCAACTTGCCGCTCCAGCTCTTGCCTGAGTGGTAGCAGGTTCCAATAAGGAATCCAGCCTAGACGAAGGGACGAAGCGGCTTGCGCCTTACCCGATTGACTTAACAAATCAACACTCCTTGACCGCTTCCTCAGCGCATTCGAGCGTACGTGTGATGTCGCCATCACTGTGAGCCATCGAGACAAACCCCGCCTCGAAAGCTGAAGGAGCTAGGTAAACTCCGCGCTGCAACATCGCATGGAAGAACTTCCTAAAGCGAGCGGTATCGCCCTCTTTGGCTTGCTCGAGAGACTTGACTGGGCCAGGGTGAAAGAAAAACCCGAACATCCCGCCCTCACTGTCGGCAGTGAATGGGATCCCTTTACTAGCCATGATCGATTTAAGTCCGCTCACCAATTTTGCAGTCCGCGTGGTAAGGGTAGCAAAAGCTCCAGCACGCCTAATAATCTCAAGAGTCTTTAGCCCACTGGCCACCGCCAGAGGGTTTCCGGACAGAGTTCCAGCTTGGTAAACCGGACCTTCTGGTGCCACCATAGCCAAAATATCAGCGCGCCCACCGTAAGCAGCCAATGGTAAACCGCCACCAATGACTTTACCGAGTGTGGTTAAATCGGGAACGATTTTAGTTAGACTTTGCATACCGCCGATAGCTACGCGACAGCCAGTCATAACCTCGTCGAAAAGTAGCAACGTTCCCGCAGCCGTGCACAATTCTCTCAAGCCC
>OMIY01000123.1 GCA_900299215.1 bacterium | reverse complement strand
TAAGTCTAAGTGGTTGGTCGGTTCGTCTAGGATCAAAAAATCTGGCTGCCTAAGAAAGAGGCGTGCCAATTCAAGGCGCATGCGCCAGCCCCCAGAGAGGGAGCGAGGATTTTTATCCAAGTCATTTTGTCGAAATCCGAGTCCTGCAAGAATCCCGGTGGCTTTTGCCTCAAGACTGTAGCCACCCTCTAATCTAAAGGTGGCCTCGGCTTTCTCATAAGCACTGATGGCTGCCGCATCGTTTCTTTCCTGCATCAGGTGCAGAGCCCGCTCCATGGTCTGCCTAAGCCCCGTCAACCGCGTGGATCCAGCCATGCATTCCTCGAGCACATTTGCAGCAGGCTGCGGGTTTGGCTCCTGAGGCAAGTAGCCCACAGTCGTGCCGTTGGCGACGACCACCCGCCCACTGTCGGCAGTCTCTAAGCCACAGATTATATTAAGAAGTGTGGTTTTCCCGGCGCCATTTGCGCCCACCAAAGCGATCCTTTCTCCCTCGGGAAAATGAAACGTTGCATCGGCAAATAACACCTTGGAGCCAAAAGATTTCTGTAAATTATCAATGCGCATTGGTAGCCAATTTAGCCAGTTATGGGGTATGTGTGCTGTTCCTCTATACGGTGAGTAACTCCCACCATAACAGTCATTAGTCGAGGTTAACGAGATGAAAGCGGTCACGTCCGACGTGAACTTTCCGCAGATGGAAACAGAGTTGCTGGCAGAATGGAAAGAACGCAACACTTTTGCGTCGTCCATCAATCAAAGGCGTGGATCCAAAGAGTTCACGTTTTATGATGGCCCCCCTTTTGCCAACGGACTTCCACACTACGGACACCTTCTGGCTAATACTATCAAGGATACGGTTCCGCGATACTGGACGATGCGCGGGTACTATGTCGATCGGCGATTCGGCTGGGACTGTCACGGCGTGCCAGTCGAATATGAGATCGAGAAGCGCGACAACTTGAAAGGCCGAGCGGACATCCTGGCCATGGGAGTCGACAAGTTCAACGAGGCCTGCCGAGCCTCAGTCCAGGCTTATACCGTCGAGTGGGAGCGTACGATTACCCGACTTGGTCGATGGGTTGATTGGCAAAATCAGTACCGCACCATGGACAAGAGCTTCATGGAGTCAGTGTGGTGGGTGCTATCCGAGTTGTACAGACGTGGCCTGGTTTACCGCGATTTCAAGGTGGTGCCGTATTCCCCCAGAATTACTGCGGTTCTGTCGAATTTTGAAGCAAACCAGAACTATAAAGACGTTCAGGATCCAGCAATTACCGTCAAGTTTAAGCTGAAAGACGAGAACGCCTATATTCTTGCTTGGACAACGACTCCCTGGACCCTGATTTCCAATTTGGCGCTGTGTGTAGGTTCCAAGATTGAATACGTAAAGGTTCGAGACAAGGAATCAGGTGAAGATTACTACATTGCAGAGGCTAGGCTTGCGGCTCTCTATAAAAAGAGCAGTAAGGACCCTGCGGCTCAGCCGTTTGAAGTAATCTCAAAGGTAGCCGCATCCGAACTGGCTGGCCGGCACTATGAGCCGCTGTTCCCGTACTTCAAAGATCATCCAGGAGCATTCCGAATCCTGGTGGACGATTATGTAACCACTGACGACGGTACTGGTGTCGTGCACCAGGCCCCCGCATATGGTGAAGACGACTTTCGTGTTTGTAGGGCCCATGGAATCACTTTGGTGGATCCGGTTGACGAGGAAGGGCGTTTCAAGGGCGAGATTGCCGAATATGCAGGACTCTTCGTCAAAGATGCAGATAAAGAGATTATCCGCCGCCTAAAAGACACCAAACATCTGCTGCGCAACGAGCAGTTGCAACACAGTTATCCTTTCTGCGAGAGGACTGACACACCGCTGATTTATAAGGCCATTCAAACTTGGTACGTAGCGGTTGAAAAGATCAAGGACCGCCTGATTGCCAACAACCAACGGATTAACTGGGTGCCTGAGCACTTGCGTGATGGCCGCATGGGTAAATGGCTTGAAAACGCCCGTGATTGGGCGATCAGTCGTAACCGTTTTTGGGGCACACCGATTCCGATTTGGATCTGTAGTGAACACTCTGATCATGTCGAGGTCATGAGCAGCGTTGCCGATTTGGAGACCCGAGCGCAGACCAAAGTCGATGATTTGCATATTCACCATATCGACCAGCTAACATTTGCTTGTCAGAAGTGTGCAGGTCAGATGCGTCGGATTCCTGAGGTGTTTGACTGTTGGTTTGAATCGGGGTCTATGCCATATGCCCAGATTCATTACCCATTTGAACACAAAGACCGCTTCCACCAGCGCTTTCCGGCGGACTTCATCGCCGAAGGTTTGGATCAGACTCGCGGTTGGTTCTACACCCTGAGCGTTCTTTCCACGGCCCTATTTAACGAGCCGGCATTTAAGAATGTGGTCGTCAACGGCATGGTTTTGGCCGAAGACGGCAAGAAGATGTCAAAGCGACTCAAGAACTATACCCCCCCGGAAATCCTCCTGGGCAAGTTTGGCGCGGATAGTGTCAGGTTGTTCATGCTTAATTCCGCCGTGCTGAAGGCGGGAGATCTATGTTTCTCTGACCAGGGGGTGCGCGACACCACTAGAGCCGTGCTGTTACCACTTTGGAATGCTCACAGCTTTCTCTCCACCTATGCAGCCGCCGATAACTGGCAGCCAACAAAAGAGTTGGCCTCTGGCGAGGTGCCGGTAGTTGATAGTGAGATCGATCGCTGGATCATTTCTCGCTTTCACACGCTTTGTCAGCGAGTTCATGAACAGATGCACCACTATCGGCTCTATAATGTGGTGCCACAAGTTCTTGATTTTATAGAGGATCTTACCAACTGGTATATCCGACTTAGCCGTAAACGGTTCTGGGGCACAGACGATGATGCGGTATCGGCCGCAAAGGGATCAGCAAGCGATACCAATCAGGCTTACCAGACCCTCTATTATGTACTGCTTGGTTTTTCGAAAGTTTTTGCTCCGTTTGCGCCGTTTATTTCAGATCGCATTTACAAGAACCTAACCGAGGGTTTCAGTAATTTGCCGGAGTCGGTGCATTTATGTGACATCCCGCTTGGCGATAGCGAACTGATTGATCGCGAGCTAGAGGGACGCATGGATCTACTCCGTCGCGCCAGTAACTTAGGCCGAAGTCTGCGAGCGAAGCATCAGATCAAGACACGCCAAGTATTGCCCTCGATGCTGGTCATTACCCGTAAATCAGCTGATCGCGATGCCATTGAGCGAGGCACCGAACTTTTGCGCGGTGAACTAAACGTCAAAGAGGTTTTGTTCTCGACGGACGAAGCCAATTTTGTGTTGCTCTCGCTTAAGCCCAATTTAAAGACTCTCGGACCAAGGCTTGGCAAAGAGCTGGGCACCATGCGGCAGCACCTTGAGCAACTCAACAAGCAGCCCGAAAAAGTTGTCGATCTGTTGTCGCAGCTAGAGGAAAAAGGCTCAGTCTCGGTCTTAGGTTACGATCTTTCTGAGGCGGACTTCCTAATTGAGCGTGGTCCTAAGGATGAGCGACTTATTGCGACTGAGCGTGGCGTGACAGTATTGCTCGATACGAGACTCACTCCTGAGCTAGTGCAAGAAGGCTTAGCACGGGAACTGATTAACCGTATCCAAAGACTGCGAAAAGACTCAGGACTGCAAGTGTCGGACCGAATTAGACTGATGATCAAGGCTGAGTCCGCTCTGGCAACTGCTGCTACCGTTCATGCTGAGTACATTAAACGCGAGACTCTTGCGACTGAGCTTGAGGTTAATCCGACCTCTAGCGGTGAACTCAACGGTACAGAAAGTTTGGAGATTGAAGGAAATCGGTGCGCCTTGGCGTTGTCGGTGGTCAAGTCTTGAAGACCCTTGCTCATGGCGGAGCTGTCGCGAGACAGCTCCTGACTATACTTCGACTCGGTGTAGCGGTCATACTGCTGACCGGTTGCTATGTTACGCGTCAGGCTTGGCATCAAGGTCGACTACTAACAAGCCGGAGGCCAGTTCAGGAGGTTATCGGAGACACGACCACCTCAGCTGAGACCCGCAAAAAGCTATCGAAACTACAGGATATTCTTGCTTACGCTGGACGTCAGCGTTTAAACGTCGACGGAGCCTACGACTACTTCATACAAACCCAGCAGCCAGTTGTGTCCTACTTGGTACAGGCAGCTCCAGCCGACAAATTAGAGCTAGTCACCTGGTGGTTTCCGATTGTGGGTCGGGTGCCTTATCTTGGCTACTTTGATAAAGATGAGCGCGATGCCGAAGCGAAGCGGCTGGCGAGCAATGGGCTAGATGTCGAACTCGGTGGGGCGGGAGCGTTCTCCAGCTTAGGGTGGTTTAACGACCCAGTCTTCAGCAGCATGTTGTTACGACGTGACTCTGAACTTGCGCACCTATTTTTTCATGAACTGACGCATCGAACAGTCTGGGTGCCAAATGCGGCCACTTTCAACGAAAACCTGGCAGAATATGTGGCGGTTGTTTTGACCCGTCAATATTTGCAAGAGTTGAGCGACCCAAGTGCGCTGGAGGCATATGAGTTAAGGCGCAGAGATAAAGAGCTTTTTGCAGATTGGCTGACGGCACTCAAGGCAGAGCTGCAAACGCTATACGAAAATTCCACGCTTTCACGCGAGGCTAAGCTGGCAAATAAAGAGAAAGTGCTCTCAGAGTTCCAAAAGTCGCCTAAAAAGCCGAACTTTAAACAAGTCGACTTCGTGGGATCTGAGATTTGGAACAACGCTTCAATTATGAGTGCGGCTCTTTATAGCCCTGACTTCGAATCTTTTGATCGTTTGCGGAAGTGTCTAGGAGATCCAGCTTTAAGGGATTTTCTCGACACGATTGGAAAACAGCTTCGTGATCATGATGGCGATCCGATGACCATTGCGTTTGCTCTTTGTACCAAGCGGTCAGAAAAGGAGAAGCCAAGTGTGGATTGACGATCAAATCTTAGCTCGCTGCAGTGAGGACCTTGTTGTCGACTGCTGGGTGCCTCGCGAAATGACAGTGGTGCTCGGAGCAAGCAATGCTGCCGAAGTTGAGGTAAATACTCTTAACTGTACCTTAGACAACGTTCCCGTGCTCAAGCGCTATGGCGGCGGGGGAACGGTGGTACTGCACTCCGGTTGTGCGGTTGTGAGTGTGGGTTGCTGGGTTAAACAACACTTTCAAAATCGATTTTATTTCGAGATCCTTAACAACTCGGTGATTGCAGCTTTGGCCTCTCGTTGGCCCAAATTTGAAACCTTGGGGCAGAGTGGGTTAAGTGACATAGTGCATGGTGATTTTAAGGTAGCCGGTACATCGCTTTTCAGAAGCCGCAACTACCTGCTTTATCAGGCATCTATACTGGTCGATTGCCAGGTGGAGACCATTGATAGATATCTAAATCATCCGAGTCGAGAGCCTGAGTACAGGCGTGGTCGAAGCCACCGTACCTTTTTGGCCGGTCTAAGTGAGGTCGTTGATGGCTTGACGGCACAGCTTTGCGTTGAGCAGCTGAGTGCAGACCTTCCAAATCAGCTTAGGCGTTTGCTAGGAGAGGAAATTATCACCTCTATGCCTGAGCAATGGTCCGGCCTGCATCGTCGCGCCGGACTATAACGTAAAGCGAAGTAGTGAGTGATGGCAGCACACTAAGGAAGGCCATACTCATGATGGTTTCTAAATTACTCACGGCGATATAAATTATTGAAGTTGTTGGCGAACCTGGGGTCGATGCGATCCAAATTAAACTGGGTAGTCCAATTACCTCATCCAATCCAAGAAGTAACTCAGCGGATAGCCCTACTGCAGCCATGGTCCCGTATAAGAATGCGCCTATGCTCATCATGTTGAAAATCACTGACCAACCTGAAATTTTGGTGCCACGAACATAGCGAAGGAGCAGTGCTGAGCGTAAGGCATAGATCATGCCCTTACCTTCACAAATCAAGATCGTTGGAATCATTAGTCCCAGTACCCCAATAAGAATGGCCGGTACCATGACGATTTGGCCTGCCGCAGTCACAAAAAAAGCCAATAAAAACATTGATATTATGGCTACGGGTGCGCGTTTGAGCCCCTGTAACCATGCAGCAGTAGCACCACGGGGGGATTGATTGCGAAGGTAATCCACTGAGGTTTGAATTAACCCGAGATAGCTTGCTAGGCAAATTAACGTCGCAATCACTACGGCGGGTCCAATCCGCCAAAAGTATTGGGCCGCAGGACGGATTAGTTCACTAAACATAAGGGGGCTTCCCGAAGTCCCCCCCTTTGAGGTAAACAACGCGCGAAGCTCGTCCACTACAGGGAAACTTGTGTGGTCAAGCCAGAGGTTTAGGGCCAGTTGAGGCGCGATCAATCCAAAGCAAACCAACAAACCCGATTGTTTCCAAGTGGCTTTGATACTAGTCAAAGCAAGCCGCCAAACGTCACCAGACACTAAGATCCGACGCTCAACGCGGCCGTCTGTTACTGAAATGTGAGAGTCCAAGGTGTCACCGTGAATAAATTAGACCAGCTTACCATTACCGAGATCTACGCCAGCATTCAAGGAGAGTCAGCCTATGCTGGTATCCCTTGCACCTTTATCCGTCTTACGGGATGTCCGCTGAGGTGTCGCTGGTGTGATACAGCTTATGCCTTCAAAGGTGGGACACTGTGGACGATCTCTGCGATCGTCGATGAGGTTAAAAAGCTTGGAGTTCCATTAGTTGAGCTGACTGGTGGGGAGCCTCTAGCTCAGGCCAGTACGCCCGAGCTCGCTCGTCAATTGATTAAAGAGGGTTTTCAGCTGCTTTGTGAGACCAGTGGATCCGAAGACGTTGGTATTTTGCCTGAGGACACTCACATCATTATGGACTGGAAGTGTCCAGATAGCGGCATGAGCCAAAAGAATCTGCTGGTTAACTTCGACCGCCTAAAACCTAGTGACGAGATCAAGTTTGTTGTCGCAAGTCGCTCAGATTTTGAGTGGGCTCAAAGAGAAATTCGTGAGCACTCCCTTGACCGTCGCTTTCATGTTTTGTTCTCGTGTGCATGGGGGCTAGTTGCGCCCAAGGATTTAGCTGCATGGATACTTGAGCAGCCCATGCGCTGCAGGATGCAGCTGCAGCAGCACAAGTACATTTGGGGACCGCGGGCTAAAGGTGTTTAAATGATGCGTAACGAAGAACTTCTCGAACAGCTGAAGGTCGTTGAGTGCCCTGATGCCACGTACCCAGCGCGCAATCCGTCGCTGGTGATGCATAGGGCCTCTGGCTCTCTGGTCTATGATGCCGAGGGTCGGGAGTATGTTGATCTATGTGCTGGATTCGGAGCCTTAGCATTGGGTCATAACCCAGAGGTTCACAGGACGGTATTGGCGGAGCGTTTGCAACCTGCCGCGGGCACCAAAGCTCCCCTGATTACACATGGCATGGGGGACGTCTATAGCTCAGTCGCAAAGGTTGAATTGCTGAAGTTCTTACCAATGCTGATGCCACCAGCTCTCAAGGTGGCGGCCCTCGCCTTGACCGGTTCACAAGCAGTCGAGCTCGCCGTAAAATCGGCAATGCTTGCGACTGCCAGAAGTCGATTCATTGTTTTTGATGGCAGTTATCATGGACTGGATATCGGAATCCTACCGCTAACCGAAAGAGCTGATTTTAGGGCTCCGTTCCGTGGGTTCTTGCGAGAGGATCGGGTGGTATCACTCCCGTTTCGCTGCAGTGAATTAGAGCTTGAGCAAGCCTTGAGCTCAGGCGAGATAGCAGCAGTTCTGGTCGAGCCGGTACAGGGGCGCACCGGTTGTCGGGAAGCAGGTGTTGAC
This sequence comes from bacterium, assembly GCA_900299215.1. Lineage (GTDB taxonomy): Bacteria > Bdellovibrionota_B > Oligoflexia > Oligoflexales > CAIYRB01 > CAIYRB01. Next base: position 14,134 of record OMIY01000123.1, on the reverse strand, counting down.
TGGCTAAGGATGCTCAGAAGGCAATGTGACAAATCCCGAACATTACTGGTCTATGACGAGGTGTTCACCGGTCTGGGCCGTACCGGGCAGTACACATTTGCTGAATATGTACCTTGCGATTTGCTTTGTCTCGGCAAAGCCTTTGGCGGGGGCTTTCCCATCTCAGCGTGTATAGGCAGTGAATCGGTGATGGGTGCATGGCCAAGCAGTACGGGGGAGGCAATACACACGGGCACTTTCTTTGGCCATCCTCTATCGTGTGACATCGCTCTGGCTACCTTGCGTGAGTTGCATGAAGGTAAGTGGGTAACGAGAGCCAGTGAACTTGGTCAGGAAGCACTGAGTTGGCTCAGGGCAGAGCTTCGAGACGAGCCTATGGTGAGAGAGATCAGAGGTATTGGCCTTATGTTAGTGATCGAACTGACCCAGCCGGGTTACGGTGCGAAACTAATGGATATATTGCGAGCAAAGGGCGTAATCGCACTGGCCAGCGGACCTCGTGGTGAAAGCTTGAGCATCACACCGTCTTTAAATATTCCAAGAGTTCTATTGATGCAGGCCTTGGTAACCATTAAAGTCGCAATGCAAGGACTTAAGGGGACCTGAGTCTTAAGGTTTTTGGGCCAGGACCTTTTCGGAGCACTGAGGAAGATAACGTTAACAAAGGACTCTGGATGTTTCCGGGACTCATCGGACTGATTGCTGCAGTCAGCTACGCCCCTCACGTGGCTGTAGCGGATGAGCTGCCGTGGCAGCATGAGAGGCGCGTGATCGGTCCTAGTGAGCTAGAGCCTATTGAGAACACTTTGGGCAGTCGGATGTACGACGACTCAAAGGTTGTGGCTCGGCTAGAAACCTTAGATGGGATTGGCTACTGCACAAGTGTTAAAGTGGGGCCGGATCTATTCCTCACGAATTATCACTGCTCTGATTACAAGTCCTGTGATGGTATCCAGTTCCATTTGGCATTTGAAAAAGCCGTGGCGCCTCGTCAGCAGCTTATCGTGCGCTGCAAAGAGTTGGTCGCTAAGAATGTGGCGTTTGATTATGCCTTGTTCCGCGTGCGTCCTTCAGGGGTTTCTCCAAAGTCAGCGGACGACGCCTCGACCAATGGAACGGTGGCATCGACAGGAAGTAATGAAGGTGCAGTTAAAGCGCCTCCGCTCAGCAGTTTTCCAGATGCCACGCTATGGAGTGGACCACTAGAGCTGGGCAAGCCCATGTTTATGGCGGGTCATCCGGGAGCTAGGTTTAAAGAAATCGATCGGGGTGTCCAATGCACACTGCGTACGGCGGAGCCAGAGCTGATCGAGGAACGTCAGACCATCACACACACTTGCGATACCGAAGGTGGCTCCAGTGGGTCGCCACTAATGGATAGCGACTCAGGCTTCGTCGTTGCTCTCCACTGGGGTGGCAAAGATGATTTCAATATGGCTATCCCTATGTGGGAGATAGTTGCGGACCTCCAGAAGACGTTGCCTCCGGAGGTCTTCGCACTAATAAGGGTGGCTACATCAAGCCAAAGTCTCTAAGTTTTTCTGGAGACTTTCGAGCTGGAAGCGCATGTTGTCTCGCTGTGCTCGCGTTTGCTCCAAAACTTCTGCCGGTGCTCGGTCGGTAAAGTTAGGGTTGGCTAGTTTAGCCTCAATCCCATTAAGGATTTTACCTACTCGAGATACTTCAGCCTTCAATCGGGTTTGCTCCTTTCCGATATCAATGATTCCTTCAGCGGGAATAAAGGCTTCAAAACCACGTCCCACAGCAGCCAAAGATTGCCCAGGCCGCTTTGTGTCGGGTCCCGAAGTGAGTTCGGCTAGACTCGCTAAACGGCAGATGTCAGTTGCTGCTCCGTCAAATAGGTTCGCAAGCTCACTTGAGCAGCGGACAAAAGCTTTAAGCGGCAACTTTGGAGCGATGCCCGATTGCGACCTTACGGAGCGGATTTCGCTGACAAGTGACTGTACAGTCGACCATTTCTCGGCAGCAGCCGGAAACCGCTTCAGCTTCGAGCTTTTCGGAAACTCAGCAACAGTCAGGCTGACCGGGCGATCCCAATCTGGGTGACGTGGCAGCTTTTGCCAGATTTCCTCGGTTACGAAAGGCATGATCGGGCTAGCAAGCCGTAAAATGCCATCAAGGACATAAACCAACATTGAAATGGTCGACGCCTTGGTCCTTTCGTCAGATCCTGCTAGTGCGGTCTTTGCACTCTCGAGGCCCCAGTCACAAAAACTTCCCCAAATCAGGTGGTAAACATGATCTGCAGCATCATTGATGCGATAAGTATTCAGAGCTTTCTCAATACGATCGGTGGCCTCGGCCAACTCATTGAGTAGCCACTGTCCGGGAAGGCCCGTGGCCTCTGGATCGAGAGGGACAATGCTCTCACCTGGTTTAATGTAACCGAGTAAGAAGCGAGAGGCATTCCACAACTTATTAATAAAGCGGCCACCAGCCTCGAAGTCCTCAGGAGACATTCGCGTGCGGCCACCAATCGGGGCCAGCTGAACCGCCGTAAAGCGAACAGCGTCAGTACCGTATTTTGCTATAACTTGAAGCGGATCAATGCCATTGCCAAGAGTTTTAGAAAATTTACGGCCCTGCTTATCACAGACCGTTGGCGTCAAGAATACATCGCGGAATGGCACCTCTCCGCGCGTCTTGAGACCAACCATGACCATGCGTGCCACCCACAAAAATATAATCTCTGGTGCCGTCACAAGGACATCAGTTGGGTAAAAGTAATCCAAATCATCCCTTTGGTCAGGCCAACCAAAGGGAGAAACCGGCCATAGCCAGCTAGAGAACCAGGTATCCAATACGTCCTCATCCTGACGTAGGTCCTTGCTTCCGCAGTGACTACAAGTCGTGGGGTCTGTCATACCTGTGCTGGTACCTTGGCACGCTCCGCAGTACCAAATGGGGATTCTGTGACCCCACCAAAGCTGCCTGGAGATACACCAGTCCTGAATATTTTCTAGCCAGTGAAGATAGGTTTTTTTCCAAAGATCTGGGTGGAAACGCAGTTGCCCACCCTTAGCAGCAGCGATCGCAGGTTCTGCTAATTTCCGCATATCCACGTACCACTGCTTGGATAAACGCGGCTCAATAATTTCCTTACTGCGCTCGGAGATCGGTACCGTCGTTTTATAGGGCTCCTCTTTGGCGAGTAGGCCGAGCTCCTTAAACGCCTTGACCACCTCTTTTCTTGCGACAAACCGGGCAAGACCGCGAAAGCGTGCAGGTACTAGTTCATTCATCGTGGCTGCATCAGTCATGACGTTGATGCGCGGCAGATCGTGCCGCTTGCCGAGTTCAAAGTCATTTGGATCGTGCGCTGGCGTGATTTTTACAGCCCCAGTGCCAAACTCACTTTTGACATAAGAGTCAGCGACGATTGGAATTAGGCGATCCACAAGAGGTAATCGCACTTGTTTGCCGATAAGGTGTTTATACCTTTCATCGTCTGGATTAACCGCTACCGCTGTATCACCAAACATGGTCTCTGGACGCGTTGTCGCAACAGTTATTGCTTCTTCCAAGCCTTCAATGGGGTAGACGAGGTGCCACAGGTGTCCCTGAATATCTTGGTTATCAAGTTCGTCGTCAGAGACGGCGGTTTTAAGAACCGGATCCCAGTTGACTAGCCTTTCGCCCCGATAAATTAAGCCATCGTTATATAGATCAACGAAAATACGCCTAACCGCAGAAGAAAGCTGGGGATCCATGGTGTAGGCAAGGCGATCCCAGTCGCATGAGAAGCCCATGCTGCGAAACTGTTTCAGAATCAGGCCACCATATTTGTCCTTCCATTCGACAAGCCTTTGGGTAAAGGCTTCGCGACCAAGTTCTTGTCTGGTCTTGCCTTCAGCTTCTAGAGATTTTTCAACCATCATCTGTGTGGCTATGCCAGCGTGGTCAGTGCCAGGTAACCAGAGTGCGTTGTAACCAGACATCCGCTTCCAGCGGACCAGGATATCTTGCATCGTGTATCCGGTGCCGTGGCCCATGTGTAATTGGCTGGTGACATTCGGCGGTGGCATTAAAATGGTGTAGGGCTTGCGCGAGGGATCTTTGACGGCCCTAAACAACTTGTGCTTCATCCAGAAGTCGTAAAGCTTTTCCTCGTATTGGTGGGGGTCATAAGTTGCGGCTAGAGTCTCGGTCATCGTGAGGTCCTTAGGGAACGGAAAAGTTTTATCGGCATCTAGCTTATAGCCCAAGGGCTGGACCACGAGCAATCGCATGGGGTGATATCGCTGCGCTATTTTATCTCTACAATTGACAACCAATCACGCGACTTAACTTATTGAAAATAATAAAATAATTAAAGAAATAGCGATTTGTCTCAAGATCGCCGTCGGGTTTGACGATAACTCCACTGAAGGAAAAGGGAGGGCTGGAATCCCCGATGGCCAAATTTACCACTCAATATGCCGCCTTGATAGCTGTGACAACTGGAGTCTTTCTGACTTTTGTCGCATGTGGATCCCAGTTTTATAAGGTGACTTTAGACGGGGATAGCGGACCTCGCACGACAAGTAGTCGGACCAATACCCAGAATCCTCAATCAAAAGGTGCTGAGAGCAGGATGGACTCCGATCCCAAATCTAATTGGTATGCTATTCACGCACCAGGCGGCTGGGTAGAAAAGCCAGTACATTACCGTTTGGACCCTCGTATGGCCAAAGCTCAGATGGAAGGTATTCAAAAGGCAATGCGCACATGGGAATTGGCAGTAGGCAAAAATATTTTTGCCTACGACGGTGTGCAGGCATCAGTGAACGGTGATTCTTTTAAGGACCTATACAGTTCCCTCGATGATCATGTGAATGGCCTTTATTTGGATAATGACTGGGCCAAGACGGGAAAGGATCACATCGTCCTCGCTACGACCATCTGGGATAACGACCCGAGTGATCTTGAAAAAATTATGACCGCTGATATGCGGTACAACAATAACGATTACGTCTTCGGTGACAGCTTGGTGATTTGGCCAGAAGAAGGTCGAGAAGTAGTCGATCTTCAGACAGTTGCAACTCACGAATTAGGTCATTTTCTTGGCCTCAATCACGTAGACGCTAAGGTAGACCCAGATTCAATAATGGTTGCAGCTCTATATATCGGCCAGGGCGTCACTCAGCGAACGATTTCGCGCGATGACATTCGGCGAATGCACAAGATATATGGCTGCTCCGCATCTGCCTGTGATGTCGAAGCAACCCTTTTGAAGATCGATGAATTTGTTAAGCCTTCAGACGAATAGCTTATTCAGGAAGTCCCTTGCCGCATCTAGCACTTGGGCCTCTTTTTCTGGAAACTTTGACCCAGCTTGTGCCTTGTCTGGACGACCGCCACCGCGGCCATCAGCAACTTTGCACAAATCTTTGATTATATCTCCCGCTTTGGTCTTACTTCTCGCTTCGACCCCAACTGCAGCGAGCATTGATAAGTTACCTTCGTCAACATGTGTCAACACGGCAACGCCATTGCCTAGCTTTGCGGCAAGTCCGTCAAGCACGGCTTGGTGGGTTTCTTTTGGAAAAATTGCTGAGTCCAGCTTTTTTATGATCACACGACCACTGCCTAGAGCCTTGCTATCTTCATTTAGCATTTGGTCAACGCGCTGATTGACCTGCTCAAGCCGAATAGACTTTAGTTCCTTGTCATAAGCGCGGAGCTTCTCACTAATCTCGAGGATTTTCTGCTCGAGTTCGGTGGGTTTGGCTTTCAGCGACTGAGCTAGGTTGGTAAGCACTTGTCCCGTTTGGCGTGCCTGCTCTACGGCAACGAATCCGGTTATCGCCTCTATGCGTCTAATTCCAGCCGCAATCGAACTCTCAACAGTTATCCTGAATGATCCGATTTGCCCGGTTGCCTCCGCGTGAGTGCCACCGCAAAGTTCATGACTAAATTCGCCCATTTTTATGGTGCGTACGTGGTCACCGTACTTCTCGCCAAAGAGTGCTACAGCTCCCTCGCGTTTGGCCTCGTCTAGGGATTTCTCGGCAACTGAAACCGATCGGTTTGCCATGATTTCTCGATTGACTATGTGCTCGACCCTTGCGATTTCCTCGTTAGTGAGAGCCTTGGGCTGAGTAAAGTCAAATCGGAGTCCCTCTGGCGCCACTCGGGAACCTTGTTGCTGAACGTGGTCACCCAAGACTTGTCGAAGAGCAGCATGCAACAAATGAGTTGCAGAGTGGTTGCGTACTGTTGCAGCACGAGCGTCGATTTCAACTTGAGCCTTTAAATGGCGCAATTTTTCAGGATTGAGTAGTCCATGAACCAACGAGCACTTATGGACATGCATCTCTAACACTTTAAAAGTGTTCACGACGCGAAGCTCTAACTCGTCCGAGCGCAGCCAGCCAGTGTCACCAACCTGACCTCCGGCTTCAGCGTAAAATGGCGACCGATCCAAGCATACAAGAATATCGTCGCCTAACTCGCGGTATCTGGTAACTCTGGATTCACAGGCGAGCTCATGATAGCCGACAAAACGGGTTTCTTTTTGAGATGAAAGGATAGTCCATCCCTCATCAGCTGCTATGCTTGCATCGAATTTAGCCGCGCTTCGTGCCCTCTCTCTTTGTTCTTCCATGGCGGCAGCAAAGGCTTCGTGGTCAATGTTTAGCCCCTGTTCTTCTGCAAGCACGCCAGTGAGGTCAACAGGAAAGCCGTAGGTATCATAAAGGACGAAGGCATCTTGCCCACTAATGGTAGTTTTGCCGCTCTGCTTTGTATCTCCGGCGATCTTTGAAAACCTTGCCAGGCCATCCCGCAGGGTACGCATGAAGCGATCTTCTTCTGCGTGAATAACTTGGGCTATATAGTCTTGCCGTTGCTTAAGCTCGGGGAAGGCATCTCCCATGATATTTACCAAGGTTGGCAGCATCCGATAAATGAAAGGATCTTTTTGATTCAGCTGCTGACTAAAACGGCTTGCACGACGCAAAATCCGACGTAGCACATAGCCACGCCCCTCGTTACCAGGTGTAGCTCCGTCAGCGATGGCAAATGCCAGAGCCCGAAGATGGTCAGCGATGACTCGGTGGGGGGTTCCTTTGGGACCTTGATCGTAGGGGACTCCAGTGGTTTCTGCAATGCGATCGATCAATGGGCGGAAGACGTCAGTTTCGTAATTCGAACCAGTTCCCTGGATAATGGAAAGAACGCGCTCAAAGCCCATTCCAGTGTCTACATGTTTTGCCACTAGAGGCTTGAGATCACCGCTTTGCAGCCGTTCGTATTGCATAAACACGTTATTCCAGATCTCGATATAACGTGCATTTGTACCGTTGACCCCTAGGACTGGGTCAGCAAAAGTCGCCGCTTGTGTTTCTAAATCGCCAAGGTCGAAGTGAATTTCACTACAAGGACCGCAAGGACCGACATCACCCATCTCCCAGAAATTAGATTTTTCGCCAAATCGCAAAATTCGGTCATGTGAAATATCAGTTTCACTTTTCCAGATAGCTTCGGCTTCATCATCGTCTTTGTAAATGGTGGCAAATAATCGATCTTTGGGAAGACACCACACTTGAGTAAGTAGCTCCCACGACCAGCGAATTGCTTCTTTTTTATAATAGTCGCCAAACGACCAGTTGCCGAGCATCTCAAAAAAGGTGTGGTGGTAAGTATCACGCCCCACTTCATCGAGATCGTTATGTTTACCGGAGACTCGCAGGCATTTTTGAGAATTGACGGCACGTTTGAGTCCCAAGCGATTATCGCCTAGGAAAATCGATTTAAATTGATTCATCCCAGAATTGATAAAGAGTAAGGTTGGGTCGTCATGGGGCACTACGGGCGAGGAAGGCACAAAGGTATGGCCTCGCTCACGAAAGAAGTCGATAAATGATTGGCGAACTTCTTTGCCTGAGAGATGTGGGATACCCCATTTATTGACTGATTTACTCATGACTACCACGAATCCCTAAAAAAAGTTTGGCCCGGACGACCCGGGCCAAACGTAGTGTTGGATAGAACGTCTTAGTTCACTCAACTTTCAACAGTTCGATCTCGAATACAAGCGTTGAGTTGGGTGGGATAACTCCACCTACCGAGCGGTTACCGTAGGCCAGGTTCGGCGGAATGACAAGCTTACGCACGCCACCCTCTTTCATACCCTTAAGGCCTTGGTCCCATCCAGCGATGACCATACCTGAGCCAAGTACGAAGCTGAAAGGAGTGCCGCGGTCTTTGTTACTGTCAAACTTAGTGCCATTGAGAAGGGTGCCGGTGTAATTGACCGAAACCTTTTTGCCTTCTGCAGCAACAGCTCCGTTGCCTGATTTAATGTCAGTAATTTGGAGATTGGTGCCACCGGTTGGCTCTTCTGCTGCTTTTGCTGGCTCAGCAGCTGGAGCTGGAGCAGCAGCAGTTGCATCGGCTGGAGCTGCGGCAGTTGCATCGGCCGGAGCTGCGGCTTGCGCATTGGGATCTGTCGGTGCTGGAGCTGGTGCAGTTAGTCCAGCGGCAGCGTTCGGATCCGTTGCCGTCGCTGCTACCTCTGCCGGCTTAGCGCCTTCGTCTTTTTTAGAACACTGTTCGCAACCTGCTAGAACCACACAAGTTGCCGCCACCAAGGTTAATGGAAACGATCTTCTCTTCATTGACATCTCGTATAGCTTAGGGTTAACGGCTTTATCGATACTTCTTAAAAAAGCTTAATATGATCCGGGCTTACGGTCAACTGCTTCGAATTGGATTCTTAATGGCGCTTGGATATGTCGGCCGATACTAGGGCCGCGATTTGTTCGTAATGGTTACCATGGTCGTCAGGGGCCTGTAAAAGGCGCGGACTTGTAAGGTTGATTTCGGAGACATGGCCTCCAATAAGGTCAAAGCCGATAAAGGCAACGCCATCTTTCAATAGGGCTCTTGCAATGCGTGTCACGCGCTCTACTTCGACGTGATTTGGCGTATAGTGTTCTAGCGTTGCCCCAGCTCTCGTATTGGCGAGAAAATTACCGTGAGCTGGCCGTTTTAGACACCAAGCGATGGGCTCACCAAAAGCTGAAAAAGCCCGAACTTCTCCAATAAATACGGCTGGGTCGAAGGGCTGAATCAAACGCGGCGATGTGCGGTTTGCGGTCGCCTCTTCTAGTTTTTTACGTATGAGAGCCTCGCCATCACTCAGTTGAATCCGCTCAACCCCTCTTCCCCCGAATAGAGTCAATGGTTTGAGTACGGCATCGCCTCCGCCTTGATCGTGTGCGAATCGAAAGAGGGCGTCAGGATCACTACTCACCAACGATTGATGACAGTCCCGAGGAAACTTCAATATAGTTAGCTTTTCGTTGTATTGGCGAAGAGCCTGCGGGGAATTATAGATTCGAGTAGCCCCGATCGCAGAGTCAAGCAGCCAGGTTGCAGTCACATAGTCCATATCAAAGGGAGGGTCCTTTCTCATATGGATAGCAGAGAAGCTCTTTAAGCTGCGATTCACGTGGTGCTGGAGACTAAAGTTGGTAGCTCCACTCTTGAATTTAATTTGGGCACAATGGGCGTCGGCACTAGCTTGAGTAGACGACCAGCTCAGCTGATTTATTGTGCAACAAAACACTTGATGCCCTAGCTTCGCCAGCTCATGCATGATTCGGAGCGAGGAGTCTAGCGCTACATTCAGCGATTCAAGTGGATCGATAACAAAAAGGTGCGAGACACTCATCGGCTTAGCCCCTCCTCTTGCGATACCGAATGTCTAATGTTATGAACCGATTGCTGCAAATGTCACGGCCTTTGTAATGACTTAATTCGTGAGGAACCACATGCACCTGCGCACACTGAAGGATTTTGACCTAAAGGGGAAAAAGGTGTTCCTCCGTCTGGACCTTAATGTCCCAGTCAAGAATGGTGTCATTAAAGATGATACTAGGATCCGCGAGGCCTTACCTACAATCAAATACATCCTGGAGCACACTCATAAGGTTGCTATTGCCAGTCATCTTGGGCGCCCTGATGGTGAGGTTGATCTCAATTATTCACTAGAGCCAGTTGGGCTGCGCTTGGCTGAACTTTTACAGCGCGAGGTCGTTTTCGTAAACGATTACGTCAAAGAGCCTTACGATCAAGTTCTGGGTCAAGTTGACCCACAGCAGTTTGTCCTGCTCGAGAATCTTCGATTCAATGCGGGCGAGACTAAGAACGATCCGGATTTCTGTCGACTTCTCGCCAAGGGGGTTGATTTATATGTTAATGACGCATTCGGAACCGCACATCGTGCCCATGCTTCTACAGTTGGCGTCGCAGAATTATTAGATCCCGAGAGAAGAGCCGCAGGCTTTTTGATGGAAAAAGAAATTCAAGCTTTGACCTCGATTCTGCATCACCCAGAGGCCCCATTTACAGTAGTTATGGGCGGAGCGAAGGTGTCAGACAAAATTGCCGTCATCCTCAGTCTTTTGAATCGGTGTAACCATCTGATCATCGGTGGCGCCATGGCATACACGTTCCTGAAGTACAAAGGGGTTAACGTTGGTGCCTCGAAGGTTGAGGCTGACCGCATGGACTTGGTGGAAACGATTTTCCGGAATGCCGAAGCTCGCCGGGTTCAAATCCATCTGCCACTGGACCATGGTTGCGCTTCGACTTTCAAAGAGGATGCGGTCCGCGAAGATATAGCTGAACAGTCTATTCCCGGTAGCTTAATGGGGCTCGATATTGGTCCTAAAACAGTGAATGCATATAGCCAGGTCATAGCCAAATCCAAGACAGTGTTTTGGAACGGCCCCATGGGAGTTTTTGAGTGGAAAGCCTTCGCTCAAGGCACTATGGATATTGCCCGTGCGGTCGCAGCATGTGCTGGTCGCACCGTTGTAGGTGGTGGTGATAGCGTGTCAGCCGTAAACCAGGCTGGTGTTTCTAGCAAGATATCTCATGTTTCGACCGGAGGCGGGGCTGCTCTTGAGTTTTTAGAGGGCCGTACACTGCCGGGTATCAAGGTTCTACTTAAGTGAGGTAACACTCTGTGAAACGCGTAAAGATGCTAGCGGGCAATTGGAAGATGAACAAATTGAACCGCGAGTTGGCTGGTTTCTTCGCGACTTTTTTTGAGTCCGTCGGTTGGTATCGAGATGAGACCATCAGCGATCGCATTGATGTTCTGTTTGCCGTCCCGGCGACCTTGATGGCGCAGGCAGTTCCGCTGGCTGAGCCAAATGGCGTCCGTATCGCGGCACAAAATATCCATTGGGAGTCGGCGGGAGCTTTTACAGGGGAGATCTCCTTGCCCATGATCACCGAAGCGGGGGTGACTGCTACCCTGATCGGTCATAGCGAAAGGCGACAATATTTTGCTGAGACGGACGAGACCGTGTCACGAAAGACCAAAGCCGCACTCAATGCCGATGTTATGCCCATAGTGTGTATCGGTGAGACACTTGACCAGCGCGAAGCTGGACTGACTCAAGAAGTGGTGAGTCGCCAGGTAAAAGCCGCCCTTGAAGGTATTGAAGACCCGAAGGACTTAGTTCTTGCATACGAGCCCGTATGGGCGATTGGAACAGGTCGATCCGCTACAGCTGCACAAGCCCAGGAAGTTCATGCCGAAATTCGCCAGCTGCTGAGAGCAAAATACGGCCAGAGCATTGGTAGCAGTATTCGGGTCCTATACGGTGGCAGTGCCACACCAAGCAACATCGAAGACCTTTTATCGCAAAAAGACATCGATGGGGCTTTAGTCGGTGGCGCATCGCTTAAACCCGACGACTTTGCCAAGATGGTTCGAGCTGGCCTTTAAAGATTGCTGAGGTAGCTTTCAAACCGCTCTGTTGCCGCCTGGCATTGCCTAGCTTTTTTATTCGCCTTACTCTCCCCACGCTGGCGATCCAGATGAGGCAGAAGTCCAAGGTTTGCATTCATCGGCTGAAAGTCACCAAGTCCTCCGTAGGTCACATAGTGGACTAGTGCTCCGATCATGGTGTCCTTGGGAGGCATTGCGAAAGTGGTTCCCGTCATTTTGGCGACTAGGGATCTGCCAGCAAGAAGGCCGATAGCGGCTGATTCTGTGTAGCCCTCAACTCCCGTGATTTGTCCGGCGATAAAAAGTCGCGGAGAGGCTTTACAGGATAAATCCTGAGCGAGCAGCTCTGGGCTCTTTAGATAGGTATTACGGTGAACTGACCCAAAGCGCAGAAATTCAGCGTCTTTTAGAGCTGGAATCATCGAGAATACGCGCTTTTGTTCAGGCCATTTCATTTTTGTTTGGAAGCCGACCATGCTGTACATGGTGCCTTCCACATTCTCAAGGCGCAGCTGTACATTCGCCCAAGGACGATGACCAGTCTTCGGATTGATCAGGCCCATCGGTTTCATGGGTCCGAACCGTAAAGTTTCACGCCCTCGTTCCACCATGACTTCTATGGGTAAACAAGACTCAAAATAACGGGTTTCTTCAAACTCGTGCAGTGGCATATATTCAGCGTTGGTAACTGCTTCGATGAAGCTTTCATACTGCTCTTTGTTCAGCGGTAAGTTGAGGTAATCACCTTCACTGCCCTCGGAGTCACGATCGTATCGGCTTGCCCTGAATGCGTGATCCATGTCGATTGAATCGGCCGCGATTACTGGTGCTATGGCGTCGTAGAAGTACAGCCGTCGCTGGTCAGGCGAGAGTGCTGTAAGCTGACTAGCTAAGGCGGCGCTAGTTAAGGGCCCAGTCGCGACGATCCACCACTCGTCGCTGCTAATCATTTCTTCGGCGGACGGAAGTTTTGTGACTTCCTCGTCGATTCGAGTGAATCCAGGGTGGGCTTTAAGCTCCTGTTCGATGAATGTGGAAAACTTTACACGATCTACAGCCAGTGCTTGGCCGGCAGGTACTTGAGCGAACTTGGCAGCTCTGAGCACCAGAGAATCGAGCGCAGTCATCTCCGCTTTTAAGCGACCTGGCGCCGAATCTGGGGACAATGATTTTAATGAGTTAGAGCACACCAGCTCGGCTAAGTCACCCGTCTTGTGAGCCGGTGTTGAGATCGATGGGCGCATTTCATGAAGGGTTACCGCGTGCCCAGCCCTAAGTACTTGCCAAGCCGCCTCGGTGCCAGCAAGGCCACCGCCAACAATATGAATCTTCATCGTATAGAATCCCGCTGATGCTTTCTAGTAAACACAAATGCGGGCGCAACCTAGCATGACTGGCTTATGGGCAGAAGGTAAATCCTGTGGTAGGTCGCGGTTTGAGCTTGGTACCACCAATGCTCGACACCTTCAGCATGGCTTTAATCTGCTCAACGGTTGCCTTCAAGGGAGAGACAGATTTCTCTGTTTTTGCAAGCAATAAGGCCCCTTCGATTGCTGCTATGCAAAATGTGGCCATCTGAGCCGCATCAAAATCACGACGAATCTGGCCACTGAGTTGCAGCGATTTCAACCCACGAGTTAGGCTGCTTTCCCAGTTAGCAAAGGTAGCCTGCAGGTTTAGGCGCAAATGCTCACTTGTGGTGGCTAGCTCGTTAGCGAGGTTTCCAAGGGGGCAACCGTTGGCGTAAAGACCGGCATGGTAATCGGCGATGATCTGGTCAAGCCAACTATTGATCCCTGCCATCGACTCAAGTCCTGTCAACACGGACTCCTGGGCAGCAGGAAGTCCCGCGGCATGAAACTCGATAAGTTCCTTCACCAGCGCCTCTTTATTGGCGAAATAGTGATAGAACTGACTTTTACCGGTGCCAGACGCACTGAGCACGTCGTCGACACTAGTGCCATTGACGCCATTAAGATTGACGAGCTTTGCCGCAGTTTCGAGAATCCGCTGCCGCGTCGAAGCTCCACGTGATGATTTAGCTTTCATAAGAATATGATAGCAAAGATCAGCGTGAGAGGAAAACTTTGCCCAGGTGATTAACTGGGTTGGTCATCACGTTGTAGCTCGTCAGTAACCAGTCCAATGAGCTGCGATGATACCGATATAATGTCTTTTGCCGCACAGCCTTCGTCTTGGAGCTGGCGGTAAATCGAGCTAGCAAGTAACTTCACGGCTTGATCGGTGACACGAAGTTTTAGACTGGGTGCGATCTGGTTGGAAGTATTAGCTGCCATGTTGAAACCCCACTTTAAGGTTGCGTGCCTAAGGGGGAAATGCCAGTTTGCGCAGCCCCTGGATCATGGACTCTACCGTATTACG
>OMIY01000122.1 GCA_900299215.1 bacterium | reverse complement strand
CTTCGAACAACTTCTTAGTTTGAGTTTCAACACCATTAGCGGCATCGATCAGAATTAGAGCTGAGTCCACTGCCGTCAACGTCCGATAGGTGTCTTCCGAGAAGTCCTGGTGACCGGGCGTGTCGATCAAATTGATCTCGAATCCCGAGTACGGGAATTTCATTACCGAGCTAGTGACCGAAATGCCACGCTGCTTCTCAATCTCCATCCAGTCGGAAGTAGCAAACTTTTTTGACCGCTTGGCTTTAACAGTACCAGCCATCTGGATCGCACCACCGTAGAGGAGGAGCTTTTCGGTCAACGTGGTTTTGCCGGCGTCCGGGTGCGAGATGATGGCAAAGGTCCGGCGCTTGGCGATTTCTTTTTGTAATTCAATAGACATCCATAAACCTTAATCGACAACCTTAATTAACGGGCACTGCGGGATGTGAAGTGGAGCGCTGCCTGCGACGGAGCCACCAGAGCAATTTCAGAACGTGCCGTTGAAACTATATTAAGTGGCGAAGCCACATATGGAACAAGTGCCGTTTGCCCCTGACCCAGCGGCACCTGATTGGCTGTAACCTGACCTTCAAGTGTCAGCATGGCACAGTAACCGTGGTCCAACCGTACGTTAAGCTCTGCACCTGCCGGCACAACTGCAAGCGCCGTCTTATAATATGGATTGGCCGGAAACTCACGGATAGAAATACCACCGGCAAGATTGACGACGGTGGGCTCACGTCTCAAGGTACCTACGAAGGCCTCGCCCACCTGCTGCTCGGGGTCCACCAGTGGCAAACTCTCATCTACGTGGAGAGGGCGCGCTGCACCATGCTCCATATCTAGGCGACCGTCCTTGTCGTAAAGTCGTCCCCAGTCCCACATTCGGTAAGTCTTGCCTGCTTGCCCGGTCAAGATCCTTTGTGGTTCCAGCAGCGTGACACCACCGCCAATGGCATGAGGTACTCCGGGCTGAATCTCAAAGTAATCACCAGGCTTAACGCTGACAAAATGCAGCAAGTCCTTAGCCGTATCACCTCGAATCAGCGCCTCACGTAATTCGGTACGACTGACCTGCCGAGAGAAGCCAAGATAGATTCCTGCTCCAGGTGCCGCTTTTAATACCAACCAAGACTCTGGCTTACCGCACTCGCCGACTTGTAAATTCTGATCGCCGTCGCGTGGATGAACCTGCAGCGACAGTGGCTCAGCAGCATCCAGAAGTTTGACCAGGATCTCGCAGGTTGCACCAGACTGTGCCAGTGCCGGAGAGAGAATTGCTTCGGGCCATTTTTGCACCGCGTCCAGCAAAGTCAAATTATGACCTTGAAGTCGCGATGGAAACGCTGGATCGCAAGAGAACTCCCATGCCTCGCCGATCACCGCTCCGACAGGAGCATAATCGCGCTTGTAATGCGAAGCGATGACGGTACCACCCCAGGGGGTGCGCGTAAGTGGAGTGAAATTATTGGGTTGAAGAGGAATCGGAGCCCGCAACCAAGCGGGCATATCTTTGTCGTTCAGTAGTGGGGCGTTCATTATTTGCCTGCAGGAAAGAGACGATGCTCACATAGCTCGATAAGCGTGTGGATGACCTTGATGTGTAGCTCTTGCACCCGGTCCGAGTAGGGTGTACCCCCTGGAGTGCAGATATTAATATCGGCAAGTGCCTCTAATTTGCAGCCTTTTTTGCCGGTTAGGGCGATCACCTTCATGCCGGCCTGACGCGCTACCGTCGCCGCCGCCAGGATATTGGGGCTATTGCCTGAGGTGCTGATGGCGAGCAAAACATCGCCCTGGCGTCCGTGTGCCTCAACAAAGCGAGCAAATACTGAGTCATAACCAAAATCATTGGCGGCACAGCTTAAGTGCGCCGGATCACTGATAGCCATAGCCGGTAGCGCTTTACGCTCACGCCTGAACTTGCCGGACAGTTCCTCGGCAAAATGCATGGCATCGCACATCGATCCGCCATTGCCGCAACTGTAGACACTACGTCCTTGTAAAAAGGCCGCAACCAACAAATCACCGGCCGCAGCAACCGCCGCTAACGTGGTTTCATCCTGACGCAAATTTGACAGGGCCTCAGCAGCACCGGACATTGCCGCCCGTACGATTTCAATCATCACTTGCCTCCCCAACGGAGCAGTCTACACTAGAACCTTGCGCGGTGGCAGACACCTTTTAGTCTTTTGAGGTCAAAGATGGCAGGTAGTGCACAGCATCAAATTGCAACTCTAGCAGGAGGGTGCTTCTGGGGGGTGGAGGAGCTACTGCGAGAGTACCCCGGGGTCATCAAAACTCGGGTAGGTTACACCGGCGGGGCGACCTCTAATCCACGTTACGAAGACGTAAAGACTGGCCGGACCGGCCATGCCGAAGCCATAGAAATCGTTTTCGATCCCAGCAGGTTGAGCTTTGAAGACCTGCTCCTCTATTTTTTTCGGCTGCATGATCCGACCACGCTGAACCGTCAGGGTAACGACCGCGGCACACAATATCGTTCAGCAATTTTTTACCACGATGAGTCCCAGCGACTAACGGCCGAGGCAGTTAAAACTAAGGTTGATGCCTCTGGCAAATGGCCCAAGCCGGTGGTGACAGACATCGTGCCAGCCAGCCCATTTTATGCAGCGGAAGATTACCATCAGAAGTACCTGGTCAAAAACCCCGGTGGCTATACCTGCCACTTCGTACGGGACTAAGCCAGAGCACCGATCAATTTGCTAGTCTTGATGTCCGAGTTGACCTAGACTTAGGCGACTAGAGAGTTTTAGCGTGGTGGTACTCGAAGCTACCTCATGCCAATTCAAGTTACTGCTAAGGTGAGTGATGTCTTACAAGAAGTTACTGATCGACAACACAGTGTGCTCACGTCGCTTTCATGTCACCTTTGATGATGAGGCCACTCCTCAGACCAAAGTTGAGATTAAATGTCCTTACTGTGACATCACTGTTTTCACAGCTGATAATCATCCTCCCGTGAACTTAGTTCGCGAGGAGAACTTGATTAAGACCTCGAGTCTTGGCGACGAACTGGTGAATGTCTGTGCTTTTGAAGACAAGTTATCGCAGAAGACGATCCCACAACTTGCCGGCAAGGACGCGCACGTTTATCCCAAAGCTGTGCCGAGCTCCTCACATAAGTGATCGCGTAAATGATAGTGGTCATCGATCCAGCGCGTCAGACACCCGAGCTGGACGCTTTTAACAACATGGTCCGGACTACCGGCCTGGCCATGTCCTATCATCTGCCTGCTATGTTTGGCCTTGGGTCTTTGCAGGCTGAAAATCCGGACAACATAAAGGCCATGGTGATCCTTGGCAGCGCGTCCAGTGTCAACGAGCGCCTCCCTTGGCAGATCGAACTAGAAACCTGGATCAGACCCCATCTAGAGCGCGGTGTACCTACTCTGGGTATTTGTTATGGTCATCAAATGCTCGCCTTTATGTATGGTGGATCCGTGGATTATATCTACCCAGACCGACATAAGCATTTGGGTAGTCGTATAGTAGATATGATCGCTACGGGTCCTTGGGCTGCCGCCAAGGGTACGTTAATGGTATCGCATAACGAGGTGGTGACCCAGGCACCCGGCGACATGCAGGTGATTGCCTCCAGCCCGGAAGTTGCCATCGATGGTCTTGCACACAAGCGATTACCTATTTGGTCACTCCAATCACACCCTGAAGCAACCCTGGCATTTTTGCATCAACACCAACTGCCCCTTGATGTTCACGGTAAAAGCCTGAGCTTTGGTCACAGTCTGGTACAAGCCTTCCTCAGGTTCGCCGCAAGTCGTTGACCAATACGCTTCTGACCACCCGGCCACTAGGGTAGGCAGAAAACGCCGATGTTTAAAAAAAATTAAGACCTGTCATTTCAGCGGGTTGCTAAAAATATGGGCTGTGTGCGCTAAACTTTGCCCGGCAACCGACGATGAGCACTAAGGAGCACATGATGTCGCTCTAAAAGATTAATGACAGGAGGTCACGATTATGGGTATGCGAATCCGCACAAACATTGCGTCACTGAATGCGCAGCGCCGCCTCGGCAGCTCGACAGATAGTCTGTCGAACTCCGCCGCGAAATTAGCGTCCGGCGAACGCATCAACAAGGCTGCAGACGACGCAGCCGGCTTGGCGATCTCAGAGAACTTGCGCGCTGACGTGCGCTCTCTGAACCAAGCAAAACGAAACGCCCTCGACGGTGTCTCGGTGCTGCAGACCGCAGAAGGCGGTCTGATGGAAACCACGAACATGCTGGT
>OMIY01000121.1 GCA_900299215.1 bacterium | reverse complement strand
GCAGGCAACATCAACGTGGCAGCTGGCAGTGGCATCTATTTGGGAGCGGCAGGAGTAGCAGCGCCTGGTGCTGGCAGTGCTGGTCAAAAACTTCAACTTTGGGGCACTCCAGGTGCCGTGGGCGCGTCGGATTACTCTCTGGGCATCGAAAGTAGTAATATGTGGTTCAACACTGGAGGAGGATTTAAATGGTATGTTGGATCAGCGGTTAAAGCCGTCATCGACTCCAATGGCAACGTCGGAATCGGATCGGCTTCTCCCGTAACCAAGCTAAATATGCCATCCGGTGAAATCGGCATTGGGCAACAGAATGATCCCGAGGCCTATATGCGCCTAGGGATGGACTCGGGCTGGAACCAGTACCTAGCTAACAATGCGTATTGGACTGGAAGCGCATATAATTATGTAAACAGTGGTGGATATGGCGGCACGGCGTCGATACTTCAGCAAGTAAGCGGACAATTTTCGGTGCTAACTGCCAGCGGTGGAACCAATCCCATTTCTTGGAACAATCGATTGACAGTAGCAAACAACGGTAACGTTGGCATTGGAAGTGCCACGCCATCGGCCAAATTAAAGGTCGCTGGCGGGCAGGCTGCAGGATCGTTCGCTTCAAATTCGACTGGCAGCATCGATTGGAACAATGGCAACATTCAATCGACGAGTGTAGCCGCTGGTACGATTACGATGAGCAATATGGTCGATGGAGCTGGCTACACTCTGGTCATCAACAATGCGACAGGGGGTAGCTACTCATTGAGTAGCTCTGGTATCACTTTTAGATGCAATCCAGCTTGTCCCGTTACGGTTACTGCTGGAAAGGACACAGTTCTGGCGATGGTCAAGGGTGGTTCCACCGTTTGGCTCAGTTGGACGCCTGGTTTCCAATGACCGACGTGACTTTAAGACTTCAACGGTGATGAGTGTCTACTGTGCAGCTGTCAGGAGTTTTTGTGCCATGAGATCGACGCTTTTAATCTACTTGGGCATAAGTCTTGCTGCCATATTGGCTGCTTCGCAGAGTATGTCTCAAGTAGGTTATACCCCGATGATGATGAGCGGCCGCAATTGTGGAGGAGTCTTTAACGGAGACTATATATCTCGCGTCATGTACCAGAATGCAAGCGTCGCGGAGCCATCCTTATGTGGCTCAGAGACTCAGCAATCACAATGTCTGAACGGAACTCAACAGCCATATAGTGGTTCTTTTAGCAATGCGACCTGTACTGAATACCGGACACGCTACAATACCTCCGCAACCACATGTCCAACACCGTGTTATGCCGAGACTCAAGCAAAAAGCTGCAGCGGCGGCAGTTGCGGCGGGTTCAATGGTAGCTACGCCTATGCAAGCTGTACCCAAAACCCCACATCTCAATCGATGAGCTTCTGGGCTTCTAACCCGTATACTTATGGTTACAACTGCAACGCATACAACTGTAACCCATACGACTGCAATCCATACTCCTGCACCTATAGTTACAACTGCCTTTGGTGGCCTATTATCGGTGTAGTCTGCCAAACAGGCACAACTACTTGTTACCAGACTTGTTACCAAACTTGTTACCAAACTTGTTACGGCACTGCTTATAGTTGTGATTACGGCGGGACTACGTCACGCTCATGCAATGTCAGCAGTAATACGGTAGGTGGTAGCTGGAGTGGATGGAGTCCAAATGCAAGTAACTATTACTCAGACAGTGGATGCAGCGTCAGGTATTAAGGAGGACGGTACGAAAACTCCGGATCAAGCAGCTACGAGGAACGGGCCACTATTAGTAGTGGCAGCTACAATATTATTAGTGCTTACCGGGATTTTGCGTACGCCTGAGATGGGGCTGTTGCCGCCCTTTTTGCTGATGGCAACCATTTTATGCGCAGCTTCAATTCCGTCGCTTTCGGCTCTTTGGACTCAAAGAGCAGCAATCAAGAAGCTGTCTATGCAGCAAGTAGTGCTCATCATGCTTTCTGCATGTTCTGGATCAGTGCTGTTTTCAATTTTCAGTATGCTAGCTTTGACGCCCAGTCACGTAATTCTTCGCAATTTAACGGGAGCAATGATTATCCAGCGGTTACAGCCGGCACTGCTGTTTTTGATTGCCGTCTTATTTCTGCGTCAAAAGCCTCGTTGGCACGAGTATACAGCCTTAGCGAGCCTCGTTGGGGCGTCTTACTTGGGACTTTTCGGCTTCGCCCCAATCTCAAATTCAGCAGATGGCTTCAACACAGCATCTCTAGTCTACAGTGGACTTGCCATCTGCTGTGGAGCAATCGGCACTGTCACGAGCAAGATGGCTGCCAAGGATATTAATGCCATCGTTCTCTCATCGCTCCGATTAATCACTGCTGCAGTATTAGTTCTTGTTTTAACCGCAATCGCAGAGTCTCACCTACTCAGCTTTGAACAAATTGGGCCGAGTCTATTAGTAGACTGGTGGCGCTATGTGATCATCGGGATCGTTTATTTTTTCAGCCTGATTTTATATTACCATGGGGTCAAGACAACCAGGGTAGCATCAATTGCAATTGCTGAAGCAGCCGTAACTGTAGTGACGCCGCTTTTAATATTGGGAGTCGCTAGCTCAGCTTCTTCCCTCTGGACCAGTGTGGCGCTTGCCCTAGCGACAACTGCTATCGTGCTCACTGCGCGCATCAAGAATTAGCACTCAGGCATAGCTTACCCCTTAGGCATGCCTTTGCACTCATCAAACTCTTTACGCAGAGATTGATTCATCTCTTTCAAGACGTCGTACTCACGCATAGATCGTACCCGGCCGTAATATTCGCTTAAAGCCACCGACTTATCTGCCGGCATGACTTCGAGGATGGCCGTGACTTGCTTTTGCGGCAATTGCTTGAATAGCTCTACGACCAGATCTTTATCTAGTTTCTCTATCACAGGTGCTGCCTTCTTCGGCTCCATCTTGGCATAAAGCGTGATCAGCTTATCTAGACGCTCACCTTTGAGATCTTTTTCTTTCTGAATTGTTTGAGCGAAAAAGCGCCGCTCCTCATCAAGTTTTTTTAGCTTTTCATCGATGGATTGCTCTAGGGTCTTCAGCTGCTCCTCGCGTCTAGACAGGTTGGTGATTCGGTCTTCAATCTGGCGTTTCTTACGCTCAGCAATATCTAAGTAACGACCTAGCTCTTCTTTTTTGATCGCATCTGGGTTGAGCTCAGGCAGTTCCAAAAGATTTGAAAGGAAGCTCTGCCGCGGCTTTGCTTCGGGCTTGCCTTCCTCTGGCGCTGCAGCGGCGGGAGCGGGAGTAGAAGGGGAGGGGTTTTCATCCTTTTTTTCCTCTTCTCCGCCTTTGGCAAACAGTGGCAAATCACCGAGGTGAATGTCACCACCGGAAGTGGCAAAAAGCACCAGAAGGATAGCAATTTTGGCGGCAATGAGGACCTTCCAAAATTGATTAATATGTTGTTTTTCGCCGTTATATTTCATAAATGACCCTATGATTTACTCTGATTAACGAACTGCCTTAGAGCAATTTCGTCGAGCATTTTCTGCTCTGCCTTACCGGTCTCTTTCTTGAAATCGATCGTATAGCGTTCTTGAAGGCGCTCGATAGCCTTGAGCTCACGTTCGGCTTCGTTGAGCCTAGCGATCTGTGCACGCTCCTTATTTTCAAGCTCCTGCACCTTGCGATAGTGCGCATACCAAAGGGATTTTACGTGATCGAGACCCTGCTCAATGGTCACGATGTTATCGCGCTTGGCTGAGGTTCTAATGCGATTTAACTCATCTACACCAATCATGTACTGACGTTGGCTATCCCGCATCGCAGCCACAGCAGCTACTTTGGCCTTATTTATCTCTGCAAGTATCGACGCCTCGTTATCGACGCGAGTTTGCTTAAGCTTGATGATCGGCTGCACGCGCTTAATTTTTTTCATGCTCTTCATGGACTATCACCTGCCTCGATTGAATAGGTCGCGCATACCCTGCAGGGCTTCACGCATGGTCGAACGTTCATTGATATCTTGGCGGAGAAAGGACTCAATTTGCGGCATCATGGCTATCGCTGCTTCGAGGGTAGGGTTAGTTCCCTGCTGATAGGCACCGACTTGAATTAAGTCGATGTTTTCCTGATAAACGCCGAGCAGCTGGCGCAGCGTTGACGCAAGTCCCCAGTGCTCATCGTTGACGATATCCCTCATAACCCGACTAGTACTGGTGGTGATATCAATCGCAGGGAAGTGCCCCCGTGCGGCTAAGGAGCGCGACAAATTAATGTGACCATCGAGAATGGATCGCACAGCATCTGGAATCGGATCATTAAAGTCGTCACCGTCAACGAGAACCGTGTATAGACCGCTGATACTGCCTTGACCATCAGCTTGTGGGCCACATCGTTCTAGTAAGCGTGGGAGAAGCGCAAACACGGATGGTGGATAGCCTTTAGTGGTTGGAGGTTCACCGATAGCGAGGCCGATCTCGCGCTGAGCCATCGCAACACGGGTTAAGCTATCCATCATCAAAAGCACGCGCTTGCCTTGAGCCGAAAAGGCTTCGGCAATGGCTGTAGTGGCACGTGCAGCTCTAAGTCGCATCAGGGGCGACTGATCACTGGTACTACAAACTACTACCGATCGCTTTAACCCTTCGGGACCGAGGTCACGCTCGATAAACTCACGAACCTCGCGACCCCGTTCGCCGACCAGACCGATGACGTTGACGTCGGCGTCCGAACCACGGGCAATCATACCCATCAAGACGCTTTTGCCTACACCCGAGCCTGCCATGATCCCTATGCGTTGGCCTTCGCCAAAAGTCAGCATGCTGTCCATGGCCCGAATGCCTAGCTGGAATTTATCAGCGACGCGAGCG
>OMIY01000120.1 GCA_900299215.1 bacterium | reverse complement strand
CATTGAGGTTGACGATTACGCACCGGTAACGCCAACCAATTAGGTAGGGCTAATGCTTGCGCCAGGATCTTCAATCATCCACAACCTCTGGCGATTCCGCCATGAAGGGCAAAGTGGGAATGGTCAGCTCCATAACATCGAAGCGGTAATTAAGACCCACCTGCACATATAAGCCGCTGTCGTGTTCGTTTATAATGGTCCACCCATCAAAGCCCGGATAACCTAAGGCACCGAGGCGCTTACCTAGGGCCTCATCGCCGGATTCCTCTTGAACTGAAATACGCGCATGGGCCAGGTAGGAATACCCAAGCGTCGCCGAAAACTGTGTGGTTTTTGATGCTTGATGCTGCACGCCCACACCAAAATGGGTGTAGAGCAGAGAATAATCAGTGTTACGACCAACCACAACCGGCTCTTCAGTACACATCCCATCATCACAATGCGGCGCTCGAAAACGAACACGCTCTTCCTCAGATAAAGTGCCTACCTTTCGAGCATATGCCATGGACCGCTTGCCATGGCCCCAGTGATAGGAGGCGCCCCATTCGATTCGACCAAAGCCGATGTCCACGGCCTGCATGAAAACCGCGGGAGGCGAAAAGGCCCATACGCGGGGACCCACGAGCCCCACACCAATCTCTGCAGGCGTAAAGATGCCGTACTTCCACCCTAATCGCAGACCCACCAGAGTATACGGCGCACGCCCGATGCCACCCGCAGTACCGATATAGAATGGGGGGCGAGGCTTTGTCGTCTTTGTTGGCGTGGCAGCCTTGCCGTTCACGGAAAGCATTGAGCTGCAGAAAACGCCAAAGCAACAGACTGCAACCTTCTTTACCATACCTGGTGAGTCCCTAGAGAGCTGGGTAGATGACTTAAGTTATGCTACCTAATTGTACTTCATTTAAACGCATCTCGAACACGCATGGCCAGGTACACTCCTGGACTTAGGTTGTGGCGCGGGTGCTTTTGCCCAACCTGCGTTACATTCGCAATTTTCCCAATTTTATGGTGCGAAAGGATCGGGACTATACCGATCATGGGATTAATCAACTTAAGGTCCGGTTTTTGACTTTGTATCAGTCGCAGCCTTGCTGTTGCACTTGCATCGATCTGAGGCCGGTACACCAGCCAAAACTTGTTCGATATGCATACCGCATCCTGTGTACGTTGGTCGGCGGCATTTTGGACATTCAACGCGTCTACACATGGCCCGTCTCCTAAATTGTAATTTCATGCGAAAACTATTCGGCGAACTCGGCTTTGCCTTCGCCTATTTTTTGACCATTTAGTTCAACCGTATAGCTGATCGGTACAGCCTTTGCGAGCATGGCACTGACGCCGCAATATTTGGTTTGCGACAGTCTGATCGACTCTAACAAAATGCTCGCATCGACTTCTCCGGTCATTTTGAAAGCTAAAGCTACGCTCGTGAATACAAAGGGATGCCCACTCTGCGAAGCGGTCACATTAGCGTCGACCGCAAAAGACGATACTGACTGTTTATTCTTCTTCATAAAGCCAACGACATCCATGGCAGTGCAGCCACAAAGCCCAGCAATGACGAGTTCTTTCGGTGACAACTCAGTCTCAGCTCCGAATGGCTTTTTACCGTCCATGCCTGCTACGTGAGTGCCGTTTGTGGCCGAAAAAAGCATGCCGTTTTTCCAAGTGCATTGAATATTCATTACGGTTCCTCCGGGCAATTCAACTTAGTGATCAGTTCGACTCAGCTGCGCACGATGAGCCAATATTGCGTATCATGACCAGCTCCTTTTCCCAGTGACACCTGCCAGGAGTGGCAGAGCTTTCACCCCTTTCGATACAAGTACCGTGCCAGATGTTGGCGCAAACTAGCTTTGTAGTTCCAGGCTGTTGTGCAAAAGAGCCAGGCCCAGTGTTCGATAGTTTTGCAACACTGTTGCGACAAAATGCGACACTACCATTTTCGAGGATTAGCGCTGCCTCGACTGCACCCAACTTTCGCCGCATTTTCACCAAAATTTCCATGTTAAGGATGCGCCGGGTTCGACGGCTCCTTGCCAGATTTCAGCGATTTCTCGTAGATCTCGCCAATCGCATGCCAATGTCCAATGGCACCGTCAAAGGCCGGCGGCTTCAATCTATGAGCCATGTAATCCGGTCTGTCGGCCGACAACCATTCACCGCCGATGATTTCACCATCCCGATCTAGTTCAAGAGCATATCGGTACACCTTGGTCACTAAATAATCGCTATTTTGGGTGCCAAGACTTTGCCAATGCGGATCACTCTCCTGGGTGTATTTAACTTCAGTCTCCAACTCGGCAATCTTCATGGTTCCTGGCGCGGCCGTGGCATAAATGTCTTTATGCTCACGTAGCAACCGCGCCTTATAACTAAACAATGGCTGATTCCAAACTTCTTTACCTGGGGTAACATCGATGACGACACCCTGCTTGTTGATGCCTATGCGATTGGCCAAAATAATGTGAAAAGATCCCGCATTGACACCTTTGCACTCGCTCTGTGTGACTTTATCAGGAGCTTTTTCAAGATCTTCACGGCAGCGACCACCTGCAACAACCTTGCGCCATGTGGTTGCAAGTGAACGCGACTTCTTGTTGTCGCGGTAAATTTTTGACTGATAATAGGTCAATAGGGCCTCGATATCGGAGGCTCCAAATGGTAATGCAATACCGTTTTTGCTCTTCAAAATAACGGCCTTTGGTGCATGAAAATTTACCGCAGCCGAAGCCCATCCGTCACAAAGTCCCTCCCACTCCTCGCCAGCGATACTGGTACGCTGACGCTCCCAAGTCACGCTGGGGAACGAAAAATCACCGATAAAAATTTCGTATTTATGAGCTGGCGACAGTGCTGCCAGGTCAGCCGGTGACATGCGCCTAATTTCTTCTTCGGTATAAATTCGAAAGGCCGATTCCTGTT
>OMIY01000119.1 GCA_900299215.1 bacterium | reverse complement strand
TCGAAACTGTTATGAGTATTCCTGCCAATCCCATGAAAGTTCCACTGATTCTAGTTGGTAAATCACTGTCGAAATGGAAAGAGAAATACCCAATCAAATCTATTTCAACGACTCCTGTAACGGTAAACGGCAAAACTGAGCCGCAAATCTGCACCACTTGTCATCGGATCGGGAGCCACGCGACTTGCAACGCTGATTTAGGCTACTCGATCGGCGCCGCCATACCGCCCAATGTACCGTCGACGACGGCCAAGGACTTTTTCCATAGAGTGTGGATGCCACCAGCACCATCCGAATGGAAAGGCAAGACCGATACCGAATTAGGTAAGCTATGGAATGATGCCTACGGCCCACACCTTAAGCGGCTCATGTGCTGCTGCAAAAATCCTAACGCCATCAACTGTACGTCGCAGGACATCCTAGCTTTCCCCTTGCCGGATCCAGTACCAGGAAAGGGGCCAGAGGTTTGCTCTTAAAAGTTGG
This sequence comes from bacterium, assembly GCA_900299215.1. Lineage (GTDB taxonomy): Bacteria > Bdellovibrionota_B > Oligoflexia > Oligoflexales > CAIYRB01 > CAIYRB01. Next base: position 2,207 of record OMIY01000119.1, on the reverse strand, counting down.
CGATCATTTGGCGATAAATAGGGGTTGATCATGAGGCGTTTAACGAGAACCATCGTTGCCATCACACTTGCAGCACAAAGTACTATGCTATTCGCATCTCAGGATCCTCCACTGGCTAGAGAGTTGGTGATCACCGTCAAAAGCTTTTGCCAGCAATTTGAAAGTCAGAGAAACCAGCGCAATGAAGCCTCAGCCATCGCTCAGTGCATCGAACTAATCAATTCCGGTGTTAGTCAAGGCAGGTTTCGCTTCGATCGTATCCAAGCCGGAAACTGCCTAGATTCACAAAAGGCTGCCAAGCCGACAATTTCCTGTACTCAAGTCTTACTCGGCACCAAAGGCAAGGGCGACAAATGTGAATCATCAAACGATTGCATGATGCCCTATATCTGCCAGGGTGCTCAGGCTAGCCAAAACGGTACCTGCAATCATCCGCTTGAAGCTGGATCTGCATGTGATGACGAAGCTGTGTATGCCAGTAAGTTCTTTGCCGCCAGTAACCGCGGTGTTTGTGCACCTGGACTTAAGTGCGCAGTAGGGCGAAAGCAAGTTTGCGTTAAGGAGTAGAGCGGTGTGTTTTGAATTAAGGTTGTCGATTAGAATCGACCCGCTGTGTGATTCGAAACAACCACCGATTACCCTCGATTTCGGGCACTCTTATCGAAGGCCCGAAGTTTATCCATCATCGCACGCGGGATCATGTCAGGCGTGTCGAAGTACTTTTTTAGGGCAACTGTCTCATAAGTACTCCACTTTAGTGTATTCACGCAGTAGTGCCAGACCGCCTCTTGTGCCTCGATAAATTCCAGCTTTTGTTCAAAGTCTGGTGTGATCCAATCGGGAGTGAGCATAGCAACACCAGAGTCATCACAGATGAGAATCGACTCTTCAAACAACTTGCGACGCTCTTCCACAAGTGCAGTAGTCGACGGTGGAACTGGAACATTAACATTGTGGCAACCAATTGGGGTACCGCCATGGCACCAGACCAAACTTTTCTCGCGGATCAAATCATTGACATCGCGCATATACCCATTGGTAACGATGGCGCGGGCTCGCCGGTGCTGGAGTAAATATTGAGTCACAATGTCACCAAAAACCGCCCGTTCATCACAATCGATCGCATCAACGTAGATGACTTTGTCTTCTTCAATGTTGGCTAATTGCTCGTGCAGCTGGTAGTTGGTGCCAGAATGTGCAAACACATACTTCACTTCGCCAGCGGCAAAACACCCGGGATTAATTGGCTTGATCTGAGGAAGATAGCCGGACTTGTTCATGACATCGCAGATCATGGTCGTGGTGATTTTGTCGTGAACTATAGTGTCAATTAGTTTGTGGCGAAGGTTCATCTTGGGTCCTTGAGAGTTATAATTAATAAAGTGTTACGCATTAGTGGGTAAAAATACTCAGGTTTGCCATCAAGGTCGGCAACGAAAATGCTCCGACGATAGCTGTAGACGTCACAAGAATTGCGGCAAGTTTTGCGTCGCATTTGTAGCGTATGGCAAAAGCAATGGTCGAATTTGCCGAGGGCATCCCGGACAATATGAACGAGATTTGCCGATCACGCAGCGGAATATCGAAGATATGTCCAAATGCATAGACCAGCATGGGTTCGGTGATCAAAAGACATAATATGCAAAACATTACGGTCAAGGCGTTCTGACGCAGCGGGATCCGGTCCAATGAAAGGCCATTGAGTAGAGCCACCATGAGCACTAAGCCCATACCAACGAAATTAGCAGCATTAACCAGTGGTGTGACTAGTGTGCCGCTGGTCGGCAGGCCCAACGTACTCCAACCGAGTCCAAATATGATCGCAAGAACCGTGGGCGAGAACAAAATGTTGCGAGCGCGCTCCCACGCGGATTCACGCTTTCCAGAGGATTCGCCAAAATGTGATGAGATAAGCGGAAAGAGTATGTACGCTGGCACACCGGTTGAAATTTGACTGATGACCAGTGAGTAGGCGACGGCTGATTTATCTTGGTCAAAAACGGCCGTGATAAATGCTGTACCAAGGATCGCTGTAGAGCCAAAGGTGCAGCACAGTATGAACACACCTAGTGAAGGTCTAGATAATTTCAGTAGGTATCGTCCGATCAAGTAAGCCGCTAGACCGACCAAGCATTCAGCAACGATAATCAGGGACGACACAAACAGCACATGAGAGCTTAGGCGCATGAAGATCAACTTGCTGACTA
>OMIY01000118.1 GCA_900299215.1 bacterium | reverse complement strand
TGGAGATCTGCATTAAATCTGGATGTCCAAAGCGGAACATGATAGCGCACCTTCATGCGGTCATTGCCCGCCAGATCTTTTCTAGATTAATGCCACTTGAGGAACGACATAATGTCTCAACCAACCAGTCTATGCCCCTGTAGTAGCGAGCAAAACTACGAAAGCTGCTGCGGACGTTTCCTAGACGGTGGCCAACTCGCACCCAACGCCGAGGCATTGATGCGCAGTAGGTATACGGCATTCTGCCGCGGAGCCTTCGACTACCTTCGCCTCACCTGGCATCCAGAATCCTGTCCTGACGACTTGGGAGCAGAAGAACCCTCGAACTGGGTCCACCTTGAGGTCATTGAGTTCGACGAAGATGGAGACGAGGCAGAGGTTGAGTTTAAGGCGAGTTTAATCTTTGATAACAAACTCGAGATTTTGCACGAACGTAGCTTTTTCGAGAAATTCGAAGGCCGCTGGGTCTACCATTCAGGAGAGTTTCTTGATGACGGTCAACGCCTTAAGAAAATTGCGAAGGATGCACCCTGCCCTTGTCTGAGCGGCAAGATTTTTAAAAATTGCCATTGGCAGGCTCCCTAGTCTGCAAAGTTTCTCTAGTGAGTCGGTTTAGGTCATCGCAGCATCTATGAGCCAATCCGTACCCAACGGAGTCAGCCGTGGGGCTCCTAGCTCTAGTGATTTCGCAGCGTCGCCAAAGTACATGGCGTCCGGTCCACCGCCTAGTAACTTAGGCGCCTGGAACAAATGGATTTGATTGACGCACTGTCGATCCAGGAACGACCGATAGACTCCTAGTCCACCCTCGAGCAACAGGCTGGTAATGCCGCGCTTCCAGAGTTCACCCAGAATCAAGGTCGGTGCGATCATGCCGTCGTTGCTTAGGGGCAATGATAGGACTTGGGCACCTACATCCATGATCATCTTTGTTTGAGTCTCGACCTCTTTCGCGTGAGCTTCGCCGATCACCCACAAGACTCGACTTGGCTCGTGGCTAAGTATCTTCCAGTTAGCGTTTGGTCGCGCAGTGAGGGCACGGCCACGTGGGTCTAGCACCACCCTAATCGGTGTGCGGCCAGGCCAAAGTGAGTCGCGTGGATCCAGCGAAGGATCATCAGCAAGCATCGTGCCTGCACCGACTAGAATCGCATCATAGTATACGCGGAGAAAATGGCCGTAAGCTCTAGCCCTAGGGCCCGTGATCCAAGCGCGCTGGTCGCCACGTCGCGCCATGATGCCGTCTAGGGAAGTGGCCACTTTGAGGCCCACGTAGGGCTTAGATTGCCGCATATTCCACAGAAAAATCTGAGCAAGACGCTCGCAATCATCCGTCCAGCTCGGATCAGAGTCGCATCGGATCCCGGCGGCATTAATGATCCCGGCACCCTTCCCGCTAACTTTGGGATTGGGGTCGAGGCTACCGTAGATGACTCTGGCAACGCCGCTCGCGGCAACTTGCGGTGCACATGCTGGCGTGCGGTTAACGTGGGCGCATGGCTCCAGGGTGACGTACATGGTCCCGCCGGAGACAGCCTGCGAGAGTCCTGCCGCAGCAGCAGCGCGCAGGGCTGCAACCTCTGCGTGGGCTTCCCCTAACTTCTCGTGTGCACCAGCAGAGACAAAACGATGCTGGTTATCGACAATGACCGCCCCGACAAGTGGATTTGGCGCGACTCGACCCAGACCACGCAGAGCGATCAACGTAGCTAAATCCTTGGCCTCTAGCGGAGTCAGTGCGGTCCCCGGCTCGGGTAGTTTGAGCGCGGTGATCGCGGCATCAAGCGGTGTGGCGACGGTCGTTATCGGGCATTTAGCAGGTTTATCATTTCTTGTATCAGTCATCGACGTGACACTAGCACAGGCGGCGGTGAATTGCCTAGGCACTGAGCCTTGCGGGTCAACCATGCAAGTCTCTCTACCAAATACCCTCAAAACGGGTAATATGAGGCAACGCCCAGGTGTTTTTTGCGCCCGGCGCCACGGATTTAATTGACGCTGATCTGCCACTGTATCTGAGAGGACCTTATGACCACCTCGACCGACAGCTTTCGTTCGCTTGACACCCTAACCGTAGCTGGCAAGACCTACCGCTTTGCTAGCTTGAAAAAAGCAGCCTCTGGCGGCTTAGGCGACATCAGCCGTCTACCGCTTTCGCTCAAGGTACTCCTAGAAAACCTGCTCCGTCACGAAGACGGTCAGATCGTCACCAAAGCAGATATTGCGGCGATGGGCGAATGGCTCAAGACCAAAACTTCGACCCACGAGGTGGCTTTTTACCCGGCGCGGGTGCTGATGCAGGACTTTACTGGTGTCCCTGCGGTTGTTGATTTGGCAACCATGCGTGAAGCCATGGCACAAGTCGGTGGCGACCCTAAAAAAATTAATCCTCTTAAGCCAGTAGACCTCGTCATCGACCACTCGGTGACGGTGGATAAGGCCGGTACTACGGACGCTTTTGAAGTAAACGTGAACCTTGAGTTTGAGCGCAATGGCGAGCGCTACGAGTTTCTGAAATGGGCGCAAACGGCATTCGACAACTTCACGGTCGTACCGCCCGGAACTGGGATCTGCCACCAGGTCAATCTTGAGTACCTAGCTCGTGTGGCCTTCAAATCCAAAGATGGCGCTAACGAGTGGGTCTATCCTGACACCCTAGTCGGTACAGACAGCCACACGACTATGGTCAACGGCATGGCGGTGCTTGGCTGGGGCGTGGGCGGCATTGAAGCTGAGGCGGCGATGCTCGCACAGCCACTATCCATGGTGATCCCTGAGGTAGTCGGCTTCCGCCTCAAAGGCTCACTGCCCGAAGGTGCTACGGCAACTGATCTCGTTTTGACCGTGACGGAAATGCTGCGCAAAAAAGGCGTGGTCGGTAAATTTGTTGAGTTCTTCGGCGATGGTCTAAGCAAGCTATCGCTCGCCGACCGGGCGACGATCGCGAATATGGCGCCGGAATATGGTGCTACCTGTGGCTTCTTCCCGATTGATGACGAGACGCTGCGCTACCTGCGTT
>OMIY01000117.1 GCA_900299215.1 bacterium | reverse complement strand
CGTAGCCACTAGCTACGCTGAAGAGGGGCGCCGCGAGAAAGCCACTCGATTCCTAGAGACCGCGATAGTCGAAACAAGTCGACTCCCCAATCAGGGCGAAATAAAGGCAGACTCCCTAAGTAATCTCGGCCGCATCAGGTTTTTTCTCGGTGACTATGCAGAAGCTGCAGGCCATTATGCCGATGCCGCAGCTCTTTATCGCAAGGCTCAGAACTGGGAGGCCGCAGCGAAGACCATCTTCAATGCAGCCATTTGCCATCTAAGTGGGGATACACCTAACCGCCTGGAAGCTGAGACTTTCTTGAGCCAATGCCGACAATTGGCTGAGACCGAAGAACTTCCCGGTCCCCTCGCACACTGTGAGGCAGCCTTAGGAGTCGATGCCTTTCAACGCGGAGCATATAGCGAAGCCCGGGATCACTTAAGGTTAGCACTTGAATATTTACCCAACGGCGATTTTGGCTACCGACGTCTACGTATCATTTCAACTTTGGCCGAGACCTACTTGGCAATTGGCAGGCTGGAGTTAGCGACTAAGTTTGGACTCGAAGCCTTGCGGATTGCCGAAGGGGACTCTGGCGGCCGTCGACATATGCGCCATTTGGGCTTGGCAGCAGAGCTTAAGTGGGAGGCTGGCCAAGTGGAGGAAAGCCAATCTCTACTTAGCGAAACTCACAAAGAGGCCATGGCAAACGGCATCGCAACCATTGACGAGATCTCGACCTTGTCTAGGTACTACTTACAAGCGTCTATGGTCAGCTCCGACCTGCCGATACCAAGATCACAACCAAAACCAACTTTGACTCGGAATAAGCACTTTTACTTAGAATACACCTATTCGCTGGGTGAACTTGCTCTCAGCTCAGGTGATTTACGCAACGCCAAAGCCCACTTTCAAAATTGCTATGTTTTGGGCTTGGAACACAATCTAACTCCACACATTGCCAACGGGCTTTTGGGACTAATAAAGCTCTCCCTTCACGAACATCGTTGTTCGGATGCTGAAGTTCGATTGATCGAGTTTAGCTCCCTAATCCAGAAACTGGGCAATTCTCCGCGCCGCAGTCAAGTTGCCTTCATTGAAGCAGCAATCTCCTACCAGTCTGGTGATTTCGAGCAGAGCCGCAAGATTCTGAGACAAATTCAAAAATTATCGAGAATCAACTACGCTGACCAGATAGTTTTGATGGCATGGCAAGCCACTCTAAATGGTCATGCCCCACGTTTGAATACTGGATGGCAGCAAACACTTATAGCTAGATTCACCAAATCATTTTTTGCCCCTTATTTAGAGCGACTCGAAAACAGAAACTTCCTGGTAAGCGGCCATTATGAAGTATGCCTAGACAGGCATCCTTCTCTATCTGATTTGCTGGATTACTTATTGAGCAAAAGTAATTTCAGCGCGCCAATTAGTGAAATTCAGACCAAAGTTTGGGGGCAGAGCTTGAGCTCTCAGGGCTGGCAACAGAAAATCCGCAACAGTATTATGCGAATTAGAGACTTATTCCCTTATACCGTTGCCCCATTGGTCATTCATTCAGATCAAATTTCACTTTTTTCTTCGGCTATCTCGCTTCGACCGGGGAAGAAACCAGGATCTGCACCAGATCATGAAATAGTGCGATTACTCGACGATACTCCAATGTCTAGCTCCGAGCTTGCCAAACGCTTAGAATTATCACCGGCAACCACAAAACGAATCCTAAAAAGACTAGTTTCGTCGCAATCTATTGCGCCGTTCAAAGATGGGCGCAGCGTTTTTTACAAACTAAGTCGCGATCACGGCTGCATACCACCTTGAATCCACGCTTCGAAGTTGCTGATCTCTGTGGGAGTATTGCCGCCGCTTAGAGGCATGGTCTGCGCCTTCATCCGAATCAGGGAACGCGCCGACGTTAATTTGGTAGAATTGTAATCGTTTACTACCGGTGGCGTCCCACCAGGCCGATGACATGAGGCACACTTCGCTGTGACATACGGCGCGATGACCGCCGCATAACTTAGCGCCGTCGTTGGAGGAGTGGTGGCCGGGCCACCTGGCGGCGGAGTCGGCGCTGTAGTTGCAGGCGTTGTTGGGCCTGGGCTCGGAGTTGAGCTTGGTTTCGTGCAATTGTTCAATTTCGAGGTGGAGCTAACTGATGTGGGGCTGCTTGCCGTTGCCGGAGCTGGTGTCGAACCGGATACTTGGCCGCTAGTTGTGCCTGCTGCCGTCGCTACAGCTACGCCATCCTTAGCTGGCATTTGGGCGTCAATCCAAGCAGAAAACATATCCTGTTCAGCTTGAGTCAGTTTCTTCGGTGGAGGCGGCATACTGCCACGCGCAATCGCGGCCTTGGACGCTGCAGCGGCAGCTTTAACTTGGTCATAAGTAGTGAGAAAAGGAGGCTGTCGCTTGTCGTCATGGCAGGGCATACAGTACTTAACCATTAGTCCCTTTATGCTAGGATCGTACCCCGCTACCGGTGCCGGGTCAGCGAGTTTTAAGCAGCCTTTTGCATCAACACTGGCTTCCGCGCCTATTGCCAAGCGCCGATCCACTTCGACGGGAGGCTGGCTGCAAGCAACTAGGCATGATTCCACAACAGCGGTAGCAACAACCAGATACGCTAACCGTATCGCTGTATTAGACGCTTGCATGGAAACCTCCAACAATTTCGCCGATGACGAAAATATCCTCTACACATTTGCTTCTTATCGGCACGTTGAGGCCAAAACTTTAAGCTCGGCAGGCTCTCCTTTCCAAAATTAAAGAGCAGTAATTATTGGACACTAGACTTCAAAAAAGACGATGGCGGCAGGATTGATTACAATGTAATTTTTTGTCGCGAGACGCCTAATCTAGTGTTCAATTTGTCTATATACAGGATTCATATTTTGATGGTAGCGTCCGGCTACAATTATAGGCATTTGGGTAAACAATCCCGATAATATTGAGCTTTTGAATTTAAGCGCGAGGACTCGAATCTATGCAGTGGCTTTTAAGACTGTTGGTTCTCTCGTGGTGTTTAGGATTTGCTAACTTTGCTTTTGGTGCAAAGCGAGCGGCATTTGTACCGGACAGATCTGAGTTTGTAACTCGGGATGGAAATCAATTTACTCTAAACGGTATGCCATTTTATTTTCAGGGCACCAATTTTTACCGTTTAAGTTTGATTGAGCGCCACGCAGAAGCCGAAGTCTACGACATCATGCGTGATTTAGCTTCATCAGGCATGAAAGTGGTTCGCATCTGGGGATTTTCGTGTGGTGACAGCAACGCACAAGCAATGCTTAAGTCAGTTTCGAAAACTTCAGCAATTTATGATGAGATCGCGTTGCGGAGACTTGATCTCGCTATCGACGCCGCTAGAAGCGCCAATCTCAAAGTGATCATTCCTCTCGTAAATTACCAAAAAGAATATTGTCCGATGTCCTGGTGGGTAAACCAGATCACCGGGGAGGAAGATCCTAATTTGTTCTATTCCGATCCAGACGTGCGTGAAGCATTCAAGCGGCACATTGGACGTATGCTTTCTCGAGCAAACACTACGTACCTGAACAAGCGGGGCGAAAACATCACCTATGCCAACGATCCCACGATTATGGCTATCGAGCTCGCCAACGAGCCGCACACTGATGACCGGTACGAGAGCGATCGCGGCATCGCTTCTGGTGAACTGCTTTACAATTGGCTAGGATTTATGTCCGACTTCATCAGATCGGTTGACCCTAATCATCTGATCGCCTCGGGTGAAGAGGGGTACAAGAGCAAACCACATTCCAAAGCACAAGTAGATCGTCATTGGTGGCTATCTGATGGCTCAAAAGGGGCCGACTATGAACGAAATTTGACTCTGCCCAACATCGATTTCGCCACTGTTCACGCCTACCCGACGCATTGGATGATTTCGACTGAGGATATAGACTGGTTCAGTGAAGAGTTCTTAGCTGATCGAGCTCGCATAGCTCATAAGTTAAAAAAACCGGTCGTTTTGGAAGAGATAGGTATCAGCGATATCGAAAACCCCTATCTCGGGTACACCAAAGAACCACACAAATGGCTAGAGGTTCTACTGAACGCAGCCAATGCCGCAAACTATAACGGCACAATGATTTGGCAGTTGGTACCCGCTGGATCGGAAGAAGGGGAGTTCATCTATGACTTCCGATCTCCGACCGCAGCTGTGGTATTCAAACAGGCTGAGCACATGAACAATAAAAGCACAAAAAACTAGTCGTTTTGACTATTCGGTCCGATAGGAGATTGGGGTGTAATTGGCACCACAACGATCGCCGCATTCACCTGGCCAGTCGAAGATATAAACCCGACCTTGATTTATTAGCTGATCGTTGGCGTTGTAAATCCTTACGCGATATGGTGCCGTAGCTCCTCCTGGGAGTTGAAACACCTGGCCGTTGTCAGACACCATTTGGCCTGCCTTCCATTGGCCATCTACCCAAGCTTCGATTCCATGAATGCCATTTTCCAAATGGGTAATTATCAACGGCACCCAGAGCTTTTGTGCATCTCGAGCTAAACCTATTTTGATGTCTCCGGAGTAATTTGGTGCGGCCACATATTCCCAGTGGACCCGACGATTGCCCCATTTGTTAGGCAAATCAGTCATTGATTCTCCGTTTTTCTTAAATTGAGTCAACGAAGCTGTGGACAAATCAAGATGATGAGCATCATCGCGACACCAAGCATTACCATCATGACAACTGTCAGCAACAATCATATCCAGAGTTGCACCATTGTATTGGTCGGATACCCATGGGGAATCACCACCGCTGTGACAGAAACCGGCATTAGGTAGACCGTTATTGTTTCCCGTGCAAAAGTCGCCGATAGTAACGCGAACCCAACGCCCACAGTTACGACCGTTTTCAAAAGCTCCCATGATGTGACTCTGATGACTTGGAAGTGGGCGTAATTGGCCTTCGCTGTAGTCACCGGGTGTGTGTTGAACATTTAACGCGACGAAATTTTGCGTCTCCAGGCGATTTTGTGGAACGCCACAGCCACCGGCGAGTTCGCCAAGGCCGTCAAAGTGTGTGGCATTGCCGGTAAATGGGCCACTTCCGAAATTATTTCGCGGTTGCTCTTCGGTCTGTTCAATTGGTGGGTGTTGGCGCTGGGATCCGGCCTTTGCGGTTGAGTGTTGGCAAGCAACAAACACTACTGCCGCTAATCCTATAACCTGATTAGTAAAACTAAAACGCATCGCAATCTCCTCTTGAGCTTGTTGTTCAGACTTTGTCAACGGGTTAGTCAAGATTTAGATGATGGTGACTACTGATTTTACAAAACCAGTAAAACCTCACGCACCAAACGGAAGGGCAAAATCTAATGTACTGAAATTACGATTTAATTTGAAAACCAACCCGAAGTACTAAACAAAAGTTTTTTGGCACACTAGCTGCAATAACTAATAATGCGTGAGTTCCTCCTTACCTCCTGTATGGTGAGCCGATTCGCCCTAGTGACATGAATCGGCTCACATTTTTTTGTACGCAATTTTTGTACGGGCATCATAGCGCGCGATGCGTACTCAGGCTAGTAAATGACTCACTTGCTGATGACTTCTGTGCTCACATGGCTGGTTGTCGGATTTTCTTCCAACATCCTTGAAATTTCAGATTTAATTGTAGCGGCTCGACGCAGAGGATCAGGATGACTACTCAACATCTCGGGTGGGGCTCCACCTAGTGCAGCCATCCGTTCCCAAAGAGTTACGGCCTCGTTGGGATCATACCCAGCACGAACCATGTACTTCAGACCGATCAAATCAGCCTCGGATTCTTGTGCGCGACTGTATGGCAACATGACACCAAACTTCGCACCTAAACCGAGTGCGGCCATAACGTACGGTTTTTTTTGCGAGTCACCAAGAAGCTTTTGTACCGATACTAAGACACCACTGACCAGAATCTCTTGACTCATCCTTTCACCCGAATGTCGGGCGACTGCATGGCCTATCTCGTGTCCTAGAATTGCCGCTAGTCCGGCATTGGTATGCGCAACTGGAAGAATCCCGGTGTAAACACCTACTTTGCCCCCTGGAAGGCAAAAGGCATTTACCTCTTTGCTGTTGAACAGCGTGAATTCCCAATCAAAATTTTTTCCGCTTGCGTCAGCCACTCGCTTGGCAACCGTCCGCATGATTAGATTGAGCTGCTGATTGCGTTCGATAGGCTCGTTGGCTTTTAACTCAGCGTAAGCACTAAGCCCAAGCTGGTTCATGTAGGAGTCTGGTAACGGCGCTAGTCGCCGGCGATTGGTCTCTTCCGTCGTGACACACGACGCAAAAGCCCAAACGCCGCAAAATACTGCAACTAAAGGTAGTAAGCTCTGAATAGACCGACAGAAAGACGACAAGAATCGCTCCAGCTTAGATGCCGTTATTGCATCATCTGCCATGGGCTATAAGATGTGGTCTTAAGGCCGTAGTAAGCTACGTAGCAAAATAGCGCGACAAACACGGCGCCGATCATAAGGATGCCAAACATTGCAGGCGATGCCCATGGCTGACGGTTGCTGGTGTGATTGTGCTGATGCTCACCCATTGGTGGCTCCTTTCCAGATCTCAGAGAGCTAATAGTTATACTACGTTGAGTCTCTAGCTTACTACGGATTTTTGTTCTACGCCCACAACTCCCGTCGTTGCATTGCTCGGTCAGCGGAGTTATCAATTAGTTAGCGACTACGGGGTTAGCTGCGCGTGCGCGGAAGGCCTAATCCAAAGTCAATTCAAAGGTCGCACGCCGCCCTTACGCCACGCCGAACTCCGAGGTCGATCGACCACCATTGCGACGGAGTTAAATCATGAAAATCATCAGGTTGTTAGGATGTTTTCTAGTTTCGTCGACCCTAGCCTGTGGCCCATCGGGTCAGCGCCCGCCAGAACTCAAGGAGGCATGGAATGCGGCCAACGACCCCCTGCTTTTGGACGGTCAATTCGAGCGTTTATTTTCTAACCTTCCACTCTCCGGCAGGCTTGCGAGCCGCCCCTGGACCGACTCCTACTGGCCAAGTTACCTGGGTGGCATATCGCAACGATGGCGCTCCGATTTAGGTCCAAAGGAACAATTCACCTATCAGTCACCAACTCGTGAGCAAGTCAGCAATATGACCGTGGCGCAGTTAGCCGACCTCTCGCCAGCGGAAAAATATGACATCTATATGGATCGTTATGACTACCCTACAGTGAAGCGGGAACGCGAAAGGGTTAATCCCGACAATGCGACATGGGAAGGAATGTGCCACGGGTGGGCGGCTGCCGCTCTAAATTTCAAGGAGCCCAAGCCAATCGCATTAATTAGCCAAAGTGGCGTCCGAGTCCCGTTTGCATCATCAGATATCAAGGCCCTATTGAGCTATTACCAAGGCGATGTCGCTTACGCGCCGTCAAAAATGCTGGGAATGCGATGTGACATGGATTTAATCAAAAATCCCTCTGCTATCCGTTATCACCCTGAGTGTCGTGGTATCAATGCTGGTGCGCTGCATGTCGCTTTAACTAATTTAGTCGGCACTCAAAAGCATGGTTTCGTGGCTGAGGTAGCACGAGGGTTCGAAGTCTGGAACCAGCCAGTTTACGCATTTAGTGGACGGATCGTTGGCGAGCAGCCTCCAAGCCTAAAAGCTGCACCAGGAACGGTAAAAGAATTCATTGTTGCTATGAAGATGAGCTACGCAGTGGAGGTAGAACCGCGGTGGGAGGCTTTAAATGATAGTGACTATTGGTCGGGTGTGGCTGCAGTATATAACTACACAATCGAACTCGACGATCAGGACAGAATCATAGGCGGTGCATGGCTGTCACTTGATCGTCCTGATTTCATTTGGCTGCAGGATCGACCCAGGTTTGCTGGATACTTTCAAAACGTCAAAGAAATCTACGAGGCATCACTGAGATCAGATCCATTCCCTGACCCTAAAACCGCGGCCTAAAAAGGACTCCGCGATGCTAATTGGGGCACAAGCATCTCTCGTGCCCTACATTTCTATCTTATCCTTCGGCTGCGGCTGACCAGCTTGCCGCAATGCGTAAGTTAGCTTTGGATCATTGGGCACGTTTTTAAGTCCAAGCTGAAATAGTGCCAGAGCGTCTGAAACTTGATCACGCTTTAAATAGAGATTCCCTAGCCTGTAATAAGCGTCGATAAAGGCGGGATCACTCTTAATTGCCGCTTGATAAAAACGAATAGCATCAGCATCCCTTCTCTGCCATCGCGCCATATCACCCAAGAAATAATAAGGCTCAGCTAGATTAGGATTGATTGATAAGGCCTTATTGAAGCTTTGGGTAGCTTCTCGATACTGCCTAACATTAAATTAGCTGACCCCAAGGTTTTTTAACGTTTCAGCATCGTTTTTTCGCAAATTAAGCGCTGAAGTCAAATATCCTATCGCCTTGCTATGCTCTTTCCTAGCCGCATGAATGAAGCCTAAGTTTTTAAAGACCTGAAATGAAGGTTGACCAAAACTTAAAACTCGCTCGTAGCAAGTCTTGGCCTCATTCAGCAGCTCCTTTTGGAAATAGATATCTCCCAATTGCAGATTAGCCTCGCCATGATTTGGAAAAATTTCTAATGCTTGCCGCAAATGGGTTAGTGCTAGATCGTGTTGGTTCGTACTGAAAAGTGCTTTCCCCAAGAGAGCCTGAGCCTCAGCCGTCTGAGGCGATTTTTGCCCATGGGCTACAACTTGAGTTAGATAGGGAATGGCCTGATCAAATTGATGCTTTCGCGCAAACAATAGTCCTAACTGACGCAGGGCTTCAAAATCCTCGGGATTTTCTCCAGATGCTTCCTGGTATTCACCGAGTGCCTTCTCCTCGGCGCCCATAGCAAGGTAGACTTCACCAAGATACCTATGTACACCACGCAATCTTGGGTTCAGCTGCAGTGCTTTTGAATAGTACTCTGCTGCTTGCTCCGGGGTGCCCTGGACGCGTTCTATCTCAGCAAGATTTGAATAAACCGAAGCATCGATAACATTAGATGAAAGTGCAGCTTTGTAGTGTTCTCGCGCCGCATTTGAGTCACCGGCTTTGAATGCTCGGTTACCAAGCATCAAATGAGCAATCGGACTACCTGGACAGACTCTAAGTGCATACGGCCAAAGAGTCTCATCGCTTTTCCAGTAAGCTAAATCTCTATGACTGATCCAGGCACACGCACAGATCATTGCAGTGGTCACTAATGACACAAGTGCACGACGCGACTTAGAAACAAAATATGCCACACCCAGAACTGGGGCCAACAGCGCCAAATAAACATATCGGTTCGCAACCGTAGAATTGGCCTGTGCTGAAAAATAAACTAAACCGGAAACTGGAAGTACAAAAACGACGAAAATCAGTAGTGATGAGCGGTACCAATTTTGATTACCAGCCCGACGTGGCGTTGTTAACAGATAAAGTCCCAGTGGAAGCATCCACAAAATATAGGACCACCAATGCTTTGATACCAAAATTGGTGAGCGTCCATAATCGGGGCCAATGTTAATCGGCAGGAAAAACTTCGCCATATAGAAGGCCAAAGTATCGCCTGAAACCACTAATCGAGTCCAAATTGGCAACAACTCGCTTAGGCTACTTGTTTCCTGAGACAAGATTTCCCAAACCATCGCAGGCAGAACTAAAAACCACCACAGTCCAATCCTCCATGCTTTTGGTTTCGCCGCATAAAGACTGGTCTGCTTCGGGAGTAAAGGAAGGAATAGCAAAGCGATACCAGGAACAATCACATACACGGGGTGAGACAGCACCGCCAGTAGAAGACACACTGTCGCAGCCCAGTAATATCTCCTTCCTTTAGAGTTTTTGTAACCATCACGAAGAGCCAAAGCGTGACGCAGGAATTGGATAAGTGCCAATAGTGAAAAAAAGGCGCCAATAATGAATCCAAAAGCGCTCAGATACGATACGGCTTCAGTTTGCAACGGATGTACGGCGAATAGGGCACCGGCTAAAAATGCCGCCCACTCGCTAGGCACAATGATTGATAAAAGCAAAAAGACCAAAATTACATTTGCAACGTGGAACCCTAAACTGACTGAATGGAGATTCAGAGGGAGTTCTGAT
Source organism: bacterium (assembly GCA_900299215.1). GTDB lineage: Bacteria > Bdellovibrionota_B > Oligoflexia > Oligoflexales > CAIYRB01 > CAIYRB01. The sequence goes on along the minus strand of OMIY01000117.1, from coordinate 1,631 downwards.
GCCGACGAGATCCGACCTATTGCTTGCCAAACGGTACTCGGAACCGGAGTGAATCGGTGATGAAGCTGAGGTTGCCACACATTTTTTAGTGACTGAAGCGACGGTTTTTCACCCGAAACTAAACTGATCCGAGCGGACTCCAGGGTTTCCGGATCCTGCCATACCACCCCTCCCTGACGAACCGGATAAAAAACTACTGTGGCTAATGCCAACAATAAAGATGCAAATACAAGTTTGCGCAAGAGCATCACCCCCTGGCATATAGTTGGAACGATGCACCTTAAGTATCATATATTGGAGCGTCTGCCCACCCGGGACATACCAAATGCGCCCCTTGCCCCGTCAATAATCACCGCGCAACCTTACCGCGAAACTACTTCCGACACCTACGGTACTCTCCACATGCACCTCCCCACCCATGGCCGAGACGAGGTGCTTGACGATGGAAAGACCTAGGCCAGTGCCCCCTAGCTCACGCGAGCGAGCCTTATCAACCCGATAGAATCGTTCAAAAATACGGTGAAGATGCTCAGCTGGAATCCCAATTCCCGTATCAGCCACTGTAAGCTTTCCCCAAATACCTCGACTTGCCAGTGAGACGGAAATCCGTCCGCCCTCCGGAGTGTATTTGATTGCATTAGTAAGTAGGTTATCTATGACCTGAGTCATCGCTTCACGGTCGCCCATAACTCTCATTGGGGAGGATGGCAGATCTGCTCTAACGCGAAGCTGCTTCTTTTGCATGGCGTCTTCATTGCGAGCCATTACAGACGAGACGACTTCGACCCAGTCGATAGCCTGTAGTTTCACTGTGCCCTCGGTCGCCTCAATCTTGGCTAAACTGAGCAAATCTTGAACCAAATTGGTCAATCGCTCGGCATTGCGCTCAATCTTTTCCAAGAATCGAACACTATTTACGGGGTCCTCCACAGCTCCATTCAGCAGTGTCTCAACATATCCCTTAATTGAAGTGAGAGGCGTCTTAATTTCATGGGAAACATTGGCAACAAAATCCCGTCGCACGGTCTCCAGACGGTGCAGCTCGCTGATCTTATTTGTCAGCTCTGCACCCAAACGGTTCAAGGTGTCTCCAAGGCGACCAATTTCATCGTGAGTGATAGTTCGGACTCTTTCAGAATATTTGCCATTTCTCATGGCTTCAGCTACCTGCAACATCTCCCAAATCGGGATGGAAACTCTTTGCGCAAGTGTCCAACCTAATCCTAGTGCCAGTAACACTCCGACACCCGTCACGGCGACTAAAGATAAAAGTAACCCTCTCATATCATGATCAATTTGATCAGTGCTGAGTGAAACTCTGGCAACACCGATCCTATCACCTGTGGCATTCTTGACTACCTTGGCCACGTAGGTAACCATTTGTTGGGCAGTGCCACTTTGACGTTCGGCCCAGCCGTAATCACTTATAAGTGCCTGCTGGACCTCTGGACGTTGCCAATGGTTCTCCATCGATGCCGCATCAAAATCAGAGTCAGCCATCACCTGGCCGCCCTCTTTGATCAAGGTAATCCTCGTACGGGATGCCTTGCCTAAGCCGATAAGCATTTCGGTTGGATTTTCTGTACCCGCACTTAGTAATTGCTGCGCTTGAGGTACGATTAACTCAAGCT
>OMIY01000116.1 GCA_900299215.1 bacterium | reverse complement strand
GCCAGGCATTAACGAGTCCGTATGCTATGATTGCCGTCCGCAGATAACCTAGGCCATAGCCACGATCCTGTGAATTTTTCACCAACACGTGAGTTAAATGATGAGCATCATTAAACTGCCTAAAAGTACCAGCCATAACTGCTGCATAGGCAGCGATACCGTTTGCCCCGCTTTCACTCATTCCGTATCGTAAAACATGTAAAGTCCGTTTAACTAGCGAAAGAGCGAGCATATTCTTGTCGACAAAGAAAGCAGCGCCAGCAATTTCTGCATAAAGGTCAGCTATAGCAAGATGACGAGCATCTTCTAGCTCAGAAAGCGAGGCAATCTGCATCGCAGTTCGGCTATTGAATTTAATTTTCAATCTAATCATTTCGAACGCGACACGAGCAAAACTTGGCTTTAATGGAAGAGGGGCACGAAGTAATGCCAGCCCAGCACAACTCACGTCAATAGCCTCGCGATATCGTCCCATTTGTCTTAGAGCGCCTGCCATGGCGATATATGCAGAACTTACGGCTACAGGATCGACACTCGTTAGGCCCCTTAGTACTGAAAAATATTCTTCAAGTTTCTTGGCCCTGCCAGCATTGTATCCAATCTCAACTAACCTTATATGAAACTTCAGAGAAAGTTCCCGAGCACCCGTGTCTGAGTCGTTGCCTAAAGCCTTTAATCCTCGCTCAAAATAATCGAACGCATCATCATACGCCGCTGTCCTTACCGCTTCGTTACCTGCTTGCAAGCACAGATCTGGCAATATTTTGCTTTCATCTGATGTCAGTACATCTAAGGCTGCAAATAAGTGATTTGCGGCATCAAGTATGGCCCTTGTCTCAGCAACACTCCGAAAATACCTGCCAATGGCCAGATGGGCCAGCTTGATTCGTGACTGATCCAAAATCTGTACAGCTGCCTGCTGCAGACGGTCATGAGCAAACCTGAATCGGACTTCGATAGCATCCTGGACGGTATCAAGTAATCGATAATTCGAGTCCAAAGGAATTAAAATTCCATGCTCAATAGCCGGCCCTAGGACCCGACCAAGTTCTTCACCTCTCATCTGTAACACTTTTGTAAGTCCTAGGAGCGAAAACTCTGCCCCAATCAAAGCTGCGTATGCCAGGGCATTACCGCAAGCATCAGGCAATGCTTTTAGCTGACCAATAACCAAATCGAGGACATTAGCTGCTAGAGGAACCTTAAGCGAATTTGCCTTGTCATAAACAAATTTTTGAATATCTGAATCAAATTTAATCACGCCATTACCAAAAAGTGACCGTAGCATCTGCGTTACGAAATAAGGATTACCACCCGTCCTTTTAGCTAATAAGGATGCTAGCGATGTTGCCTCGTCCATGTCCATGTGAAGGGCGTCAACGACAAGATGTTCAATGTCATTAGTTGAAATCGGTTGCAATGCGATATTGGTGAATTTAACTCCTCTGTCCTTCAACAAATTCAACGTAATCTGTGCTGGGTGCTGCTCTCCCACCTCATGATCTCGGTACGCCATGATCACCATGACCGAATGCTGCTCAGGGTGAGATCCAATTATCTCCAGAAGCTTAAGCGAACCTCCATCAGCCCACTGCAAATCATCCAAAAATATCACTAGAGGCTGACCAGATAGTGTCAGAGCCTTAACAAAGGCCTCAAACATCACCCGAAGCCGATTGGACGCCTCGATTGACGGAAGATCCTGAACTTCTGGCATTGGCCCTAAAAGCGTTGATAATTCTGGAATCAAATCAGCGATCACTCTAGCCTGTGCACCTAATGCTTCGCGAATGCGATCTCGCCACCATCCAAGCTTTTCTGTGTCCAGTGCTAATAAATGCGAAATTAAGGAGCTTAAAGCTTGAGCAAAGCCCAAATAGGGGGAGTTTCGTAAATATTGGTCGAACTTGCCGCGCGCAAAAAAGCCTCCAAGACTGGCGATTCTTTTATGTAGCTCCTGTACAACCGATGATTTACCTATTCCGGAAGGTCCAGTTACCAGTACGAGTTCAACGCCACCTTCTACAGAGCGTTCAAACGCAGCAGTTAGACCCTCTACAGCTTCAGCTCGCCCGTAAAGTCGCGACGGCATCACTAATCGACTTGCGCGATCCTTTTGACCAAGAGGAAAGTGATCAACTTCTCCAGCAGCGCAAAGGACAAGATCATGGATCAATCCGGCCATGGTTTGATAACGATCATCCGGCTCTTTCCGCATCATCTTGGCGATAACCCGACTCAGCAATCCAGAACATCCCTGATCTATATCTCTGATTTCAGGAGGAATTTTGGCTACGTGCGCATGAATCAACTCAAGTGGATCGTTATTAGTGAAGGGCAAGCGACCCGTAAACAGATTGAAAAATGTTGCCCCTAGTGCGTAAATATCACTTCGGTGATCAATCGGGCGGTTCATCCGGCCAGTTTGTTCAGGAGCAATATAGGCAAGCGTACCTTCAATAAGCTTGATTTCAGTTGAAAATGCTTCCTCGTTTGCAAGGCGCGCCGAGATACCAAAATCGATGATTTGCACCCGTTTTAAATCATCGCTGACAACAATATTCCCAGGGCATATGTCTTTGTGGATAATATGATGATCGTGAACAGCCGATAACGCCTTCGCGATACGTATTGCCAATCCCAGGGTATCGACCCCGCGACTTAAATCTCTGATAAGATGGTCGAGTGATTTACCCCCCATATCCTCGCTAACGATGGTCCAGTACCCATCAAGGGACAGCATATCAATGGCGAGTGGTATGTACTGATTACTCACCTCTTTCATAAGCTGAAACTCACGCCTAAACCGGGCTAGATCCTCGGTAGTTGGCGACTTAGTAATCATCCGCTTCAGTATGACCGGCAAATTATCACTGTTGCGGATCGCCCGAATTACCTCGGTATTTGATCCAGCAAAGATTCTGCTTTTTACAGTGAAACCGCGCAGCTTCTACCTCACTTGGCAACTTTGAAATTTATGTCTGGTAACTTTGCCATTGGTCATATTTTTGTGGTCTGCGTCCACCCGTCCGATTATCGGAACCTTTTCGTTTTTGTTTACGAAAAATTATAAAAATATCTCAACGCCTCAATAATATTGAATATTTAAAAAATATTTCTCATCTCATGGTACAATTTTCATCTGTTCCATCACGGTTTTGAATAAAGCATCGCAATGATTAAACCATCATCACATGGCTTCAGCCTTCTATCTGTAGTGATCGCACTCGGACTTCTTGGGATCATCACAGCAGTTGTTAGTGAAATGATTCGGTCATCATCCGTCTCACAGCAATCTCTCGAACTACAAATGGATCAAAGCGCAATTCGTCGCCTAGTTTTGACTAGCACCGATTGTTCTAAAACCGTCACGGGTGGACCATTTTCAATCGATGAATTTTTGAAATTGGTTAAACCAACCGGCACAACACTAGTCGCCAAGTATACAGACGATGGCTCGGCAACTAAATTTGGCAAGATGTTGGTTCGTTCTGTGATTAGGCAATGCTCGTCTTGTGCAAACGGCAAGGGAATATTTATTGAGGCAAAACTTGCTGGAATCGGACAATACTCTGCGAAATTCAGTAATTGGTCGGATATAAATAAAGGAGTCACCCTTCCTTGCGTGATTCCTTAAACTTGACCCATAGACCATACAGAGACCATGGTGCATTTAGCATCATCGAAATTCTAATCTCGCTCGCCCTTCTGTCGGTAATTTCAAGCCTCATCATCCACTTTGTGGGATCTGGTTTTGAAACATCGAAAAACGACCATGAAAAAATCAACCTTGCATACGCCAAGAGTTTTATTCTTCACCAACTAAGCTGCTCCAGAACTCTGCATAGTGGCCCATGCACTACGCCCCAATATATCGATGTATTATCAACTGATGGGCGTATCTTTGTTAGCAGTACAGGTTCTGATTACCCCAGTGAAAATCCCACAGCGAAATTGAGGATAAAATGTGACGACTACGAACTGACGCCAGAGTATAGCGATAAAGATCATAGTAATCATGCTCTCTTTGGTAGCAATATCACTCTTACCTGCTACCCCATGAAAATCTACGGCATCGATAATAATAACGATATTTATGAAATCAATCCAATCACCAAAACATTGAAAAAAGTTCGCGCAAACACCATCAACTCTTCAGCCGCTAATCCAGTCTCTAACTCACTAGCCTACGATCCGGCGCGGGAACACGTGCTTTTTGTAGGACCAGATTTACGCTTGAAATGCTGGGCGCGCTCGACTGATACAGTCACCGACGTTGGCTCCCTGGGCGTGACATCTGACCCTTCAAATGCTGACTTCTTCAATAATGCTTATTGGTACTTCACTGCCAGGACCAACATATTAAATAAAGTCAAACTGTCTTATGACTCATCTGGAATACCTTCGGTATCTCAAATTACCCAGTATCATATCAATGGAATGAATCTACCAAGCAGTCATTCGGGGCCAAATGGGAATGCCTACGGGGACATTGCCATCAATCAAAACACTGGTATCCTCTACGCATCAACGACCTTTAGCCGATTTTTCTCATTGGACCTTAATGGCGACCCAACCAATACTTTTCATGAAATCAAGGCGGGGACCAACGATACAAGTGCAAACCTCCAAATAACCTTTAATACAGACGACAATATGCTGTACGGTCATAGCAATACTAGTGGTAGGTGGTACATCATCAACGTCAGTAATGGGGAGCGAACGGCGACTGACTTTGTAACCCTAACGGCACCAGCGTCAAGCGCTACCGGAGCTCCGTTGCAGGGTTTTCGTGACCTTGGCGGAGCTGCGTGGCCCAAATGGAGCCCCAATTGAATTGCTAAAGCCCCATCCGGATTCACGGAATTAATGCACAGTCACACCATTGCTTACACTTGCTATCTGTGCCATCCGATCTAGGTCGTTAGAAAGTTTCCCAGTCAAATTTTCAGTAAGTAAGCGAATGTCCGATAACACTTCTCGCGAGGGCCAGATAAAGTTTTGTGCCATTCGCATGCCAAAGCTAAGGAAGAAGTTATCAACTATCATTGTGCCTGTTTCGAGCTCAAACTTCGTTGACTTTGCATCCTGGGTATCGACAGTTTGGCTTACATAGGTACCCTTCCCTGCGACTCCACGAAGCATACCATTGGTAAGCATGCTAGCGTATTCATCAATCGAACCTGGAATACTGAGGTCGATAGCCCATAAGGGAAAAATACCCAGTGCTCTTCCAGACACCTTGAGCGGATCTATCTTGGTGAGTTTTGCACCAGAGTGCATGACCGGTCCGTCGTGAAAATGAGTCGCAAACTGAATCTCGTTAAGTGCAAAATTAAGACCCAAAGCCTCGCCTCCAGCTTTCAAGACAAACTTACCCTGATGCTGGCGTATCGTATCAACGTAAAGTGCTGCTTCAGGATGGGCTTGACCATCAGCGTCTGTTGGAATTACAGCACCTGCCGCGGTCACAAATTCGAGTGCCAGCGTCTTCATGTCAGAGCTCAGTTTGAAGTTGAATAGACGCAAATCACTCTCCAAATCATAGTGACCCTCAACTTTTATATTGGCGCTATTTAACATCGCATGCAGATAGTCACCGAGAGCTGGATAATCGTCCGCTAATTCGTCAATTTTGAATCTAACGTCAATTTTAACCCTATTCATTTCGATATCAGCGGCTGAAATCTTTTCAATCACCGGACTGAACTTTAGTTTATTGTACTTCTCCAGAAACGAGTTCGTTTCAGGCAAAGTCAACGCCAACTCACCAGCCATTTTTCGTCCCAAAGGACTCATCGTTTGGTCATTACTGGAAGTTGGTAGCTGCGACAAGTTACGAGGCTCAAGAAGCACCATGATTCCTCGCAAACTCCTCAATAATTCACGATGACTTAATTCACCTATGTTTAGGCGTACCTTTGTACCAAGGGCATAGCCTTTATCAACTTCCGGAATAGGCTTTTTTTCCTCTCTCACTTTAATTTCAGCAGCAAAGTCAAATGGATTGCGTGGATTATCGGATCCGAGTTGGCCTCGAATATAGTCAACGGTAAAGCTTTTATTGACGGACTCGCCTTTCAGTAAAAATACGCTGGCGCCGTCATTGGATTTGGTGGCGATTGAACTTCCGATGATTGACTTGAAGTCAAAGGTTTGAATCGCATCGGTAGTTACCTGATAGGCATGGTCTGCTCGCTCCGTAAACTTAAGATTTTTGGTTAAATAATGAATGCCGCGCCAAGACTCGCTCAAAATCTCAATCCCACGTCCGTCAGCGCGGGATTCACGGAAGACATCGATGTACCGAAAAATTTGACGGTCAGTAGTTGCACCTATTGATAGCGTGCTGATGAGTGCACTTGAGGTTAGAACAATTACCGATGAAAAAATAAAAAATTGACGATTGCCTGACATAACATCAGCCCTCTAGCTTTTGCGAAAGCCGGCTTCCGCAGTTCCCTGTGTGTTTATTCGTTATCGGTAGATTTGGGAAAAAGCTTAAAGTTCAATCGTTACAATATATAATCACGCTAGTTAATACGCTTTACTGCATCCTACGCAGCCTTTCGGGTATCGGCAATTTTTTCAAGAATTTCTGTGACTTCATCTTGTAATTCAGCTGCACTGGGAGGACTCAACTTGGGCGGCGCAACATACACGGATATGGTTCTATGAGTTGGTTTAGGTAATTTTTTCATGGCCGGTCCATCCTTACGACTAAAGAAGCTACCCCATAGCCCTCCAATGGCCATAGGGATGACCGGAACAGGGTCGGCCGCGAGAATGCGTTCCACTCCAGGCCTAAAAACATTTAGTTTTCCATCGTGAGTGATCATCCCCTCAGGAAAGATGCACACCATTTGATCATCCCGCAACGCCTCAGATATTGACCTAAAGGCCTGTTCCTTAACTTCAGCTGATTCCTTAGCCGGAGCAATTGGAATTGCTTTGCACAATTTAAATATAAAATTGATACCTGGTGCGGCAAAGATCCTGTGATCCATCACAAATCGCACGGGTCGGTTACAGGCTGCGGTGATTACCAACCAATCGATAAAGCTAACGTGATTACAGATCAACAGAGCTGCACCCCGCCGTGGAAGATGTTCACGGCCTTGATAGCGAAGATTGTAGATCGTACTCGCAAGCAGCCAGAAGGCGAAACGCAATGCAAACTCTGGAACCAACGCAAATATATACGTCGTGACTGCCAGGTTGAGTAAAGCAATGGTAAGAAAGATTTGGGGCGTCGTCGCCCCGAATTTGAAAAGAATCATCGTCATTAGAGCAGAAGCAACCATAAAAAGTGAATTGATCAGGTTATTCGCAGCAACTATACGCGAGCGATATCGCTCATCACTACGTTGTTGAATCAGGGCGTATAAGGGGACTATAAAAAAACTACCAAAAAGACCGATACCAGCTATGTCACTCAACAGCCTAATCGGAGAGAAAGCTCCACGGTCTTTAAAAAAATCGCCGATACCCACTAATTCGCCAGCTGGCGGGTAAGTCATCAAAAAAAGGTCTAGGCAAAATAAAGTCATCCCAGTAGCCCCAAAGGGAACCATTCCAATTTCCACATCACCTCTCGACAGCCTTTCGCAGAGCATAGATCCGAGTCCGATACTGATAGAAAAGGTCGCTAGAAGCAGGGTTACGATCTGATCGTTACCGTAAATAATAAATTTCGTAAAGCTAGGTAGCTGCG
>OMIY01000115.1 GCA_900299215.1 bacterium | reverse complement strand
TCGACGACGACGTGGAAGCATCTCGGACTCCATGTAAAAGCGAAGGTGACCGAGTTAAAACCTGGAAAACTCAGAGTTAGTTACGATCTAAGTTATCGTGACCGTGCAAATCGAGAGGGTGATGTGAGCGTAAGCAACGTGCAAAGTGATTTGATTTGTGAGCTTGGAGTTCCTGTGATGGCTAGTGTTCTTGAGCTTAGAGGCAGCGGTGGCGACAGGATTTCCGTTCCATTATTGGAGCGATTGCCAATTATTGGGCCTATCTTCGGCCACCGCACGCGTGAGTCTTTGAATACAAGACTATTACTTTGGTTTGTTGTCCACGCTGATGACAGAGAAGTTACATTACAGCCCCTGAAATTATAGATTGCAAAATTATTTAACGGCTTCGGGGTCTTCTACCAACAATGCCACCATCCAAAGAAAATCTATCCCAGCATATTCGACTTGGCATGCAATTGGTTCGTAATTGATAGATTTGTCATCTCGTTGCCAAAGATAATCGGATTTACGATCACAATCCATGGGCAAGCGCTCAACTGGAAATTGCTTCATCGATAAAAGCTCTTTTAGTAAATCTAATCGAACTGGAGATGTCAGCGCTTTAGCGGCTCTGAGTCTCAAATATCTGAAAAAAAGATTGTTGGGATCGACCTTTACCAAGCGATCAGTGATCCAATCCAGTCGTTGTGAGGTCATCGCAAAAGGAACAAAAGGTGATGAAAGATCACTTGCAGCACCCAGAAAAGTTGGTCTAGGGTCATCGAGTGAGAGGCCATGAGCTAGAAGCTCCAACTCCAACCAAGCTGTTAGTCCACCGAGATGAGACCTATAACCAGCTGGTGTTATCATGACCTCCAGTTCTGCGGTGGAATATCCACCTGCTACTGATTGAGGGATACTAGCTGACATTGAGTGATCGCGTTTCGCGATTGCCGCCATTAAGCGGGCCAAGCCTGGTGATAGATAGCTAACGTACACTGGGCCAGTACCAAAGAATCCCCCTTTTTGATCTATTCCGCTCATTAGTTGAGTTAAGTGCTGCTCATAACCAGGGGGTCTGCGGGTCATGGCCAACATGAGTCCTAGAAGCATATCTCTTGAAATACTGCGATAGCATCGGGGGTGGCGAAGCCATGCACCGTGGTCTCTCGACCCCTCTATGGCGCGCCAAGCATTATCGGCTTTATCGTGCCAACCTAGTTTATCTAGGCTGACATATCTGATGGAGGAGAAAAGTAAACTATCACAGTGGTCAATCATTTCCCCGGTGCGGCCAAGATTAACAACCATACCGTCGACTAAATGGGTTCGTGCAATTTCCGATTCGTAGAGCTGAGCTCGCGACATTGCCGTGGAAATTATGTTTTCAGCCTCAGTCTTTGATTGAATCTGGCGTTTTAAAGCATAGGCGTGAAGAGTCTTCGTGCTGTTGAACAGATTCCTACTATTTGCAATTAGTTGAGAGTAAGAAAAAACACTGCCAAACAGCAGAAGACTTACTGAAAATGTTCTGAAAACTCGGCGCATGGTGCGCTTCCCCTCAAGCGCTCAATGGACCTAGACTTCCTGCTTATCGGTCAAACCACTCTAGAGCCTTGAGGGGATCTTCTAACTGTAGATAATGTTTCAACTAAAAAACATTAGCTGATGCGGAACTTAAGGTCAGGTTCTACATAGGCCGTCTCCATTTGAGCCAGCTGTAATCTTCCCGACATATCCCAATTGACTGCATGCCATTTGGTAAATTGATCAATGACCCAGATACCAGATTGTCGACCACCATTGCCGCTTTTGCCATTCCCTCCAAAAGGTAAATGCGCTTCCGCGCCAGTTGTGGTGTTATTGATACTCGACATTCCTGCCGTTATATCTTGCTTAAACTGATAAATTGTTTTCGGATCGTTACTATAAATTGAGGAGGACAATCCGTAACCATGATTGTTCGCCATTGCCATAGCCTCGTCAAATTCACGATACTTTAAAACGTTGAAAAGGGGGCCAAAGGTTTCAGTCGAATAAATACGATCGTTCATCCCAACATTTAAAACTATGTTTGGTCGTGCATAGACTCCACGTTTTGCATTTCCTGTAAAATGTTGCCAATCGACGCCGTGGCCAATATGACCTCCCTTGCCAAGAGGAAGCTCATGATGGCTCTCTATGAGAGTGGTCAGATGATCTAGATGATTATCAAGAAAGCGCTTGCTGATAAGTGGCCCGTAGGTAGTGTCTTTATCAAAGGGGTCACCAATTTTTATGGCATTTGCCTTTTGTACTAACTTGGTTACGAACTGGTCATAAATCTTTTCATGTAGAATTAAATTACCGAGAGAAGTACAGCGCTGGCCTGCGGTACCAAACCCAGAGAAAATCGCGCCATTAACTGCCAAATCGATATCTGCGTCGGGGCAAACGATCATTGGATTTTTGCCACCTAGTTCCAGGCAGGGGGTTTGAAGTGAACGACCGCAAACTTCACCGATACGTCGTCCGACAGCCGTTGATCCTGTAAATCCAATCTTGTCAAAAGCACCGTTTTCAATCAGTTCAACAAATGAAGCACCTGTAGTAGGTCCGGGGCCAAAAACGGTGTTGAAAACACCGGACGGAAGGCCGGCCTTAGCCCATAGCTCAGTAAACCAAAAGCTAGTGACAAGAGAGTCTTCGCTTGGTTTCCAAACGCAGGTATTGCCGGCGACAAGAGCCGGAATGAAGTACCAGGCCGGAACGGCAACTGGAAAGTTACAAGCTGTAAGGCATCCGAATACCCCGATGGGCCGACGGTATGTGAATAGTTCTTTATTCGGCATTTCCGATGGAACCGTTTGTCCATAAAGTCGGCGCCCCTCCGACACAAAGAAATTGACAGTGTCGATCACCTCTTGAACAGAGCCGAGCGCCTCTTTCAGAGGTTTGCCGATTTCCCTAGTAACGATACTTGCGAGTACCTCCTTATTGGCTTCGACTAGGCGACCAAAATTCTGAATTATCCCCGCTCTAACCGGCGCCGGAGTTCGCGACCACGATTTAAATGCGTTTCGGGCTGCATTTGCTGCTTCTGCTACCAGTGTCTTGTCGGCTTCACCGAATACACCTAGAATATCGTCTAAGTTAGCAGGACTTCTTGATTCAATGTTACGATTTGATTTATGCCACTTTCCGTTGATGAATGCGGCATAGGAGCTATCAATAAGTCGAGTGCTAGGTGCCATAGGGAATTCCTCACATTAAAAAGCTTGTTGGTGGCTCGCGATCAGTTTACAGCGAATTAGCATTTAGGAGCGAAACAAAAGTGGAGAGACGAGGTCAACAGCGTTGTCCGATATGTCATGGACCTACGGTAGAGGATGCCAGTCGTCCGGATGGGGTTAGATGTCGACGTTCCACCTGCATTTATAATCACTCAGAAGTCAAATGTCCCCGCTGTCAAAGTACAGCATTGGCGGGTGTAGACTTCCGCAACGGCGCCTTCGAGTATAATTGTTCAGATTGCTGTCACCGTTGGCTCTCTTCAAAGACAGGTACCGCAACTGATTAACCCACTAAACTAGCAGCATCAAACACTGGTAGGTACATCGCAATCACTATGACACCAACGATTCCGCCGATAACGGCAATCATTACTGGTTCGATCATTGAAAGAAGCGTTTTGACGGCGAGATCTACCTCTTCTTCATAAAAGGCGCTAACTTTTAAGAGCATGTCATCCATAGCACCCGTTTGTTCGCCAATTTGAATCATTGAAATGACCATTTTGGGAAATAAGCCACCTTCGGCTAGGGGTTCGGAGAGTTTTTTACCCTGCTCGACGCCTGTTCTTGCGCTTGTAACGAATTCCTCGATGATTTTGTTGCCGGATGACGCGGCGCAAATATTCAGAGCTTCCAGCAGATTTACCCCTGAAGTTAGCATAGTCGACATTGTGTTACAGAATCTCCCAACTGCCAGTTTGCGGAAGAGTACCCCAAATCCAGGCGCATTGAGCAGTTTGTCGTCCAGCCATTTGCGGCCTTTTTCCGTGCGTATATAACGCTTAAATAGAAATACAAAGGTAGCTAAGCTACCAAAAATTAAATACCAATCAGCCACAAGAAAGTCAGATAGGTCGACAATTTGTTGTGTTAGCCAAGGAAGTTCTTTGCCTGCATCTTGGTATTGTTTTGCAAAGGTAGGAACAACGAAAATCAATAATACAGATATCACCGTGATCGCTACGGTCACAATCATTACTGGGTAAAACATGGCGGACTTGACTTGCGAGCGAATTTTTGCCGCCTTTTCAATATAAGTTGTCAATTTCATTAATATTTCATCCAAATTACCGCTGGCTTCACCGGCTTTGACCATTGCCACATAGAGGTTGTCGAAGATCAATGGGAAGGCTTCGAGACTTTCACTTAATGTAGCGCCGTTTTCTACGGCAAAACGGATTTTGTCTAGTGCGCGGCCAAACATCACGGATTGCTGTTGAGCTGCAAGGACACCAAGAGATTGAATGAGAGGAACGCCACTTGAAATCATAGTTGAAAATTGCTTCGTGAAGACTATCAGCTCCTTATCTGAAGGGGCTCCGCTTCCAAGTTGGATTTGAAGATTTCCCTTGGCGTCACGAAAGAAAATTTTAGAGAGAAAACCTCCTGATTCCTCTCCGGGTCCATCGAGCTTAACGGCGGTGACAGTTATTGGACGCAAACGCATCTTGGTAAGCTGAGCTTTTGCCTGTGCTGCAGTAGAAGCTTGAACCTTTCCAATTTTTATCTTCCCGCGAGGGTCTTTTGCTTTGTATTTAAACTCAGCCACGACTCAGTCTACGCTCCTTTTTTTGGTGCGAACTTACTTTTGGAAGACATTTGGACGCCCCTCTGGTCACGTTTTGCTAGCATCTCCTCCAATTCCTCTGGCTCGGGAGATGTTTCCATTGCATCATCCAGGGTGATGAGGCGTCGCTCAATCAGACTCATGATGGCACGGTTCATGGTTTGCATTCCCGAGTCATCCTGGCCACTTTGCATGGCTGAGTAGATTTGATGTAACTTGTCCTCGCGAATGAGGTTACGTATGGCCTTATTCGGAATCAGGATTTCCATGCACATAACACGTCCACCAGCCGTACTGGGAAGTAGCGATTGACACAAGACGCCGGCAATCGACAGGGATAATTGGGCGCGCACTTGCACCTGTTGATGGGGGGGGAATACATCGATCAGGCGATTCAGCGAACTAATCGCCGTATTGGTGTGCAATGTAGCCATCACAAGATGTCCCGTTTCGGCTGCAGTGAGTGCCAGGCTGATCGTCTCCAGATCTCGTAATTCTCCCACGAGAATGACATCAGGGTCTTCTCGGAGAGCACTTTTAAGCGCACGAGTGAACGATTTCGTATCTGTTCCAACTTCTCTCTGGTTTACTGTGCACTTTTTATGTGGGTGTAAGAATTCTACAGGATCTTCAATTGTGAGGATATGTCCCTGTCGAGTCTCATTGATATGATTGATCATCGAAGCTAGTGTAGTTGATTTTCCGGATCCGGTAGGGCCTGTGACCAAAACTAGGCCGCGAGGTAGAGTGCATAGATTTTTTAACACTGGGGCTAAGCCAAGCTGATCCATTGTAACGATGCGTTGTGGAATCACGCGAAATGCGGCTGAAACGGAATTTCTCTGCATAAAAATATTGGCGCGAAATCGTGCAACGTTGTTGATTGAGAATGCAAAATCTAGCTCTTTGCCTTCCTCAAATTCTCTGCGCTGCTCCTCAGTTAAAACACTGTAACAAAGAGATTTAGTCCCATTGCCGTCAAGAGGCGGTAGCTCAACAGGTAATAGGTTGCCATGAATCCGCATACGTGGAGGAGATTCGTTTGTGATATGAAGGTCGCTTCCTCCTTGATCGACTAATGCTTTTAAAAGCTGTGGGAGTGAGTAATTCATGCTGCTCCCTTCTGTTGAGACGTTTTCTTGGCATTTTGATTGTCATCTGAATCAGATGTCGTGGTCTTGATTATTTCTTGCACGTCAACGATGCCCTGAGCCAATTTGTTGAGAGCTGATTGCCTAAGAGTGCGCATACCATTAGCCATTGCGATTTTTTTGATGCGCATCGCAGGAGCATTATCCAAAATTGATTCTCGCACTGGATCGTTAAGTTTGAGCACTTCATGGACGGCGACTCGCCCCTTGTTACCGGTGCCGTTACATACTGGGCACCCAGCGCCTTTGTAGGCTTTCACCTTGTCGGCATACTGAGGATGTATACCAAGTTCGATCATGACATGGGGCGTAACAGACTCATCGGGCACACGGCATTTTTCGCATATCTTTCTCATCAAACGTTGGGCTGTTACGCAAGTGAGAGCAGACACAAGGTTGAATGATTCCACGCCCATGTTTAGTAGGCGCGAAATGGTGTCAGTGGCGCTATTTGTGTGAAGCGTTGAGAGAACCATATGTCCAGTAAGCGCAGCCTTGATGGCGATTTCAGCAGTCTCAAGGTCTCGAATCTCGCCGACCATGATGATGTCTGGATCTTGACGTAGAAACGACCTTAGTGCTGATGCGAAAGTGAGGCCGATATCTGGCTTCATTTGCACCTGATTGATCCCTTCCAGATTGTATTCCACAGGATCTTCAGCCGTCATGATATTGTCAGACTCTTGATTTAGGTCAGCTAAGGCTGAATAAAGAGTTGTAGTCTTACCGGAGCCAGTTGGCCCAGTTACAAGCACCATGCCGAAAGGGTTGTGGATCGAAGACTTGAATTTTTGAAGCTCTTCAGTGTCGAAACCAAGCTGGGTCATATCAGTTTGGAGATTTGATTTGTCGAGTATCCGCATTACAGTTTTTTCGCCGTATACGGTCGGCAAGGAACTAACCCGAAAGTCGACGGGCTTTCCGTCAATTGTGATGTTGATAGCGCCGTCTTGGGGTAAGCGAGTTTCAGCGATGTCCAAATGCGACATGATCTTGATGCGCGAAATAAGTGGCGCCTTCATACTGATGGGAGGACGCGCAATTTCATGGAGAACACCGTCTATTCTCAACCTAATGCGGAGATATGACTCATACGGTTCAATATGAATATCTGATGCTCGCCTTACCAAACACTGAATCAGTATTTGGTTAACGAGCTTGATAATCGGTCCATCACCTTTTTCGGTATTGGAGATGTCCTGTCTTTCTACTTTCTGCGCAGCTCTGGTCTGAACATCACCGGCCTCATTGAGTGCCTCGATGTCTAGGATCTTGCGTCCGTAGTATTTGGTAAGTGCCTCGGTAATGCGAAGTTCGCTGGCTAGCACAGGTTTAGGGAAGAAACCTACTGAAAATCGGATCGCGTTGATAGCATTTTGATTTCGCGGGTCACCTGTGGCGATAATGATGTTGTTGCCGGCTCTGTCAATCGGTAGAACGCGATGTTTATGCGCTAACTCTTTTGGTAACAAAGCGATGATTGGCTGTGGTATCTCCATTTCTTCGATTTTGGTTTTAGGTATTTTATAAAACCTCGAAAACACTTCGAGAACGGTCGCCTCCGGCATAAGCTGAAGTTGCTCGATTGCATGCATCAGCGTGACGGTTTCTTTAGTCGCGAACTGTTCAGCGCGTGCGTAATCCTTATCGCTTAAATGCGATCCTTCGATAAGGTAGGTTTTTAGTGGGTTGCTCATAGTGCTCCACATCGTCACCTTTACCATCGGCAACGGAGAGCACTTTATTTAGTTAAAATTTGCTAGATATCTGCGTTTTTATAGATCAACTTGGGGTGAACGTGTTTATGGCGTAGATATCTTAGTTGGAGGACGGCTAGTAACGGAAGGACTTGCTTGCGATTATGGCCACTTTTTAGATTCTGCTTAATAAGTTTCTTGATCAATCGATTGGCTTTAAGTGGGTGCAAAATAAGTCCAGAGCTTAAGTAATGGTGTAGACCCAAATTAAAAAGGAATCCTTGAATTATTGTTTTTTTCTCGATTCCTCGAAAATGTTCGCGGGGTTTTGCCTGAATCGAAATTCGTGCCGAGTCGATCAAGTCGACTAGAGTCATGGTTTTTTCACTGATTTTTTGAATTTGAAATACTGAGTGACGGAAATGACTGAGCGAGTCGATCGCCTCAGTTACTCCTATAGGAAGCGGAGGAGTTTCCTTCTGAGCTCGGGCGAGAAAAAGTTGGCAAGGTGTCAGGCCGGAATACGAGTCCGATCTGGCTCCATGACCAGCGAGCTTGCGCTCAAAAATGAAGTGATCGAAAAAATACGTCGTTCGTGCATCGTAAAATGGATCATCATGAAATACTTTGCCGTTTTCGAGGTGAAAACGTTCATGTGCCGTCACAATTTCAGCTGTGCCAACAACGTCGTGAGTCCAACCTATCAGTTGTTCGAGTAGTTCCTCGACATCCCCGACCTTGTCTTTCAGAGTCGAAAAGCGCTCACGAAACGACACGGGTCGAGCTTCGTCGCCGTGAGTCAGGGACCCTAAATCTGCAACTGTCAGGAGTTCTTTGTCTGCGGTTTCCAGCACCACTCGAAGACCTTTTCACCAGCAAATGGTAGACGAATTTTGAAGGGTATCCAGACAAATAGTCTACCTCGCCCGCAAGCTTTTTGCATAACTAAAGACGCAGTGTCATTTGCCGGAATAGGATCCGGACTTACTGCCACTATGTCATCAATTGGAATGTAGACGTAGTGGCGCAAAAAATGGCGCTGAATTTGTCGCTTAAGAGTTGGATCTTCATCCGGACCTGGCGCAGAGGCCTCTGCCGTAAACGGAGGAGCATCAAATACTGCCCAAGCGGCCAGGAAAGCTGGATGGGCAGACCAACCGACAGCGGCCAGAACCGGCAATATAACAGCCAAAGTCCAAGCTGTATTACGTGGTCGGCGATTGGTCATGAGGACGCGCTTTCCCGCCTTGGTTCCACAGTACCTCAGGCACTCCAAGAGTCATGCTAACAAAGCGTGATACGACAAAAAGCCAGTCACTAAGACGGTTTACATAAATACGAGGTTCTTCACGCAGTGGTTCGACGCTGCCTAACCGAACGATTAGGCGTTCGGCTCGTCGACAGATAGTTCTGCATACATGAGCAGCAGAGTTCGCCTGGTGACCACCGGGCAGGACAAAATTGGCAAGAGCCGGAAGTGCTTCGTTGTAGCTATCAATCTCGGATTCGAGTCGACCGACGCTTTCTGCGGACACCAGATTTTGTCGGTCAGGCTTCAATCTGTCCGTCGGCGTCGCTAACTCTCCGCCTAAATCATGCATTTCGTTTTGAATCATGCCTAGACGATTGATTAGTTCAGCAAATTCCTGCGTCGCCGTGTCGCGAAGCACGTCACGAAACCAACCGAGAAAGCTGTTGAGCTCATCTATGGTCCCGTAGGTTTCAATTCGCAAAGAATGCTTGGGGACCATCGTGCCATCCGCAAGCATCGTGGTCCCCTTGTCACCGATCTTCGTATAAATCTTGGTAAGACGCATATTACCGCATGAATCGATAAAATTAGCCGCCTTGATTGACGGTACTATTTACCGAATCACGAAGTTTATCAGATGGGTGGAAAGTCACAACCCGACGCGCAGAGATTTCAATCCTATCACCTGTGTGCGGATTGCGGCCTGGTCTTGATCGTTTTTCTTTAACGGTCCATTTGCCAAACCCAGAGATCTTGACCTCCTTGCCTTCTTCGAGGCGAGATTTGATCTCTTCAAGGATGATCTCCAAGATCTCCTTGGCCTCCTTGACGGGATAGCCGACTTTGTCACGAATCATCTCGATCAGAGCGTCTTTGGTGAGGGTACCTTCCACGGCTTGAGTCTCCCTGTCCGTTAAACTCCGACGCCCTGCAGGTGCTTAGATCGCTAGCATGGCGCCGTCTACTGGTTAACTAGCTCTTAAATATTAACAGGTTCTCGTTCATGCGAGAAGATAGGGTAATGATTTTTTTGAGGTCGGGGAGTACTATGCCCTCTTTCGATATAGGGGAAGTGCTATGGGACAGTCCAAGAAACGCGTTCTTACCGGCTCACGCCCGTCCGGGACGCCACACCTAGGCAATTATTTTGGTGCCTATAAGCCCCTAATTGATTTACAGAATAGTTACGATTTTTTCTTTTTTCTTGCAGACTTTCACTCCCTCAACGGCACGGACACAGCCACCGAAACTAGACAGTTTTCGTTCACGTTGCTCGCCACTATGATCGCATGTGGCCTTGATCCCCAACGAGGGCTTCTTTACGCCCAGTCAGCGGTACCGGAGGTCTGTGAACTAGCTTGGATCCTCGGTTGCCAGGCGCCATACGGGATGCTTACTCGTGCTCACTCATTTAAAGACTCCCAAGCCAAAGGCATTGACGTGAATATGGGAGTTTTCAATTACCCTGTGCTAATGGCTGCAGATATCTTGATGTTTGATGCCGATGTTGTGCCCGTAGGTCAGGATCAGAAGCAGCATCTTGAGATGACAAGAGATTTTGCTCAGAGATTTAACAACCGGTACGGGTCGATAATGCATTTGCCTGAGCCGCTCATCTCCGACGATGTTGCAGTGGTTCCAGGCACCGATGGCGAAAAGATGAGCAAGTCGAAGAATAATACCGTAGCAATTTTTGCCACTGACAAAGACTGGAAGAAGCAGGTGATGTCAATCGTCACGGGATCGGCACAGCTTGCCGACCCCAAAGACCCAGCTACATGTAACGTTTTTGCTCTTTACCGCCTAGTTGCTGACATCGTTGAGGTTCAGCAAATGGCAGATAAATACCGCGCCGGTGGGTACGGTTTTGGGCACGCAAAGCTCGAGCTAATTGACAAAATCAAGGCAGTCTTTGGGCCAATGAGAGATCGTTATTTTGAGCTGATGAAACGCCCAGATGACTTACGTGATTTGGTTCTTACTGGTTCTGCGCGGGCCAGGGTGCTTGCCAGGGAGAAGCTCGAAAAGGTTCAAGAAGCAGTAGGAGTCATTGGGCGTCCATACTAAGCAAACGTGGGGGCGAAACCATGCCATTGGCTAGTTTTAATAGTCCTGAACGGTTTGGACTAGGTCTCAGGCAACTACTGTATGGTGGTCTATTTGCCCTTATCCTTTGCTCGTGCGGTTCCGATGTCAATATTCTTGGCCGGACTGTTCCAAGTGAACATAAAAAAGACTTTGAGAACCAGCTTGACCTGGCGAGAACAAATTATGA
>OMIY01000114.1 GCA_900299215.1 bacterium | reverse complement strand
TGACCATGGTCACGGTGGCCATAGTTGTACCATTAAACACGATCTTCGCCTTGGCGCTGGCATGGGCAGTCACAAAGACCAAAGCTAGAGGCTCAACTTGGCTGCTAGTCTTAACTGACTTGCCTCTTACCATCTCGCCAGTCGTCACTGGGCTCATGCTGATCCTTCTCTACGGCCAAAGAAGTTGGCTCGGGAGTCACCTGCACCAGTTAGGGTTCGATATCGTTTATTCAGTACCGGCAGTGATATTGGCGACTTTGTTTGTCACAGTTCCTTACGTCGCAAAACAAATTCTACCGCAGCTCGAGGCTCAAAATCGCCAGGTTGAAGAAGCTGCCTTAACACTTGGAGCGGGTGGCTTGGCTATATTTAGACGCATCACTCTGCCAAGCATTAAGCTGAGCCTAGTCCAGGGTGTGATTCTAACGGCGGCACGAGCTGCAGGCGAATTTGGAGCTGTATCCATGGTATCCGGACACATCCGCGGCCTAACAACAACTCTGCCGCAGCATGTGGAAATTCTTTATAACGAGTACCGATTTACCGCCGCTTATGCCGTTGCCTCTATCCTTGCTTTGTTTGCAATTCTTTCACTTGCAGTTAAGGCATTTTTCATGAATGCGGCTGAGTCATCACCGTCATCCAATGGCACGAGGGGAGCTATCTGATGACTCTCGAACTACTTAACGTCACGAAATACCATGGAAGTCATTTGGTCCTTAAGAATATATCGTTCCAAGTTAAGGCAGGTGAACTTCTGACCTTACTTGGACCGTCTGGATGCGGCAAAACCTCAACGCTCCGCATTATCGCCGGACTGGAGTCTGCATCACACGGAGTCATCAGACTCAACGGTCAGGGTTTAAATACATTAGCACCGGCTGATCGCGCGATCGGCTTTGTCTTCCAAAACTATGCTTTATTCAACCATATGACAGTTGCCGAGAATGTAGCTTTTGGCCTGAGCGTAAGACCTCGACGTCTAAGACCATGTCGTGAAGACATCATGGCTACGGTTGCCGAACTTCTTGATTACATGCACCTCAACAGCTACGCCCAGCGCTTTCCCGGGCAATTATCAGGCGGACAAAAGCAGCGTGTAGCTTTAGCAAGGGCTTTGGCCATCAGACCGAAAGTACTGCTACTCGATGAGCCTTTTTCAGCATTAGACCGTGAGGTCAGGCTGGATTTACGCAAACGTCTTAAGTCCATTCAGCAAGAACTTGGCATCACCTGTGTGTTGGTTACGCATGATCATGACGAAGCTTGGGAACTGTCCGAGCGTGTTGTCGTCATGAAATCCGGACGGATCGACCAAGTAGGTGAACCGAGAGAGATCCTTACCCCCAACTTTAAGAGGAGAAACTTAGGTGCATACTTACTCCAAAGTCACCCCATTCAGGCGCAGTAGCCAAAACAATGCCAATGGTGGGACCGTCACACTGGTCGGTGCCGGTGCCGGTGGTCTCGATTGTTTAACTATAGGGGCGCTAAAAAGCATCGCGTCAGCCGAAGTCGTTTTTTATGACGCTCTTGTTACCGAGGATGTCTTAGCTGTCATACCTAAATCAGCTATTGCGATTTACACCGGTAAGCGCTGCGGGCAGCACGCACTCACCCAGTCAGAAATCAGTGAACTCCTTGTTCATTGGGCAAAGCTGGGATTTCAGGTCGTGCGACTGAAGGCTGGGGATCCTTTTATCTTTGGGCGGGGCAGTGAGGAAGTCGCAGCCCTTCGTGCTGACGGGATAAAGTACCGAATCATCGCTGGCCTGAGCGCTCTCAATGCCGTCGCAGCTAACTTTACCCTGCCATTAACTATGCGCGGATCAGCCAATGAGTTTAGAGCCATTCAGGGCCATCATTTGCCCGATGACCAAAGCTACTGGAGGGACCTTGCTCGCTACAACGGTACCGTCATCATCTTTATGGGATCGGAAAAGTTGCAAGAAATTGCTGGCAGACTGATCAAAAGTGGCAAAGACGCCACTACCCTGTTGGCAATGATTGAAACTGATTCGAATGGGCAGCAATCGGTGCAGCGAGGAACTTTAGATCATGCGGCTCACGGACTCATTCGTCGCGAGAACGGCGGGCCAGCCATCATTTATATCGGCCAAAACGTCGCATTTATGGACGCTTGCCCAAGTGAATACAACCACAAAGATGACCACATTAGAACACGAAAGGACGACCGAGATGGCATCGCTACTGCCTATTTTTCTTGACCTCAAGGATCAACCTGTCCTGCTGATCGGCGGCAAAGCTAGCGCCGAGGAAAAGCTTCGCAAGCTCATCGTAACTGGTGCCCAAGTTACCGTTGTAGCCCGCAGTTTTAGCCAAGAGGTTGAAGCGCTGATCGGCGAGCATGCCAATGTCAGGCTCGTTCAACGTGATTGGGAACACCATGACTTAGTTGGCTGTCGTTTGATTGTCTCAGCTGTAGATAACCGTGATGAACATGCTCGTATCGCCACGTCAGCACGGTCGCTTGGAGTTTTAATTAACACAGTTGATTCACCAGGCACTACGGACTGCTATTTTGGTGCTCAAGTAGAGCGTGGACCATTGGTGATCGCCATATCAACGCATGGGCGATTTCCGGGTTTAGCAAGAGCGCTTAAGATCTGGATCAACGATTTACTTCCTGACTCGATTACCGGCGACATCGAACAATTAGCTGGCCTACGCGACAAAGCAAAAACTGTAGTGCCTGAGACAACGGCGCGCATGGCCGCATTACGTGAACAGTTGGACATCTGGCTAGGGCGCCAAAGCAAAAGTTTAAACGCATAAAAAGTTAAAAGAGGGAGCAAATAAATTATGACTACTACCGAAAAAACTAAAGCTGAACTACTGAAGGAAGAATCGCGTGGACTCCGTGGTGACCTGGTATCAGACCTGGTGAGCGAAGAAACGCGATTTGGCAATGCCTCCGAGACCTTACTTAAATTCCATGGCATCTACCAACAAAAGGACCGCGACCGCCGACGTCCCGGTGAGCCATCCACCGGCCCAAAGCCGTTTACATTAATGGTGCGTGGACGGATCCCAGGTGGACGACTAACGGCTGCTCAGTGGCTTCAATGGGACCAAATCGCTGACAAATATTCCACTGGGGGACTTCGTTTAACTACCCGCCAAAGTTTGCAACTTCACGGGATCCTTAAGTCAAACCTGAAGGCGACGATCAAAGAGATCAACGATGCCCTGGTCACAACTACGGGTGCTTGCGGTGACGTCGTCCGCAACGTCACTCAGGCAGTCAACCCGTGGGGGGATAAAAAGCTGGCTCAGCTAGATAGCTTGACGGATCAGATTTCCAAGCATTTTGAGGCAAGTTCATCGGCTTATTTTGAAATTTTCCTGGACGGCCAACCCGTAGCCGAGGAAAAGGTCGACCCCATCTACGGAACAGCCTACCTACCCCGTAAGTTTAAAATTGGGATCACTGCAGCCGGCAACAATAGCATCGATAT
>OMIY01000113.1 GCA_900299215.1 bacterium | reverse complement strand
GTTGATAGAGGGAAGGTTTTTATGCCATTGGTACCCATTGTCGTTGATCAGACCAACCGCGGCGAGCGTTCTTACGACATTTACTCGCGACTACTCAAGGACCGGATCATTTTCCTCGGCACACCCGTTTACGATGAGATTGCCAATCTCATAGTGGCGCAGATGCTTTTCCTTGAGAGCCAAGATCCAGACAAGGACATTCATTTTTATATCAACTCACCCGGGGGCTCAGTCACTGCGGGTATGGCTATTTATGACACCATGCAGGTGATCAGACCCGAAGTTCGCACCTACTGCGTCGGCCAATGTGCATCCATGGGAGCATGGTTGCTGGCGGCGGGATCCAAGGGCAAGCGTTACGCTCTACCGAACGCACGTGTCATGATCCACCAACCTCTTGGAGGAGCCACTGGTCAGGCGACGGACATTGAGATCCAGGCGCAGGAAATCATCAAGACCAAAGAGCGCATGATCGACATCTTGGCTTACCACACCGGTAAGTCGAGTAAAGTCATTGCCAGCGACATCGACCGAGATTTCTTCCTTTCCGCTGAGCAGGCCAAGGAATATGGTATCGTCGACGAAATTGCGCCTTCAGCTAAAAAGCTCAAGAAGGACGAGTAAGGTTAGTGGTTTCCAAGATTGCGTGACTAGTAAATCGGTTTGGTGTGTCTAGGGAAGGTGGGGAGCACCAAGGTGGTACTCCTGAATGAGAACGGGACCCGTCAGGGAAGGAGATCTGAGACATGGCAGGCAAAGACTCAGGACTGCACTGCAGCTTTTGTGGCAAAGGGCAGCGAGAAGTCAAAAAATTAATCGCCGGCCCCAACGTCTATATCTGCGATGAGTGTATTCAGCTTTGTAACGATATCATCGCCGAGGAAGTGGAGAAGGAAGAGCTGCTCAGTCCCACGGGCAAGATTCCCAATCCCAAGGACATTAAAAAGGTCCTCGACGATTACATCATCGGGCAGGAAGCCGCCAAAAAGATCCTCTCTGTTGCGGTTCACAACCACTACAAGCGGATCGACCATAAGGGCAAGAACGAGGAAGTCGAGCTGTCCAAGTCGAACATCCTGCTGATCGGCCCTACCGGTTCGGGTAAGACCCTACTGGCGCAGACTTTAGCACGGATCCTCAACGTACCATTCACTATCTCGGATGCCACCAACTTGACCGAAGCTGGTTACGTCGGCGAGGACGTTGAGAACATCATTCTCAACCTGCTGCAAAGTGCTGATTACGATGTCGAAATGGCACAGCGTGGGATTGCCTACGTCGACGAGATCGACAAAATTGCTCGTAAAGGCGAGAACCCCTCTATCACCCGTGATGTTTCGGGTGAAGGTGTGCAGCAGGCCCTGCTCAAAATCATCGAGGGAACAATTGCCAACGTGCCTCCACGCGGCGGTCGTAAGCATCCTCAGCAGGAGTTCCTGCAGGTCGATACCACCAACATCCTCTTTATCTGTGGCGGTGCTTTCGCAGGCTTGGAGGACATCATTGCCTCGAGGATTGAAGTGGCCTCGATGGGCTTTGGGGCCGACATCCGATCCAAAGGACAAAAGAATGTCAGCGAGCTGCTTGCCAAAGTGCAGACTGAGGACTTGATGAAGTTCGGGATGATTCCAGAGTTCATCGGTCGGGTACCAATTGTTTGCTCCCTGGCGCAGCTGGACGAGCCGGCTCTGATCAAAATTCTCACCGAACCAAGGAATGCAATCGTCAAGCAATTCAAGCGCCTATTCGATTTTGAGTCGGTCGAGCTTAAATTCACTGACGGGGCATTGCGAGCCGTGGTCAAAGAAGCACTCAAGCGCAAAACTGGCGCCCGTGGCTTGAGGGCAATTCTTGAGACGGCAATGCTCGACATCATGTATGAGATGCCTTCGCAAGAAAATCTCAAAGAAGTGGTCATCACCGAAGAGGTGATCGTTGCAGATGCCGACCCAATCTTGGTATACCGGTCTGACTCTGAGGTGAAAGCCAAAGAAGAGAAGAAAGAACGGGAGTTTGGCACCGGACAGAGCTAAGCTCTTTCGGTACAAGTTTGATCTTGAATCCGTGGTAATTCCTTTATTCCCCCCGAGGGTGCCACGGTTCTCATCAGGCGTGGGTTTTTCTGTTGCAGTACACAGCCGAATTTTTATTAAACCTTCTAGGATTGTTGGGCCCAGGTGCGCTAAGATGAACCTAGTCGCCCCAAACGAAATATTTCTCAATGATGGTCGCTGTGAATCAGTGAGCTGCGGCTGCTTGAGTGTCGAGGAGACATACGTATGACGACAGATCAGTCTGGGAAGTTGCAACGTCAGCGCATACCTCTCCTACCCTTGCGGGACATTTTAGTGTTCCCGTCGACCGTCGTGCCGCTGTTCGTCGGACGAGACAAATCAATCCAGGCTCTCGAGCAGGCTATGTCAGGATCGAAAGAGATTCTTCTTGCCGCTCAAATAAAGGCCAAAACCAACGATCCTACCGCGGACGATATTTACCGCGTTGGAACCGTTTCGGTCATTCTTCAGTTGTTACGCCTCCCAGACGGCACCGTCAAAGTGCTGGTTGAAGGTCAACGTCGTGCGAAGATCATCGATTACGTACAGACTGAAGAATTCTTCATGGTTGAGGCGGAGCCGCTCCCAGAGCCGCAAAGTACAGGGGTCGAAAACGAAGCCCTGATTCGCACGGTCAAAATGGCCTTTGATAACTACGTGCGTCTCAATAAACGCATTCCGCCTGAAATGCTTCTGTCCATTGCTCAAATAGAGAATGAGTCGAAGCTTGCTGACACACTTGTTGCCCATCTAACCAACTTGAAGCTACAGGATAAGCAGCGTTTGCTAGAGCAAACCGATCCTCGTCAGCGTCTTGAAGACCTTTATGGGTTTATTCAATCTGAGATCGAGATCATGCGCGTTGAAAAGAAGATCCGCGCACGGGTCAAACGTCAGATGGAAAAGACTCAAAAAGAGTACTACTTGAACGAGCAAATGGCGGCGATTCAAAAAGAACTTGGTGATCGCGATGATGGTCGCGCCGAGATCATGGAGCTCGAGAGTCTCGCCAAGAAGAAAAAGCTTTCTGAAGAAGCCCGCGACAAAGTGAATAAGGAAATACGCAAGCTCAAGCATATGTCGGCAATGTCGGCTGAAGCGACAGTGGTGCGTAACTATATCGAGACAGTGTTGTCATTGCCGTGGAACGAGTACACTTCGGAAAAGCGTGACATCAACTTTTCGAGACAGGTCCTAGACCAAGATCATTTCGGCCTTGAAAAAGTCAAAGACCGCATCCTTGAGTATCTCTCGGTGCGTGCATTGGTGACTGATATGAAAGGTCCGATTCTGTGTCTAGCTGGCCCTCCCGGCGTCGGAAAAACCTCGCTGGCCAAAAGCGTGGCCGAGGCAACTGGCCGCAAGTTTGTTCGGATCTCCTTGGGTGGAGTCCGTGATGAAGCCGAGATTCGTGGCCACCGCCGCACCTACATTGGGTCGATGCCGGGCAAGATCATTAACGCACTGAAGAAGTGTGGCAGTGCCAACCCGGTCGTACTTCTAGACGAGGTCGACAAGCTCAGCCAAGATTTCCGCGGTGACCCGACCTCGGCATTACTCGAGGTTCTCGATCCAGAGCAAAATGCAACCTTTGTCGATCACTACTTGGACATTGACTTTGACCTATCCAAAGTCATGTTTATGGCCACAGCCAACAGCCTTCACACGATCTCCAAGCCGCTTCTGGATCGGATGGAAGTGATCCGGTTAGTTGGTTACACGGAAGAAGAAAAACTGGCGATCGCCAAGCAATACTTGGTTCCAAAGCAGCTTAAGACTAACGGTTTGGCAAACACCAATGTGACTGTCTCGCCAGCAGCTGTGAAAGAGCTCATTCGCTACTACACTCGCGAATCGGGTGTACGTAACCTAGAGCGAGAGATTGGTGCCGTTCTTCGCAAGCTAGCCCGCAAGCATCTTGAGAAACATCACCTTGGTGACACTAGCACTGATGTGAGTGACACTGGCTCCGAAGCTGAAGTTGCGGAAGAAGTAGTAGAAGTAGCAACGCCTAAGAAGAAGAAGGCCACGGCAGCAGCTGAAGCGCAGCAGCCTCAGCAAGCTTCTAACACCGGCATGGTGGACCTAAACATCACGGAAACCGTCACTGAGAAGAGCGTACAGAAGTACCTTGGACCTCGTCGATTCCGTATAGGCCTAACCAACCAACATCACGAAGTTGGCCTTTGTACGGGCCTCGCCTGGACGGAAGTTGGTGGTGACCTGCTTGTTGCTGAAGTTTCGATCCTTCCAGGTAAAGGCAAACTCACCTGCACCGGTAAGCTGGGTGAGGTTATGCAGGAATCAGCCCAAGCTGCGCTAAGCTACGTGAGATCACGTTCAAGCTTTCTCAGCCTGGATGATGACTTCTATGCCAAAGTTGATATCCACATTCACGTCCCAGAAGGCGCTATACCAAAGGATGGACCTTCCGCCGGTATAGCCATGGCCACAGCTCTAACCAGTGCTTTGACCAATCGCCCTATAAGCAAAGACGTGGCTATGACTGGTGAGATCACTCTGCGCGGAAGAGTGCTACCAATTGGTGGGCTTAAAGAAAAGATCATTGCGGCACACCGCGGTGGTATCAAAAAAGTACTGATACCTAAGGAAAACGAGAAGGACATTCAAGAACTTCCGAAGCAGGTGCTGAAAGAGGTGACTGTAGTTCCAGTGGAACACATGGACACAGTATTAATGCATGCCCTAGTTTGGAAGCAGCCAGAGGGGTCATCCGTACAGGATGAGCTTTTTGAGAAATTACGAAAAATCACCGAAACTGAGGTAGGAACCGCTGACTTAGCCTTCGCACACTAAGCCTGGTTACTCAGAGCCACCTAAGTTATTGAGCGAAACTGACGATAAACCTTGTACGACCACCGCCTTTACCGGGCAGTTTTCATACGAGGTTTTGTCTTTATGGCTGAAAAGAGCCGTCGCAGCAGCTCCGCGCGAAAGCTGACCCCTACCCCTGACCAAGGCGACCTTCTCCGCTTTGTTGAGGATCTGAAGCGTCAGTGGATGGCCACCATCGATGCCTTGGTCGATCCACTCATCATCATCAACGGCGATTACAGTGTGCAAAAAGCTAATGTCGCCATGGCAAGACTCAATCAAATTGACGTCAAAGACGTTATTGGACGTAAGTGTTTCAGTGTGTTCGCGGGGCGGAAGACGCCTTGTCCAGGTTGCAAGCTTAAGTCAACGATGAAAGACGGCAACCCGAGCTCCTTTGAGCTCGACCATGTGCGCCACAATCAAACATTTGAAGTAAGTTCTCAGGTTTTGACCGATGCCGACGGTAAGCCGGAAGCCGTTGTCCACGTGTACCGCGACCGAACTTTGGCAAAGGCTATGCAAGCCCAACTCGCTCAACAAGACAAACTCGCTTCGATAGGGTTACTGGCTGGTGGTGTGGCTCACGAGATTAATAATCCCCTTGGTGGTATTTTAATCTTTTCACAGATGCTGCTACGCGAAATGGACCCTCAGAGCCCCCATTACCAAGATGTGGTTGAGATTGAGGCGGCAACACAACGCTGCAAAGCCATCGTTGAAGGTTTACTGGATTTTGCGCGTCAAAATCCATCAAACAGTAAAGCTCAGCGAGTGGAGATCAATGCAATTGAAGCCATTCGGACCGCAATCCGCTTTGGTAGCGTTGGTTTTAAAAACGGCGGTAAAATTGCACTTAGCACCAAGCTGGACAGTAAAGAGCACGTGCTAACTGGTGACCGCAATCGCATCATTCAAGTGTTTCTAAATCTGATTCAAAATGCCGTACAAGCTATGCCAGATGGTGGGTCTTTGACTATTCGTGCCACATCTAGGCAAGATCATCAGGGCCAAATCTTTGGAGTGTACGAGGTTGAGGATACTGGCATTGGGATTTCTGACGAAAATCTCAGCAAGATCTTCGATCCCTTTTTCACAACTAAGGATCCCGGTGAAGGCACTGGACTCGGCTTAGCCTTGTCTTACGGGATTATCAATGACTTCGGGGGTACCATTCGCGTGAGCAGCAAGGTCAATATTGGTACCTGCTTTACCGTTGAATTGCCTTTACAAGCGATCAGCGCGGCAAAGAGCTAATTTGGCAGCAACTTCAGGTTTTAGACAATGAAACTTCGCAACTTAAAACAAAAAAGTTTTGCCATCCTGATCTTGTTGGGAGCTGTGGTTGCGTTGATGGTGCAGCTACAGCTGATGATCACCTATGGCTTTATGTCGTCCAATATTGCCGAACATTTTCGTTGGTCGGCTTTATTTGATATCACTTTGATCGCAGTCTACACGTACGGTACCGTACTCGGTGCAATTACCACTCTTATCGATCCAACCTTGGCACGTGCTATGAGTGTGTTCAGCTCTCAGGCGCTCGCCGTGCTAGCTGCAGTCGGCCTTGCCAGCGAAAATTCAATGATCAGCCCTGTTATGTTATTAACGATGCATTTGGTTGCTGACACCTTACTGAGCTACAGCATGCTGAATGTCATTCTTAGTAAGATGCAATTACCCGCCAAAATTCGCTTCTATGCCAATTTCAGTGCCCCAGCGGCCATCTCACTTACGCTGGCCATCGGACTCTTAGGAAGAAACTGGCTGCCTACTGAAACCCTAGCCCATAGTTTGCCGGTTGTGCGCGATTTGGTTATATTTTGCACACCAATCGCAGTCTTACTTATCCTGAGTCGCGGTACCAAATTTGTGAAGACACCCAGGTTGTGGTGGGACTCCATAGCATCATATCTACCAAATGCTGATATAGATCCTGTGGCAAGACGCAGTTTTATGATTTGCGCAGCCGGTTCGCTCGGCAACATTTTAATTCGTGCATTAGCGAACATTTTATTCACTGATGAAATAAGTAAATCAGTTGCAGTTGTTCTTGAGACGATACAATTAAGCTGGGTAGGTTCAATTTACCTAAATTTGTCTAACGTCACTTCCATGCTGGCAGAGCAAAGGAGCAGTAAGGAGGTAGCGAAGCTAACTACTAAAGCAGCTCGTCAATTCTTACGCAGACATGGTGGTGGACGAAATAATTGGGCTGCTATAGTCGGCATCAAAACCACAAATTTTACGATTGATCATGATGTTGACTCTCAATTGCAGTCATCGTTGCCGGTGTCTTTACTCCAAATTCGCAGCGAGGAAATCCAGCGATGCGTGACTGATGTTTTAGGTACGCTAAATCTACACACGCAAGCTAACTCCCATCGAGTCATGGGTGCGATCGATGCAGAAAGATCAATACATCCTTGTATAGACACTCTCAAAATGTTTGCATGTATGTACCTTGATGCTGCTCCTAGAGTGGAAAGGCGCCTAAAGGGCCTTATTTCACTATTGCCAATAATCGATCCCGGTTTAGCACGCATCTTGAAACCAGAACAATTTGCCGCGCTCATCAACCGCAACAAATGGTTTTTCCATTTTGACTTTTCTTGGCTGGACCAACAGATGAGTTATTCCTCAGCTGACCTAAGGTATCAAGTCCAGCTGTCCACACTTTCCGATCAAAACCGTGTTGCCATGGTGGAATATCTGGAAAAAACGGGTGGCATAGGAAACATTGTCTGGATGGGACCGGAGGCAAGAGCACGCCTCCTCCAAGAGGCGCCAAACATGGCAGGCGTGATTGAAACCTGCCCCGTACCGCGGGTTGGTCCCGTTGGCAGCAGCGACGAACTGCTGATGTTCACGATTAAATTTGAGCATCTGATACCTAGACTTCAGCGCTATTTTAATTTTGATGAGGGCCGCACAAACCTCACCGACTATGAACCTAACTCGGAGAGTATGCGGATCCATCGTATTCTTGTTATTCAAATAAGTCAGACTAAAACCGTGGACGGCATCCTTAGTCTTTTAAACCAGATCAAGACGGTACCGTGGCGAGGATTTCGCGAGAAAGACAATGCTTTGCAACTGATACTTGCAGCTCACGATCGTTTGGTCCAGATTCTCGCGCCCAAAGAATCGTTGGCGGAAGGTAGATCCGAAGTAATGCAGCTTGCACATGACCAACTCATGGACGCCGTAAAGTTGATCGGCTATCCAAGCCAAATAATGCACAGCGCTCAATTTAATAAGATTGCCTTGAGGGACATTGATAAGCTTCTTGCGGTCGCTGGCAATCATAACGATCCACGTTTCGATGAGGCTTGGCTAGTGCTGGCGACAGCCGAATTTCATCGCCAACCTAAGGAACATCGTCAAAAGATCCTACAATTCATCAACGATTTCTCCTCTACAAAAACCATTAGCCAATCTTTGATTGCAGCCAAGTTACTAGATACCATCGGTGGACTAGCGCGAAGTGCCGAAAGTGACGAGCTACCATTGGTTAGTATAGGCCTTGAAAACATGTATGCAAATTTCGCCAAAAACGACGCTCCGATTGAGCTTTGCTGCCACCTTCTCGATACCCACCTTTACATTGAAAGCATCAATGTTGGGAGACTTACCATTTCAGAATTCACCAAAGCCAACTTTGTCAACCATATCGCTGATCTGACCATTAGGCTTGGAGAACAAAATCACGAGATTGCAGCTCTGCAAAGCCGCTGGCAAGAACTTGAGACGGCGGCCCTCCACATCCTACCCGCGGCTTCATGATTCACGGTGTCCAGAAAGAACCTTGATTGCCAATCTCATAAAGCTTACGCATGCGGCTATGAGCCGCTGCTAATTCTGATTCTAACAGAATCACCTCATCACCCTCTGGCCCAAGTTTTGTCACTATGTATTTTTTGCCAGCCTGAGTCACAGACTGGGACAGTGCATCGCGAAGTTGCTGCATGGAATTGACATCTCGACCATTAACTTTCAGGACTCGTCGATGCCGAGTGTCACTGTAGCCTTGATTAATTGGATCTGCCAATACGCGACTGACAAAGATGACACGCTTGCTTGGGTCTTCAGCTGGTTCGTTTTGATCTCGTAGAATATGTAGTAAATCCAGTGGAGCAACGTCTCGCCAGAATTTGCCCCACTGTCGTAGGTACGCAAGTGAGAGTTCCTGAAATATGAAACCTCCTACTATCAAATGCGGCTCAGGCTGCCCGTAGCGATAAGTCACTACAGGTAGTCGATTTGAATCAAATCTCTTCAGAGTTAGGGTTTCAGAACGTTCGACACCCTTGCGCCAAAGTTTTACCGAAAGCTTGTCGCCGCTATAAAGTTGATTGATGACAAATCGCAGTGGCAACTTGCCCCATATTTGATGTTGGACGTAACCCTGATCGCTAATTTTTAGACCGTTGACCTCAAATATCACGTCGTCAACAACCAAATGCCCAGCTGCGCTGGAGTCCTTATAAACTTGCGCTACCCGGACTCCAAGCTGCCCAGAGGGAGCTGAGAGCAAAGACCGCATATCGGGCGACGTTAACGGTGAAAGCTCGCATCCTAACGAGGGGAAACCTCGATAATTGACGTCGTGATGGTCGTTTAGAAAGTGGCGCAGAATAGTTGCCGGCACTGCCGCCAGAAAATTTTGATCCTGCGAGGATGCTAAAGCCACGAGCTTTCCATCGACAACGACAGGCTCAGCATTACCGAGTCCAGATTGCTGTGTCTTAAGGTCATAAGATAAGACGCCATAGTTACTGGTGGGAGGGGATGATAGGCTCACCTCCTGCAAACTAGCTGCTACTTGACTAAGTTGATTGGCATCACGAAACTTATAAACCTGAACAGCAGCATCTAAAGGTAGGTCATCACCAATCGCCATTGGTTTCAAACCATTCAGCACCGCCGGCCTGACAGGTCGCAGCAATGCCAAATCGACTTCGTAGTCAACAAAGACAGTGGTGACCTCTTCCCGCTGCGATGAATCAAAGCGCTGAAGCTCCAAAAAACTGGCATCACGCGCTGCGCTTGACGTTGTAAGAAGCTCACCATTGCTGAGTAAGACTGCTAGATACTGCTGTTGAGAAATATCCTCATGTTGCCAGGGTGTGCTTGGATCAATTTCACGTTTAGTCGCATAAATGCGCACAACATGATCTTCCATTCGCAATTGTTCTCGAGGCTTGGAACTAGGCGCAGCAAAAACAGCAGCACTAGCCAACCAAAGGCCGATCGCAAAACTCATCAATGCGCCTCCGAATCAGCCCGCTCATTATCGCCTCCGAGCCAGCGATCCACGGTGACGTTGTAGCGTTTCTCAATCATGGGTTTGTGGGCCAGTGCCTGTGCTCTCGACATCACAATAGGATCATGACTTCCGAAAAAATCGATCACAGCGTAGGGACCTTGTCCATTTTCTAAGTTCATAGCCAAATCTTTGATGTTGTGAATTTTTTGCCCGTCCACAGCACGGACTACCTGATAGAGCTGGCCCGTGGCATAAGCATTCACTTGATCTGGGAGCCTCTTGACCAGAACGATAATTTGCTCAAGATCAGCAAAATCAGGGTCATATTGCGACCATGATTCTAGATATCTTAATGTCATCGGTGCATCCCTCAACCAACGCTCACCCCAAGTACGCAAGAGGTTGCGACTTAGCGCCGTAAACACGAGCCCACCGTAAACAAAATATCGCGGATGGCGGGCATAGGTGTACCCTGGTTCATGATGCGGACGTGATCCCCCTACTCGCACAATTACGTCGCGACGCACGCCTTCACGTAGAACGCTAAAGCGGCAGTCATCTCCCATTTGCTTAAGATCGTAAAGAACGCGGAAGTCGACACGCTCACCACCGAAATCAACGCGGCCGTCGACTCCGATCGGTTGATGATCAATTGCGAGTAACAGATCGCCGGGGCGAATCAGCCCAGCTGGTGATGCCCAGTTGCTCACATGCGCTACTTTTACTCCACCATCGCTGGCCGACAGACGGTAAAAAGCCTGAGTCGAGGGATTGAGCAAGGCCCAGTCACTAACCGTGATTCCATCCTCGGGATGGCCGTCGTAGCGCCCATCCTCGATGTCCCTCAGAAAGCGCCTAATCACGGGTGTGGGTATGATATAGCCTGTGTTTTCAGCCTGCTGGAAGCTTTGAAAAGCAACACCTACGACCTGATCACCTTGCACCACCGGCCCGCCGCTATTACCTGGATTGATTGCTGAATCCACCTGCACCAGCAGGTGTTTAGCAGCGCCGTGATGAACGTATCCCAGGTAACTAATGCGCGACACAATCCCGTCCGTTACTGACAGCTGATCGCCCCCCATCGGAAAGCCGATCGTCGATACCGGGGAACGCAGCTTTGGTATGCCCCCAAGATGCATTGCGCGCACCGCTTTGAGCGCTGCTTTGCCAGCGACCTCAAGAGGCTCGATCACAGCTAGGTCGGCATCATGAGCGATATGGATGATCCGAGCAGGCAAGGGAGTCGTGTCGCCGTCACGCTGAACCGTTAAAAAGGAGGCGTTGGCAACCACATGAGCGTTGGTCAGAATGCGCCCATCACCGATGTAAAAACCACTTCCGGCGCCAGGAGTCGCCACCACCCTTTTCCAGGGCTCAACAAAACTAGGCTCATCCCGCATCACCTGGATGCGAAACACTGAATTGCGCATGCTTGAGAGGCTGTATGCCGAGGCCCTTGGCGTCCCAGCCAGAGTGAAGTAGACCCCACAAATGACCAAGGCAACCTTTTTGGCTCTCACCTAGACTCCTCGCACATGGCGCCAAGCAGCAAGCGAAGCTGCCTGCAGATATGGATTGCGACCTTTCACGTCAGCCATGGTAGCCGACGGGACCGGATCATAGTTGTGACCAGGAAGTAGGATCGTGTTTTCAGGCAACTTAGCCAATTTGTTGGTCAGGCTGTCGTAGAGTTGATCGGCGTTACCGCCTGGCAAATCTACCCGACCACAACCGCTGATAAAAAGCGTATCACCCGAAATCAGCCTGTCCTCACAGAGGAAACACTGACTCCCTGGGGTATGGCCCGGTGTGTGAATAACCTTTATAGCTACTCCACCGACGTCGATTTGATCCCCGCTACGGCATATTTTCAGGTCATTGCGGCTGACCCCGGTAACCTTGACGATACCGTCAACCTCTTCAGCCTGCACATATACCGGTACATGCTTAGTGGCCATTAGTTCAGCTATACCTTGAATGTCATGGCCCCAGAGGTGACCACCACAGTGATCCGGGTGATAGTGAGTCACCAACGCGCCAGTAATGGTCATACCATCAGCTTCCGCTGCATTTGTGATAGCATCTACGTCCCAGGCCGGGTCCACTACCATGCACTCACGCTTGCTTCGGGAGCCCACCAAGTAGGCGAAGTTTGCCATAGGGCCTACAAGTAACTGTTTTAAATAGAGATCAGACATGAGCCAACCTTAGCACATCACTGTAAAAAAAACACTGCGGACACTCATTTACCGCATTAGTTTGACTTGCACTAACCCTTTTATACCTGCTATGACATGGATCCCGTTATTCAAGGGGCCTGTAGTCTTTGAGGAGCACGTTCCTATGGCAAAGAAAATGAACCGCGAGCTGATCCGCCTAGTGTCCACCGCTGACACTGGTTACTTCTACACCACCAAGCGTAAGAAGGGTCGCGACAAGCTCGAGATCAAGAAATTCGATCCAGTCGTGAAAAAGCACGTTGTCTTTAAAGAAGCCAAGATCAAGTAACAGTTTGTAATTGTTAGTGGGTCATGGTTGTAAGCAGGCTGCGTTAGCGGCCTGTTTGTATTTGGGCTATTCGTAGTTAAGCTGTTTTCATTTAAGCTATCTGACGTTGCGAATTCCACCCCTCTGTCTAACTAGCCGTAACTCGCACTGAAATACACTTTTGCCTCAAGTTTTCATGATAGAATGCCGATAAGGCAGCCCTAATTCCTGGAATCCTTGGTAAGGCACCCAGATGCTCAGACTTCAATCCGATCATCAAATCTCCAAATGTTTCGTGGCCATAGTCGTCGCCGCCTTGAGCATTAGCCTGGGGGGATGCCGTTACCTGAAAAACCGCCTTAAGCTCGGGTCAGATGTCAAGGTTGTCGGTGGCGACAAGGACTACGAGCATAACCTGGGCGTGATAGGAATTTTGGTTAAAAGTGCACAAGGCACCACGATTTGTACAGCGTCGGTGGTTCGAGATGACTTAATCGTCACGGCCGCACACTGCGTGGTCGACAAGGCAGCCACAGATGTGTCTCCTTTCTTTAATCTTGGACTGGGTGACAAGGACCCTTTTCGAAGTCGTAACTTAAACAGCAGCGTGTTCATTCCCGAACCAAGCTATGATCCGACTGATGTCGCTTCGAGTTATGATAGTGATATTGCCTTTGTGGTTTTTCCTAAGGGTACTTTTAAAGATTATCCGCAACTTAAATTTGGCGAGAAAGCAGTCGCCCTAGCAGATACCGTTACCTTGGTGGGCTATGGACATATTGCTGTTCGTGACAAACAGTCTAATCCCGACCTTAAGCGCTACCTAGGCACCAACCAAGTCCATGCGATAAAAGCCGATGCTGGCGGCACAATCTGGCTCGACACTAACACCGTCAGCCCACAGACCGCGGGAATTGGACAGGGCGATTCGGGGGGACCGCTTCTCAATGCCAGTGGTGAAATCATCGGAATTGCGCACGCTAACGACTTTAAGTTGCCCGAGGGTGCCGTCAAAGCCACAAACGACCAAGTAACGTCGCAGAATCCTCTAATCAGCATATACACTAATGTTTCTGAGCCTAGAGTGCAGGAATTTATCAAAAGGATCATGGCAAACAATGATCCCAAGCCTGAGGTAAAACCAGCGGCCCCCGCTGCAGTACTCGTTAGTAAGGCTGATGCCCTCAAATGTGAGGGTAATCAATATTGCAAGGACGGTTGGGGATGGCTGATTGGCGGTGAAGCTGATTGCAGCGATAAAGCCCCAGGGTGGGTCCAAGGTCGCAGCGGTTGCAGCTGTAGTTGTGACTAAATAATTTATGATTATTTTAAACCAAGGTTTAGTTCAGCAATTGCACGCCACCTTTCCAAAGTAAAAAGTGGTCCACGCGTTACGAGTATCAGTTGGTCGTATAATTTATGCAGGTCTGGATCAACGATCTGGTTGGTACCGGTAGCAATTGATTCGGCGTAACCAACCGGCAAATCGCGCAACATGTGACCTACGCGCCAGCGTCCTCGTACTGGCGTCCTTGCTAGCAAGGGATCAGATAGAGCCATAGGATCGATCACTATCTGATCAAGCCTGACGTAATAGCCAAATATTCCTATCGCTGCCATCACCGTTGCGATGTAGTTAGACTTGCCAAATTCTATTGCGTCCTTCACCCAAATGATCTCGGGAAATGGCTTGCGATCCTTCAAACTATCGAGATAAAGCCACAGCGATGAATGTTGAAAATAGTAGCCACGCTCGTCGGCTACCCCGCTATCATCGATCACTTTATTGACGTAGGTAGCATCTGTCCGCCAAGGTGCATAGGGCTGAATACTATTGTAGATAAGCAATGCAGCCGCCACCCCCAACAGCGCCGATTTCGACCATCGCATCGATGCTAAAAGCCCGACCGATAGAAACATGGATACTGTCAGAAATCGACCACTCATAAAGTCGCCGCCAACTCTTACCACATAGACAAGATTACACAGAATGCCGAGGGCCATGGCAATCCGGACGCCTCGGCGTGACCAAAAACTTGCTACCAAAGAGAGAGCTACTGCAAACAAAGTTATGCCATCAAGGCGCAATGAGTTCATTAGGTAGGCAAAGCCGTGAGGCAACAAATCCTTAGTCGGGACTCCTGCTCCAAGCTTTGCATATGCTGTATTTGGTAGGGGGAAACCGTAATAAATGGTACTAAACAAAGTCCACATAATTGGCAAACTCGAGGCTCCTACGATTTTGCCAATTAGACGCCAGCTAATCCCACGTTGCATCCATACAAGTGAACCAAATGCCCACAAATAAGGAACGCCAAGTAAAGTGATTAGATCAAGGCGCAAGGTAGTTGCCAAAGCTAAACACCAACTCAATTTAACCAATTGAGTCTGTCTCTGCGCTGGTTTTGCAGTTGCGAAATTTAGCAGACTCAATAAGAAGGCAAGACATACAAAGTGACTT